>JBDHED010000219.1:0-3340 GCA_039591175.1 Gemmatimonadota bacterium | reverse complement strand
TACCCCGATCGCACTTCGGGCACGTGCCCGAGCCTGTGTGGTGCATCCCCTGTGCGCAGTGATGGCACCGCTTTGCTTGACGCATCTCGCATCCAGGACACGCTTGACCGCCTTGGTGCTGCGCACACTTCGCCATAGGACCCGGGCAACGCGGTTGACCCAGCACGTCTACCGTGTCTCCTACCATCGCCACCACTCCGCTGTCGAACAGGGCGAGGTTGTGAGACGATGCCACGGTGTCCTGACGACCCAGGGCGATCAGCCCTAGGAGTACGATCGGGAGTACGAGGATCCGTCCCATACGAGCCTCCAGTATCATTATCCCACACCCAGGGCTGGTTTTCTGTCGGGGCAAACCCGCGGCGATGTACCCGGAAATCCCTACGCGAACGGCCCCACGTCAAATGCGGCGTGGGGCCGTCCCTTTCAGCTACCGGGTGACAGACCCTACTTCATGTGAACCCTGAAGTCGCCCTCGTACATAGCGTACCAGAAGGCGGGCCCGATGTAAGGATTCTCGGGATCTGCGCAGTCGATCCACGGCCGCTTGATCTGTCGATCCCCGGTTGGCGAGTCCTCAATCGCGATTCCGAAACGCTCTCCTTCCCGACCCGTGCCAGCTTTGTCGTGGGTGATCACGCCGCAGACGTTGACGTAGGTAACGTCACCCATCTGCTTGACCAGAAGCCCGTCCACGACACCGTGCCACTTGTTAACCATGGCCTTGGTGTCGGTGCAGTTGGGCCAGTTGCCCTCGCCGCGATTCATCTGATGCTCAACCTGACCACGCGCACGACCGTTCCCAAGATTGGTGGCCGAGATGTGGTCGTGGTGAGCATTGCAGCTGAACGGACGGTTCTGGCCCACGGCGAACAGGAGACCGCCGCCGGTGACATTGACACCCTGCGTGCCTCCGGCCATCGCCTGCACTCCGCTCTCCGACAGAGTGAGTTCGTCGGGCGATGTGACCGTGTCCTGGCAGGCGAAGACGAGCAAAGCGAGGAATGCGATCGAGGATAGTAGGACCCATCTCATGGGGGCGTCACTCCTGCCGATGAAAACCCCAGTCGTGGTGTGCCATCGGCGTTTCACACCGCGGCTTCCAATCATTATGTCATGCGCGATCTTGAATTACTGTCGGGGGAAACCCGCGGCGGTGTACGCCAGAATCCTACCGGTCTGGCAGTCCTGTCAGTCATATGCAGAACCTGGTGTATCGACTTGATTCCGGGCTAAGCCGTGTAAACCCGTATGGCATATGAAGGAAGGGGATGCCAGCACGGTTGGCGCCGCACTATCTTCGGCGTCCAGGCCCACTATAAACGGCTCTTGGAGGGGCTTCCCCCGTGAGAAGATTCCTACCCATCGGGATTCTGCTCAGCCTGCTCTCCGTAACAGGCACGACCACCGCACAAGAACAAGTAGCTGCGCTCGGACCCTCCTCCTGGGGACCGATCGACACGTTTTCCGGTCGGACCAGTAGACGCACAGAGACATTCGAGGTCGGCAGCCGCGTGTGGCGGATCCGTTGGGAGATCGAGGCGATCCCCGGTTTTGTTCCGCGTTTGGATGTGTGGGCGCAATCGGTTTCGCGCCCAAGGTCGCGCATACCCGTAATCAGCCATGATGCACACGGCACCGGAACAATCGAGCTGACGAGCGGACCCGGACGCTTCCGCCTGGAAGTCGCGTCGGTAAACGGCGAGTGGAGGCTCGAGGTCGAGGAGTCGACGGCACCCGATCCGGTTGCAGAGGCCCAACGGGCGGAAGCTGAACGGTTGGCGGTCGAACGGGCGGAGGCGGAGCGGCTAATGGCCGAACGGCTAACGGTCTTGGTGGCGGACGAGGAACGGGAAGAGGCGGAAGAAACAGCAGCCGAGCAACTGGAAGCGGAACGACTGGAAGCGGAACGGTTGGCAGCCGAACTGGCGGCCGAGCAAGCCGGGGCTGAGCAGCTCGCCGCAGAAGTGGAGCGGCTTCAGGCGGAAGTAGAGCGGCTGGCCGCCGAGCGGGCGGAGGCAGAACGGCTGGCTGCCGAACGAGCTGAAGCCGAACGGCTGGCCGCTGAACAAGCAGAGGCGGAACGACTGGCGGCCGAACAAGCTGAAGCCGAGCGACTCGCCGCTGAACAGGCTGAGGCCGAACGACTGGCCGCCGAACAAGCTGAAGCCGAGCGACTCGCCGCTGAACAGGCTGAGGCGGAACGGCTGGCTGCCGAACAAGCAGAGACCGAACGGCTGGCTGCCGAACGGGCCGAGGCGGAACGGTTAGAAGCTGAGCAGTTGGCCGCAGAAAAGGCGGAGACCGAACAACTCGCGGTGGCTGAAGAGGCCGAAGCCGAACGACAAGAGGCCGAGCGGGCCAGAGCGGAACAGCTGGAAGCTCAGCGGTTGGCATCCGAACGGGCTGAAGCGAACCGGCTGGAACGCGAACGGTTGGCGGCTGAAGAGGCGGAGGCAGAACGGCTAGCCGCAGAAAAAGCAGAAGCCGAGCGGTTAGAAGCGGAGCAACCACCCGCTAAGCCGGTAGTGGCCCAACCCGAAAAACCCGCGCCAAGCGTCACCCCGGTCCTGATCGCTTCCACCCAGGCGTGCACGGGCAACCCCGGACGCAGTGGCCAATCGTCAGCCGGCGGAAACGCGAGCCTTACCGACGGTGCGGCGGGATTCACGGGCCGATACAGCCGCAACCTCCCGGGTCCTTTAGGGGTCGGCGTCGAGGCCGGTTATATCAACGTCGACGCGGCCGACTTCAACGTCTACACGCTCGGCGGGCAAGTCTCGGTCGAGGCCAAGATGCTGCCGCTCGAGATCTGTCCCGTAGCGGGATTCAAGTACGTCAGCTTCGAAACGATCGAGTTCGGGGGCAGCGAAGTCGACCTAAGTGGCTGGGTACTCCCGATCGGCGTCGCGATCGGCAACGTGACCCAGACCGAGAGCGGTCTCCGCGTGTTGCCGTTCATCATCCCCCAGGTTCAGATCCTCCACTCCAGCGCCGACGCCGAAGTTCCGAGCGCGTTCTCGGGATGCGCGCCGTGTCTGCTGGGCAGCTCAGGGACCAACGCCGAGTTCGCGATCGACATCGGTGCCACGCTGGCCGGTGAGTCGGTCTTCGGCACGTTTAGCGTCAGCGTGACGACGATGGAACACTCAAATCCGACGGTAAACTTCGGCGGCGGGTTCATCTTCTAGTAGATCGAATTCCAAGCCGGCGTTATCCGCCAGCCGTTTCAGCAACGCATCGCCCATGGCCGAGGCCGGCGTCCAAAACCCGCCCCTTACCGGCAGATCGTTCTTGGCGAGACAGACTGCGCTCTCGCTGATCATCTTGCTGGTCGAAC
>JBDHED010000218.1:0-3347 GCA_039591175.1 Gemmatimonadota bacterium | reverse complement strand
GCTCGTGACGCGCGATCGCACCAGCGTCGAGCAGCTTGGTTAGCGCGCTGACCGTGGCCCCGGCTTCCGGCCCGGCCAGAATCCCTTCCTCGCTCGCCAACCGATGGGCACCATCGAGGAGCTGAGGATCGGACACAGAGACCGCGGTGCCACCCGAAGAGCGAAGTGTCGCCAGGATCAGAAAGTCACCCAAAGCCGATGGTACTCTGAGACCGCTGGCCACCGTCTCGGGATCAGCCACCGGAATCGCCGCATCCGCACCGGCTCGAAACGCAGCCACGATCGGCGCGCAGCCGATCGCCTGAACGGCGATCATGCGCGGCCGCTCGGCGCCGATCCAACCCAGCGCCTGCATCTCGTCGAACGCTTTCCACATGGCGATCAAACCGGTACCGCCGCCGGTCGGGTAGACGACCGCATCGGGCAGCTGCCAATCGAACGCTTCCGCCAGCTCGTACCCCATCGTCTTCTTGCCCTCGATTCGGTACGGCTCGCGCAACGTCGAGAGATCGAACGATCCGTTCTCCGCGATCCTTTCCCGCACCCACCGACCAGCGTTCGCGATCGACCCGGCGACCAGATGGAGATCGGCGCCAAACGCGCGACACTCGTTGATGATCGGCTGCGGTGTCGACTCGGGCATCGCCACCGTGCAGGTGAGTCCGGCGGCCGCGCAGTAGGCCGCCGCGGCGCTGCCGGCGTTACCAGCGCTCGGCAGAATGACGCCGCGCGCGCCCAGAGCGCGCGCGCGATGCACCGCCACCGCCATCCCACGGGCCTTGAATGTCCCCGTCGGGTTGAGTCCCTCGTCTTTGAAGTAGAGACGTTCGAGGCCGAGTGCGGGGCCGATTCGCTGCGAGCGAACAAGCGGGGTCCACCCCTCGCCCAGGGTGAGCGGTGTCTCGTCAGCCCCGATCGGCATGACTTCGCGGTAACGCCAGACATCGGTGCGCTCGCGATCGTTGCCGGGTTGCGTCGCGCGTGCCGCCAACCCAGGCAGGTCGTAGTGCGCCATCAATGGAGCGCCGCAAACACACGTGTTGGTCAGCTCGGCGGCCGACGCCTCCTGCCCACAGCGCGTGCACGCGAGATGGTGTACCACTAGCCCGACTCGAGGGTGGCTACCGCCAAGGCGGCGATGCCTTCCTCGCGACCCAGCACACCCAGCCCTTCGAAGGTCGTCGCCTTGACGCTCACCCGATCGCGATCGATGTCGAGTGCAGCTGCGATCTGGTCGCGCATCGCGGAAACGTGCGGCTGCATGCGCGGCGCTTCGGCGATCACCGTCGCATCGACGTTGACGATCGTATGCCCACCGGCGCCGACCCGGCGCGCGACTTCCCGCAGGAGCTCGATGCTGTCGGCACCCTCGTACTGCGGATCGTCGGGCGGAAAGAGTTGGCCGATATCGCCCAGCGCGGCAGCGCCGAGGAGGCCATCCGCGATCGCGTGGAGCAAGGCGTCAGCATCCGAATGACCGGCCAACCCGTACGGGTGTTCGATCGTGACCCCGCCCAACACAAGCGGCCGACCCGCAACCAACCGATGAACGTCGAACCCGATCCCGGTACGTGTCATCGCCACCGGACGTGCCCCCTGTCGATCATCTCCTCGGCCCACTCCCAATCAGCGGCGGCGGTGAGTTTGCGATTGAGCGGTTCGCCCTCGATCCAGAAGACGGGTACACCGAGCGATTCGCACAGCCACGCGTCGTCGGTCGCTTGCCCACTATCTGAATTCGCGTGTGCACGTTCGAGGACCTCGGTTGGGAATCCCTGTGGCGTTTGGGCGAGCACGAACCGCTCCCGATCGCGGGTGGTGGTGACTCTGTCGCCGTCGATTTCCTTTAGCGTGTCATGAATCGGAAGGGCCGGAATCACTGCGCGACCCTGGGCGGCCCGGCGACCGACGCGCTCAACCAGCCCACGGCTGGCAAACGGACGCGCGGCGTCGTGAACCAACACCGTTCGAGCCTCTTCTATCAGCGCCAACCCCGCGGCGACCGAATCACGCCGTCGCGCACCGCCGGCTGTCACCAGCACTCGATTCGCGTCATCTCCGAGGTGACCGTGAAGCAGCCCCTCTCCCAAATCGAGCTCGTCGCCGGGTAGCACGACCACCACCGGGCCCGCCAACCCGCCCAGCAACGCGCGCGCCGCCCAGCAAACCGTCGGCCGACCGTCCAGCAAGCGGAACTGTTTGGGTTCGCCACCCATCCGCCGGCTACTGCCGGCGGCTACGACCACGCCGGCGGCCCGGATCAGGGGCTGTTCACCCCGCTCATCACCGTCCCGCTTCCGACGTCGGCCCCCTCGCCGCTCTTCCTGGCGAAAATCAATGTGCCAGCCCGGGTCTCATGAAGACCGGTGACCGCGACTCGCAACGTCTTTCCGATATCGTCGCGTGAGTCCTCGACCACGACCATGTTGCCGTTGTCGAGGTAGCCGACCGCTTGTTCCTTCTCCTTGCCCTGCTTGACGAGTCGGACGACGAGCTCGTCTCCAGACAGGATCTCGGGCTCGAGCATCGTTGCCACGTCGTTCAAATTGACGATCGGGATGCCCCGGCGCTTGGCTTCTTCGATCATCGCTTCGTTGTGGGTCACCACTCGGGCGTCGTGTTGCACCGCGTAGTCGAGCACACCCTCGATCTCGCCGTGCAACAAATCGAGCTCGCGAATGAATACCGGTCGCGTGCGGTTCTGCTGCAAACGCTTGAGGCCATCCAGCCCACGCTCGCCGCGGAACCGCTCGATCGGGATGTGGCTTGCCATCATCTCGTTGAGTTGATCGACGACGAATCGAGGGATCACGATCTCGCCCGCCAATAGCGGGCTTTCGGCCAGCTTTACGATCCGCCCGTCGATAAGCGACTTCTCGCCCACCAAATACCGCGCCCGCCGGCCGGCTTCGGGATCGGCTTGACGAAAGAGCGTCAGGTCGAGCGCCACCGCGCGCCCGGTGACGGCTCCGAGGTAGGCGCACACCAATACCAGCAACAAGATGCCGAACACCGCCACCGGGGTTCCACGAACCTCGGCGATAAACGGTATCGGCAAGCGTCCGATCACTGCCAGAAGCGATGACGCGAGGAGGATTCCGAGAATCAACCCGATCCCACCGGCCAATACCTGCCGTGGATCACCCTGTCGGATTCTGGCTTCCAAGAGAACGGTGATCAGCAGCATCAGTGCGCCGCTGGCGATCACCAAGTACGTCGTAACGTTAGGCTCTTCCAGGAGGGCCGCCGCGCCAAACACGAGGACAAGCGCGACGAATACGAGGCGCAAATAGGTCATGGTATACCTCCGGTTTGATTGCGCATCGCCATATGTATTGAATGATGGG
>JBDHED010000217.1:0-3365 GCA_039591175.1 Gemmatimonadota bacterium | reverse complement strand
ACCCGGATCTTGACCGCTTTGATCGACAAGTTCGGCGGCGGTCCAGTGGGGGTGAACTCGCTGGCGGTCGCGGTTGGCGAGGACGCCGACACGCTCGAGGAGGTGCACGAGCCGTTCTTGATCCAGAGCGGGTTCTTGCATCGCACGCCGCGTGGTCGCGTGGCGACCGCCCGCGCCTACACACACCTCGGGATTGCGGGTTCGCCACCCAGCCCCGAAAACCCGCAGGAACACCTGTTCGAGAGCTGAGCGGCTAACCCGAGTCTGACTCAAATCGATGGTGCACAAGTCTCCACCGACCGGAACCGTCACCTTCCTCTTTACCGACATCGAGGGCAGCACCCGGCTTTGGGAGGAAGACCCCGTCGGGATGGAGAAAGCGCTCGCCGATCACGATGCTTTGTTGCGGCGGGCGATCGAAACCCATTCCGGTCACATCTTCAAGACGATCGGTGACGCTTTTTGCACCGCGTTCTCGACACCATCTGACGCATTGGCAGCCGCGCTCGAGGCTCAGCGAGGACTCGAATCCTCCGTTCGGGCGGGTAGCGCGCTCCACGTGCGGATGGCGCTCCACACCGGTCAACCCGAACACCGCGACGGAGATTACTTCGGTCGCGATCTGAACCGGATCGCCCGGCTGGTCTCGGTTGGACACGGCGGTCAGGTGTTGGTTTCCGGACCCACCCGCGACTTGATCGGGGACGATACTCCCGGGGGAGCCGGGTTCCTCGATCTGGGCGAGCACCAACTGAGAGATCTCGAGCGCGCAGAGCGAGTGTACCAGGTCCTGCACGCCGACCTGCGGAGCGACTTCCCGCCGCTCGAGTCGTCTGACCAGCCGCGGCACAACCTTCCCCATCGGCTGACCCGCTTTGTCGATCGCGAACGCGCGATCGAAACGGTCAACGCGCTGCTCGACCGGCACCGCATGGTGACACTCACCGGGCTTGGCGGCACCGGCAAGACGCGGCTCGCGACTCGTGTGGCGCGTGGGTTGTTGGATCAGTTCGAGGACGGCGTCTGGTTGGTTGAGCTGGGCGCGGTGACCGACCCGGCGCGAGTTCCGCAAGCGGTCGCTTCGGCGGTCGGGATCCGCGAGGCCGGTGGGCGACCGCTGCTCGATACGTTGACCGACGGGCTGCGGTCGAAGCACGTGTTGTTGCTGCTCGACAACTGCGAGCATGCGCGGGATGCGTGCGCGGAGCTGGCGGCGTTGTTGCTTCACGCCGGCCCGGGAGTCCGAATCCTGGCTACCAGCCGTGAGAGCCTGGGCCTCGAAGGCGAGCAAGTATGGCAGGTGCCGGTGCTCGACACCCCACACCCCGATCGGTTGCCGTCGACCGCTGTCGCCGAGGCCGCCCAGGCGTTCGATGCCGTGCAGTTGTTTGTCGATCGCGCGCGGTTGGCGCGCAGCGACTTCACGATCAACGAACAAAACGCCGCTACCGTGGCCAGGCTGTGTCACAGGTTGGACGGAATCCCGCTGGCGATAGAGCTCGCCGCGGCCCGCATCGCGGTGCTATCGGTCGACGAGATCGCACATCGTCTCGACGATCGGTTTCGGCTGTTACGCAGTCGCTCTGGATCGAAGAGCGCCAGGCACGACACGTTGGAGGCCACGATAGAGTGGAGTTACGAACTCTTGGATTCCGACGAGCAAGCGCTGTTTCGCTGTCTGTCGGTGTTCGCCAGTGGTTGGACTTTGCACGCCGCTGAGAACGTCTGCCCGTCGGCTGCGAACGTGATTGATTCACTGGGTGCGCTGGTCGATAAGTCGTTGGTGCTCGTCGAGCGAGAACCGGCCGGAGAGTCGCGCTACCGAATGCTCGAGACGACCCGCGACTACGCCGCGCAACGACTGGCGGAAACCGGTGGTGCGAGCGCGGTTCATGATCGTCACCTGAGCTGGTTCGAAGGGTTTACTGAAGACGCCGAGGATGGGTTGAGCGGTTCCGAGTCAGCGGATTGGATGGATCGGTTGCGGGCGGATAACGACAATCTGCGCGCCGCGCTCGAGTGGAGTCTCCGAGAGGCGGAGTCAGCGTCGGCGCTGCGGATGGTGGGCACGCTTTGGCGCTACTGGCGTCGCGCCGGGGCGCTGACCGAAGGGATCGAGTGGGCTACGCGAGCGATTACGACCGAGGGCCAAGCGGATGCGCGCGATCGCGGAAAGGCGTTGTATGGATTGAGCTCGCTGCTGTTCTTTCAGGGCTCTTTGGAACGCTCGCGAGAGATCGCAGACCAGGCGCTGGCTCTGGGTGAAGCTGAGAACGATCCGGTGATCATGGTGCGTGCTCTGGCCGCTCAGGGTCGAATCGACGTGACGGAAGACACGCTCGACAGCGCGATCGACCGGCACGAGCGCGCCCTCGCGATCGCGCGCGAGTTCGACGCCGCGTGGGCCCACCGCGCGGTATCGCTGCTGCTCGGGAACTTGGCCGAAGCCTACCGAGCGCAGGGCGATTTCGAACGCGCCCGGTCGCTCTATCTAGAGGGACTCGAGGTTTCACGCGCGCAGGGCAACGTCACCGCGGAGGATGTGTTGCATTTCAACTTGGGTCAGGCCGAGCTGGAGCTGGGAAATACGGATCCGGCACGCGAGCACTACCGTGAGGGGCTGACTTTGGCGCTTCGGTTCGATAACCGATTGACCAAGATGTACGGATTGGTAGGCCTCGCTCAGGTGGCTTCCACCGAAAGCGATCACCGGCGCGCCGCGCGTCTATTCGGCGCTGCGGAAGCGTTGCGTAAACCGATGGGTGCGGTCCTCGACGACGTCGATCGTGATCTGTATGACCGCTATGTCACGGCGACAGAGAGTGCGCTCGGCAACGAGCCGTTCAACGCCGCGTGGACCGAAGGACTCGCGATGAACCTCGAAACTGCCAGCCAGCTTGCACTCTCAGATTCGAGAAACGTCGGTTAGATCGCGAGCCAGTTCCGGGCGCGCTTCAGTTGTCACTCCGTAGTAACGGCGCTCGAAGTAGAGGGCGACGTTAACCAACCCAATCAAAACCGGGACCTCGACCAGCGGCCCGATCACGGTAGCGAAAGCGACACCGGACCCGACACCAAAGACCGCCACCGCGACCGCGATCGCCAACTCGAAGTCGTTGCTCGCAGCGGTGAGCGAGATGGTGGCGTTCTCCGCGTAGCCGGCCCGGATGCGGCGGCTCCGACCCGCAAAGAAAGTGACCAAAAACATAAATACGAAGTAGATAGCGAGCGGAATCGCTATCCGGACCGCGTCGAGCGGCAGCTGTACGATGAAATTGCCCTTGAGCGAGAACATCACCACGATCGTGAACAGCAGCGCCACCAGCGTTATCGGGCTGATTCTCGGAATAAAGACCCGCTCGTAC
>JBDHED010000216.1:0-4888 GCA_039591175.1 Gemmatimonadota bacterium | reverse complement strand
CTGTTATCGACCTCGTTGGTACCCGTGTTCCAGACTGCATCCTCGTCCAGATCCATCAGATCTTCCGAGCCGTGAACCGTGGGGCCCCACATGTTGCCGTTCTCGATGTCGTACTTCTCGCCGATCGTGACGGTGTACGGGTTACACGTGGCGATGTTCACCTCGTAGTTGTGGCCACCGGCCGCGGGACTGCCATCGATATGCGGGATGTCCCAGGGCTGGTACCAGCCGGGAAAGCCGAGCCCAGGCCCGCCTTCTTTGATATTGATCTGGCGGCCCAGGTCGTTGATGTACCCCAGGCCATCGTCCCCGGGCTGGCCGGGGTTGCGCCAACTCGACCCGTAGCCGTGTACGGCCGGGTCGTACTGGTCGATGCCCTCGTCCCACTGCCCGTTGCCATTGACGTCGAAGTAGAAATCAGGGATCGTGAATGGTTTGACGCAGCGGGCGGCCCCACTGGGTTGTGCTTCGGCCGCCGCACGGGCTTCGATATCGACCTCGTTTACGCCAAACACCCGGGCGAACCAGGTAGCGACCGCAGTTCCGCGGTCATCGATCCGGCGAACCGTCACCGTGACCCGACTCAGCGCCAGGTCAACGTCGATGTCCTCGGGAAGGAGGGTAACGGGTATCTCGGTAACGGTGTTTCGCGCTCCGTACTCGATCGCCTTGTTTTCTGCCCTGGCCTCGGCATCGACGTAAGCGGATGGGGGAAAGACGATCAGCGATCCGGCGCCAGCCAGTGCAGCCGCGTCGGCGGCCCGCTGGGCCTCGGTGCGAGCGTTCAACAACATCCCGATATCGATCGCGAGCGCGGTCGCAGACAAAAGCGCGACCATGGTGATCGCCATGAGGACCATGGACACACCGCGCGAGTCCCTCAATACGCTTTCGTTCCGTTGGCAGTCGGGCATCTTCTCTCCTCGTGTCATTAGAACGTGGTTACGCTACGCTTAGCACCGTTGTACACCTCAACCTGTGGCCGCGGTCGACGCGTTCTGGTCTTCTTGACCACCGGCCGATCGGCCTTCTGGATCAAGTTCCCAGCTCGGATCGCCGTCGTATCGACCTCTTCCATGTCGAGCGTGTTGCGGAGCGCGAGCTGGATTCTCCCCTTGGTCGAGGCGAGCGTCAGCTTCTGCGCTTGGTCCGGCGTCACCAACAGCGTGATCACGGTCACCGTCTGTGGCGTGCCGTCCTGGTCGCGCTGAATCGTCTGGCCGGCAGCCAACGTCCGAACGTTCTGCAGGATCACACGCGTCGCCGCCAACTCGGGCTCGGCGCTCGGGTTGAGCGTCACCAGGACATCGACGCGGGTGCCCGGCAAGACGAAACCCGCCACGCCGATCACCTCATCGACTTTGACGCTGACCGCGCGCATCCCCTCCGGAATGACGATCGGCAACCCCCCACCGGCCTCCTTGCTGGCCAGCTTGGACGCAAGCAGCGGCTCGCCTGCGCTGACCGTCGTGATCAATCCCCTACCGACGACCTCGTCCACCGACCGGGCGTAGCCAACCGGCACCGTAGTGCTCGGCCAATCGACGATCTCGACGTCGGCCGGGTCCAACACGGTACCCATCGCCAGGTCCCGCGCCGCCACCGCTACCAAGGTGCCTGAGGAAGCCACCGCCGGTGTCGGCACGATGTTCGTTCGCTGCAAATAGCCAAGCGCCAGGTACGCTGCGGCGATACCCGAGACTACCGCCAGTACCAGCGCGATGAGGATTCGTCTACGTCGCATTTGTCACCACCTATTCGTGTCGCATGGTCGAAGTCGTGGTCATGTTGATCGAGCCGGGGATCGAGCCTCCGCCACCCAGCAAGTCGACGATCGGCCCGATAAACGTGAACTGAACCGGGAAGTCGACTTGAACCGAAACCGGTTGACCGACACACCCCGCCCCAGCGCACATGCCACTGATGTTGATCGTGGCGAGGCCGGGGTCTAGGCCGGCATCACTCATCCGACCTTCGATCTGCGATTCGACGACCAGCTGATCGGCGCCTTGAATGACCGCCAAACGCGAGCCCTCGCGGGCTGCGTTGGTCGTCACCTGACGGATGTTCCAGGCGCGGCCAAACTCGAAGATCCCGATCACCAACCCGAGCAGGATCGGCATCGCGATCGCCACCTCGACGATCGACTGGCCCGCTTTGGAGCGCAGCCAACTGCGCCGTGCGATGGTTGTTCTAGAAAAACGATTGATCATGAGCACCCCCCGTGCGTTGCTCAAGCTATCCGTAGATGAGGCCTGCCAAAGCGCCAATAGCGATCGGCACTGCGTACGGAATCGTCAAAGCTCCCGCGGTGCCGAGCGTTCGACGCGGTTCAGATTCAAGGCCCAATCCGACCAGCTGGCCGGTGAGCCGCCACGTGTGACGAAGCGTCTCGTACATAACCCCGCGGCGAGTAGCGACCATCACCGTCAGCACACCGCCGACGAGCGCCATCGCCAAGAGCGCGACGATCAGCCGGCCTGGTCCCAGGAACGCGCCGACCGCTGCCAGCAGCTTGGCATCGCCACCACCCAGCCCACCTGCGAAAACGAGCGGCAACGACATAGCCAACCCCAGCGCCAGTCCGAGCACGCCAAACCCCAACGGCTCAAAGCCCTGAACAGCGCGCATACCGAGCGCGGCGCCACACGCCCCGACGGTCAACCAGTTCGGGATGCGACGCGTGCGCAGATCCCACACTACGGCTACCGCCAAGACGAGAACGAGCGCGACCAGACTAGGGTTTGCAGTCAATAGGACCTCTCGACCAGGCGGGGGTCCTGGAGCGTTAAAGGGTTACGTGACGCGAGTGTCATGGTCTCGGGGCTCCGACAAAGCCGGAGGCCCCGATTCCACTTTTTTCAGCCGTGGTTACGATCCACCACCCGAACCTGCTAGGGCGTTGGTGATGTTCGTGAACACGGTGTTGATCTGGGTGCCGAGCAGCGTGACTGCACCGATCACGACCAGCGCGATCAGCGCGATCAACAGCGCATATTCGGCTAGGTCCTGACCGGAGTCGTCGGCCCAGAAGCGAGTCCAGAGGCTCATTGGATGCGTCCTCCTCCGGTTTGAGTTGCGTGTTCTACGATCCACCACCCGAGCCCGCGAGGGCGTTGGTGATGTTCGTGAACACGGTGTTGATCTGCGTGCCGAGCAGCGTAACTGCGCCGATCACGACGAGGGCGATCAATGAGATCAGGAGCGCGTACTCCGCTAGATCCTGACCCGAGTCGTCGGCCCAAAAACGAGTCCAGAGGCTCATTGGGATGGGTCCCTCCGAGTTGAGTTGCTGTTTGCTGCGTGAGTTAAGAACCACCACCGCCGACCGCCCCGATGACGACGAGCGCGATGAGCGAGATCAGGAGCGCGTACTCCGCGAGATCCTGCCCGCTTTCGTCCAAGCCGCACCCGTCTTGGGGGGTCGGGCTCTCTCGGTCGTCTCTTGGCCCCCAAAGGAGCCGGCTGGCCTGCACTAGCAAAAAAGTCACGAACACCAGCCTTTCCGGGTTCGGTTTGTTACTGCCCTCTGCGGGACCATCCCGTCGCTTCGCGGGCCTGGCGCGGAGACCAGAGGACAATTCGGTAAGAATACGGTACCACGTCGAGAAAACAGAGTCAACGAATTAGTCTGGTAATTCCCATCGATAGCAATTCTGTTCCGAAAAAGTGGAAAGAAGTTGCCGCCGCGGGAGGCCGAGGCCGGTGGCAAGATGGGGGCAGCCCCGGCTCCGCGACGGCCGGGGGTAGTCGAAAACCCCACGGTCATCTAGCTCCCACCGCCGGCGACGCCGGTCATGGCGGTGGCGACGGTATTCAACGTGTTGGCCAGTGTACCACCGACCAGAGTGACGGCAGCGATTACGACGATCGCGATCAGCGATGCGAGGATCGCGTATTCTGCCAAGTCTTGGCCTAATTCGTTACCGTGAATCGACTTACCTGATTTTACTAGGTGCTTGATTCCAAGATTGCCCATCTGTAGCTACCCCCGTAGAGTACACTAGTTTCTCTATGCAGGATCCAGCCTACCATTTATCTATCGGGATTGTCAACGAAACTGAACCTTGATTCTCAATTATGGAAAATTTATTCACAGTAGCGGCAACCGGAGTCACATGGGATCAGCCGGTGCCTGAGGGCAGGCTGGTCCTTACGACCCCGGCGCGTCCTCCTCGACCGGGACAGATGGCAGACGGACGTGGATCGCCGTGCCTCCCTCGGAGCGGCGCTCGTACTCGATCGTGCCGCTCCACGCCTCGACGATACGGCGCGTGATCGCCAAACCGAGACCGGTGCCACGCGTCTTGGTCGAGAACGACGGCTCAAAGAGCCGGTCGACCCCGTCTGCCGGCAGCCCGACCCCGTCGTCGACGACCGAGATCCATGCCCACCCCGCTTCACGGTTCCAATCGAGTTGCAGGCGCACGCTCCCACCGTTTCCAGCTAGCACCGCTTCGCGACTGTTCTGGAGCAGGTTGACCAGAATGCGGCGGAATCCTTCGGGGTCACCGTGCAGATGTTGTGGCTGTCCGACGACGTCGAGTGAGTAAACCACGTTATCCTCGCCGGGCTCAAAGAGCGCCACCACCTCCCGCGCCACCGACTCGGCATCAAACGGTTCGCTGACGGCCGGATCGGGCACCGCGAAGCGAGCGAAGTTGCTGGCGATTCGTTCGAGTCGTTCGACCTCGGCCAAGATCAAGTCCAGGTTAGAGTGAAACACCTGATGGAAGTCGTCCGGGCGATCATCGACGGTGCGCTCGAGGTGTTGCAGCGACAGCTTCATCGGCGTGAGTGGGTTCTTGATCTCGTGCGCGACTTGTCGGGCCATCTCACCCCACGCCAGGACGCGCTGTGACTGTACGTTGGCGGTGATGTCCTCGAA
>JBDHED010000215.1:0-3385 GCA_039591175.1 Gemmatimonadota bacterium | reverse complement strand
CACCGGGCAGATCGGTGAGATCATCGAGAGTCCGATCAAGTCGAACTTCCGCGAAGGGTTGTCGGTGCTCGAGTACTTCATCTCGACACACGGTGCGCGGAAGGGTCTCGCCGACACCGCGCTCAAGACGGCTGACGCTGGATACTTGACTCGGCGCTTGGTCGATGTCGCCCAGGATGTGACGATCCTCGAGGAGGACTGTGGAACGATTCTCGGTCTCGACATCTCAGCCCTGAAGGAGGGTGAAGAGGTGATCGAGCCTCTCGGCGACCGGATCGTGGGCTCGGTGGCGTTGGATGATGTCGTCGACCCCATTCAGGGCGACGTGCTCGTCGAAGCCGGAGAGGAGATTCCGGAGGAAGCCGCTCAGGCGATCGAGGACGCCGGCATCGAGAGCGTCAGAATTCGCTCCGTACTGACGTGTGAGGCTCGCCGTGGGTTGTGTCAGAAATGTTACGGTCGAAACCTCGCGACGCTGAAACCGGTCGATCCGGGTGAAGCGGTCGGAATCGTGGCTGCCCAGTCGATCGGTGAGCCCGGCACTCAGCTGACTCTGAGGACGTTCCATATCGGCGGTACCGCGAGCCGGATCGCAGCCCAGTCGCGCAAGACGGCGGCGTACGCGGGCAAGGTGGAGTACGATCGAATCCAGACCGTTGAAACACCCGATGGAGACCACATCGTTACCGGTCGAGAGGGACAGCTCCTTGCCAAGGACACTATGGGCCGCATTCGGAGCCGCCTTACCGTCCCGTATGGAGCGTACATCCGAGTCGAGGACGGACAGGAGATCGAAGACGGTGATCTGTTATTCGAGTGGGATCCCTACTCGACCCCGATCCTGACTGATAAGACCGGGAAGATCGAGTTCCACGACATCGAGGAAGAGATCACCGTTCGAGAAGAGCTCGACGAGTCGACGGGCCTCAGACAGCGAGTGATTGTCGAGGATCGGGTAAAAGCGCTGCATCCTCGGATCACGATTCTCGATGCGAAGGGCAAGAAGGTCCGCGACTACATCATCCCTACCGGAGCTCACCTGCTGGTGCACGATGACGAGCCAGTGACTGCCGGCCAGACGCTGGTCAAGATCTCGCGAGAGATCTACAAGACTCGTGACATCACCGGTGGTCTGCCACGGGTCGCCGAGTTATTCGAGGCCCGAAAGCCGAAGGACCCGGCGGTTATCACCGAGATCGACGGCCGCGTTGAGTTTGGTAAGATCGTGCGCGTCAACCGGCAGCTGATCATCGTACCCGATCAAGGTGACCCGCACGAGTACCTCATCCCGCACGGCAAGCATCTCCGGGTTCACGAGGGTGATATAGTGCGGGCCGGTGATCGGCTCAGCGAGGGGCCGGTGAACCCGCACGACATCTTGAAGATCAAGGGTCCGCGCGAGGTTCAGGAGTACCTGTTGAACGAGATCCAGGAGGTCTATCGGCTGCAGGGCGTCAAGGTCCATGATAAGCACATCGGCGTGATCGTGCGTCAGATGCTGCAGAAGGTGCGGATCGCGGATCCCGGTGATACCGATCTGCTCGAGGGCGAACACGTTGACAAGGTCACGTTCCGGCGTAAGAACGAGGAGATCTTGAAGCTGGGTGGTGAACCGGCCACGTCCGAGCCCTTGCTCTTGGGCATCACCAAAGCGGCGCTGACCACGGAGTCGTTCGTCTCTGCGGCCTCTTTCCAAGAGACGACTCGTGTCCTGACCGAAGCGGCGCTGTCGGGTCGCAAGGACGAGTTGGCGGGACTCAAGGAGAACATCATCATCGGTCACTTGATCCCGGCGGGCACCGGTCTGTTGCGGTACAAGGCGGTCGAGTTCCCGCTGCCCAAGCTGGAGGAGTTGGCGGCCGAAGCGGAAGCTGAGGCCGAGGCTGCCCGCGCGGCGGCTGCAGCGCGTGCCGCGGCCGAAGTGGTCGAAGAAGAAATCGAAACACCCGCCGAGGCTCCGGCCGAGGCATAGAAAAGGAGCGCCGGCGGGGCATGCCTCGTCGGCGCGCAACCGCTCGCGGAGCCTCCTCGCTGCGCTTGCGGGGTCTCCGCTCCCTCCTTCGCCAGCGCCTCCTCTGGCATGCTCCGCCGGCGATCGGCTCCCATTCCGATCTGATCTCCGGCCAAGCGCTTGGTGTTCAACGTCTTACGCCGCCCGTTCCACACCCCCTTCCCTCTTGACAGCGGGGAGATTGCCGCTATCTTTGTAAGTCTCTGAGTCTTTGAACCTTAGCCACAATTTGAACGCGCGCGAAGCTTCGAGAAGGCGCGCGATTTTTTTCGGCCCCTGACCTGGGTGGGAGACCCGACTGTGCCGACGATCAACCAACTGGTTCGCAATGGGCGAAAGATGGTCAAGCGCACGACTACTGCGCCTGCGCTGACAGATTGCCCCCAACGGCGGGGTGTGTGTACGCGCGTTTATACGACCACGCCAAAAAAGCCAAACTCGGCACTTCGTAAGGTGGCCCGGGTCCGGCTGACGAACGGTTACGAAGTGACCGCCTATATCCCCGGTGAGGGGCACAATCTCCAAGAGCACTCGATCGTGTTGATCCGGGGGGGACGAGTGAAGGACCTGCCCGGCGTTAGATACCACATCGTGCGCGGCACGCTGGACACGTCAGGCGTCGAAGATCGGAAACAGGGGCGGTCCAAGTATGGGGCCAAGCGGCGAAGCTAGATAATGAGCCGACGGACGCGAGCAGAGCGGCGGGAGATTGTCGGAGATCCGAAGTACGACGACTCGACGGCGGCCAAGTTTATCAACAATCTGATGATGGGCGGCAAGAAGAGCACCGCGGAGCAGATTTTCTACGGTGCGCTGGAAAATGTCGAGGCCAAGACGGGACAACCCGGGCTTCAGGTTTTTCGCCAAGCGTTGACCAACGCGCGGCCACAACTCGAGGTCAAGTCACGCCGGGTTGGTGGAGCTACGTACCAGGTTCCGACCGAGGTGCGGCCCGAGCGTCAGACCGCGCTCGCCATGCGTTGGTTGATCGGGTTTGCACGCGAGCGTGGTGAGAAAACGATGAGCGAACGGCTGGCGAACGAGCTGGTCGCGGCCTCGAAGAGCGACGGCGCGACCATCAGGCGCAAGGAAGAAGTGCATCGCATGGCGGAAGCCAACAAGGCTTTCGCCCACTATCGCTGGTAATAGACCGGCGCTGTTTGTCAGAAGGCGCTTACGGCCCGTTAACGGCCCGCTGGCGCGAGAAGAGAATCTATAACCCCGGGCGGGAAAGTCTGAACGTTCCGCGGCGGGTCCCAGAATAGACGAAGCATAAGTCGAGGCCGGAGGAAGACGGGCCTGGGTCACAGTGTCTCTCGCGTGACAGCGGAGCCACCCGAGGAACGAATCGAATGGAACGAAGGACACTACTCG
>JBDHED010000214.1:0-3394 GCA_039591175.1 Gemmatimonadota bacterium | reverse complement strand
GTGATGTGTGAGTTCGGTCGGACCTTTCAGGGGCTACGCGTTTGTGGGCCTGGTGACCCAGGGCTCCGCTTCGCCCTGGGCTACCGACTTGCGTCCCTTCGGGACTGCGCTCACGCGAGACACGCACGTCAGCCGTTCGCCCAGCCGGGCGGGTTCCCGACGCCTCGGGAACAACGATTCCGTCGCGTTTCGGCGCAGCATCAATCTTTGGCCCCCACTCGAATCACCAACTTTTCGCTCGGGCACATGCGTCAGCCATGCCGCACCAACGGCGGTGCCACACCGAACCGCTGATGCGGTGCAGGATCGCCGCGAACAAGTCGCGCGGGACCGCGACCTCGACGGTGCCGCGTTTAGTCTGGAATACTCGGCTGCGGTGAAGACGCGTCAGTCGGCGAGGCGTGAAGTCCAGTTCTGGATGAGACGTATCCGATCCGGGAAGAACGCCTCCACCGCTTTTCGCAGGTCGTCCGGCGTGGCCCTGAGTGTCATGAGGAATCGTCCGTCTGGTCCGACGTCCCATGCGCGAATCGGAAACGTGCGCCCGAAGCCCGAATCGTCGAAGAGCCGCTCGGGAGGGCCGAAGGCGAGCCCGGTTCCTGATTGGCTGACCGCCACCGCCATGACCCACCTCTCGGGTGGGTCTGATGAAACTTGGGAACGGTAGAACAACTCGGTGCCGTCATGTGACCAAAGCGGTGACGATGCACCTCCATCGGTGAGCTGGGTTGCGGGGCCGTCACGTAGGAACGGTCGGACGTAGACGTCCAGCCTCCCGGATTCGCTTGAGGCGTACGCGAGCCACCGTCCGTCCGGCGACAATGTCGGCCAGCCCTCGGATACACCAGGCGTATCCGTGATAGGTGTCCAACCGTCAGACTCACTCCACGCCGCCAGGTCCCCGTTAACAATGCAGATCAGGTGCTGTCGATCGGCAGACCATTCGGCAGCACTGACCCTTGATGCATCGACGGTCGCACCGGGGCGCTTCGGATCGCTCGTGTCACCGATTTCCACCCAACCGACTGATGACTCCCGATCGGCGAGGGCCTCGTTGAAGGTGATCTCTTGATCACCCGGCCCCCACATGCCCCAAGACAGACCGGTAGCGCTGTATGCACGGCGCGTCACGCCACGCTCCGTGTCGTGTACCCATAGGGCGCTCTTTGGGTCATAGAAAACCGTGATGAGCGAGCGAGTGCCGTCCGGCGAGACCCGAGCGGCTCCATACGCCCGCGGCTGGAGGTCGAGTTTGGTCACGTCCCCTTTGCGATCAACCCAAGCGACGGCCCGAGGAATCTCGGGCCAGACCGACCCCTGAGCGTAGGCGAGATTCCCGGTTGGCGAGAGTGCAAACTGCGCCGCGCTGTTTCGAGTAAGCGTGTTCGGACCGTACAAAGATTGGACGACTTCAACGCCGACGGGTCTCGGATCACCGGTGAGCGTCAGGCGCTCGCAGTCAAAGGGCACAGCCATGAGCGTGCCCCGGCGGGCGAAGACGATGTGCCCGTCGGCGAACTGCGGGTGCGCCGCGTGATCGATGAGCTTGCGGCGTTCTCCCGTTCGGCCGTCGAGCACCCACACGGTGAACAAGTCTGCTTGTTCGCCCAACGGCCACACGGAAAAGAGCGTGCCACGCCCGTCCGGCAACACATGCGGGAACAAATGCACGTATTCCCGGGCACCGGCGTCCACAGTGGTCAAGGTCGCCACGGGTCCGCCTGTGTCTGCAATGCTCTTGATGCCTTTCCCGGTGCCAAACAAGATGCGTCCGTCAGCGGCCCAACTCAACCCACCCACCAACCCGTCCACGTCAACAAGTCGCGTCGAGCGCCCGCCGGCGATCGGTATTCTGGCGATCGTACGGCCGTTGGAGACATACGCGATTGAGGAGCCGTCCGGTGAGAACGTCGGCTGCGTCGGGTCCTCGGCGGCGCCGCTTACCGGCACCGCAGCCGGCTGGGCGAGGCGACGGATCATGAGCTGACCTTTGAAGTAGATGTCTAGTGTGCTGTCGAGCTTCTCTGGCGCTCCCGCGCGGAACGCAAGCGACTGCCCATCCGGCGAGATCGCTATCCCCGGAGCGAACACGTGCGCGAGCCGTTGCTCGGCTGGGAGCGCGATGTCCGCCTCGAACACGGGGAGCGGCACAAGCGGGTTGCTGGGCTTTAGCCACCAAGCGAGGCCGGCGCCGATGAGGGTGGCACACAGCAGGAGGGGAAGCACGACAGATCGCGCAGGGAGACCAGAGGGGGCGGCGCCGGTGTTCGGATCGATGTCTGGTCGGAGAAGCTCCAGCCGGACGTCGCCGATGTCTCGATAGCGATTGGCCTTATCTCGCACCAGGCATCGGTCGAGCACGCGCCGCACCTTGGCCGGTGTGCTGGCCGGAATTCGGGCGAGATCGATGTCTTTGTGGAGGATCGCGCCGATCGAATCGCTGACCGTCTCGCCAACAAACGGGTTGGCGCCCACCAGCATCTCGTACAACAAGACACCAAACGACCAGATATCCGTGCGTTTATCAACTCTGCGCCCGCGCGCCTGCTCGGGGCTCATGTAGGCCGCCGTACCGAGAATCGCACCCGCCGTCGTGAGCGATTGCGGCGTTGTCACCGCGGGGGTGTCGACCCCGCCGGATGACGATCCCGACTCGTCGAACCGGGCAAGTCCGAAGTCGAGTACCTTGGCGATTCCGTCGGAGGTGATCTTGATGTTCGCCGGCTTGAGATCGCGGTGAATCACGCCCTCCTTGTGTGCTTCCTCGATCCCGACGGCGATTTGAGCTGCGAGTTCGATCGCTTCATCGACGTCCAGTGGCCCTCGATCGAGACGTTCCGCCAGGGTCTCGCCGTCAACGTATTCGAGCACGAGGTACCGGGCGCCGTCTTGCTCCTCGACGCCGTAGATCCCCGCCAGGTTTGGATGACTCATCGATGCGAGCGATTTGGCCTCGCGTTCAAACCGCTCGAGGCGAGCGGGGTCATTCGCGAGGTGCTCGGGCAACGACTTGATGGCCACGTCGCGGTCCAGCCTCGCGTCGCGGGCCCGGTAGACCTCTCCCATGCCGCCTCGCCCAATGAGCGATTCGATCTGGTATGGTCCCATGGTCGTATCTGCCGCGAGTGTCATCAGGAGCAAACGTCCTTGATGCGGATGCGACTACTTGTCTCCCGGCCCCTGCTCAATCCAGCTTCTGATTCGAAGTATCGAGTTCAGTCTGGCAGCGCCCTTGGCCGTGTTGGCGCAGGAGCTGCAAGATCCCCTGCGCGTCGGGTACGTCTGCGGTGGTGTAAACGATAGACGAGTCGCCGATCTGGATCACGTCCCCGTCGGTGAGCGGCGTTTCCTGCGAGATTCGCTGGCCGTTCACGGAGACGCCGTTGGCGCTCTG
>JBDHED010000213.1:0-3403 GCA_039591175.1 Gemmatimonadota bacterium | reverse complement strand
GCCCCGAGCGATCGACGGCGAAACCGCGACGAACAGGGCAGCGAGCGCAATCGCCCAAGAGTGTCGCATTATGACACCATCCTTTTGTTTTTGTCTGAGACGGGGCACGACCAATCTAACGAATGGTCGTCGGCGTTCGAAACCCCCACTTCGCTACGGAGAATCGAAGGGAGTCGGGTACTCGCTTTGGGGTAACGGGCGCTCCAGCCGAAGCCACACGACGGCTGCCAAGATGAGTGCGCCGCCCACGTACTGGAACGATCCGATGCGTTCGCCGAGGATGATGCTCGCCGCGATAACGGTGATGATCGGTTCGATCGTGCTGTAGATCGATGCCCGACCGGCGTCGACGTAACGGAGTCCGATCGCCAGCAACGTGATCGGCAACGCGGTCGAGAAGACGGCCAGCAGTAGCATGTACACGATTGCGCGTCCTCCACCGCCGAGCTGCCACTGGCCAGCGCCGGTCGCGGCCACCGTCGAGACGATCGCGGTAGCGGTGATGATGACCGCTGCGCTTCCGACTGCGGGTAGCGAAGGGAGCACCTTGCGGCCGCTCACCAGGTACAGCGACAACGCTGCAACGGCCAGTAGAACGAGCGCGACGCCTACGGGGTTGACCCCCTGCGCACCGATCCCGACCAACAAGCCGCAACCGATGACCGCCAATGCCACCGCTACCAATCGTCGAGCGGTCAGCCGCTCGTCGAGCAGCATCGCCGCGAGCACGATGACGACCACTGGGTAGGTGTAGAAGATGAGCGTCGCGGTACTGGCTGGGACCCAACGCAGCGCGAATGTGAAAGACAGCGCATCCACAGCGTAGATGGCACCCAGCGTGACCAACGCGACGATCGCTCGCCCCGATGGCCGCCGTCGGCGACTGACGCCCACCACCAGCCAGACGAGCGCGGCCGCGATCGTAAACCGCCACGCGGTCAACGGCAGCGGTCGGGCTCCGGCTTCGAGCGCCAGCTTTGTCAGGACCGATAAGAAGCCGAACGCGAAGGCCGACGCGAAGATAGCGAGCGTAGCAACTCGTTCCCGCGACATGGCGCGGCAATCTACCGGCCCCTATGATTGGCCGCGAACCGATGATGACGTTGGGCTCGAATTCGCACGATGAGTTGTCGCTCGCCGACACGGTAAAGCCGTACGCATCGCACTTTTTCGCATGTACCGGGCGGATCGCATGGCCGGCGCGGATCGAGGAGGGGGGCGGCTTGCTGGGCCACATGGCGTGCGACGTCCGTGCAGCGGGCGAGAGTCTCGACTGCCCGCCCAAGTTGACCGCGACCGACGAGCCCAGCGGAGGCACCGGTCTCGATCTGCTCGCATTCCCGATCGGGGTCCGGTATCACGCCGTCGACGAAACATCCTGGCCGATCATCTTGGACGATGCGGTGAACGGACGTCGCGGTCCGAGCGCGGTTCCGCACACCGCGTTGGGCGGGACCCACGTGTTTGTCTGCACGCACGGGTCACGGGACGATCGGTGTGGCCAGTGTGGGCCGACGATCGTATCTGCGCTTCGTCGGGCCTGTCAGGATGCTGACCTCGATGGCGTGAGTGTGCGAGCCACCAGCCACGTTGGCGGACATAAGTTTGCCGGCAACGTCTTGATCTACCCGGATGGGATCTGGTACGGCCACGTCCGGCCCCAAGACGCGCCGCGGATCGCGATCGAACACATTCGGGACCACAACGTCATAGTGGAACTCTTGCGCGGGAGGATGCAATCGGCATGACCGAGCCGCTGACCCAGCTCACCGACGAGGAAGCACTGTTTGCCGATACCGTCCAGCAGTTCGCCAACGATGTAATCGGCCCACGGGTGCACGATATGGATGCGGCTGGGAAGCTCGATCCCGAAATCATCCTGCCGTGCTTCGAGCTCGGGCTGATGGGAATCGAGATCGCCGAAGAGCACGGTGGTGGTGGGGCGTCTTTCTTCTTGGCCTGCCTCGCGGTGGAGCGGCTCTCGAGCGTCGACCCGTCGGTGGGGGTATTTGTCGATGTCCAGAACACCCTCTTCAACAACTGTCTGCTGAAGTGGGGGACCGAACCCCAGATCGAACGCTACGCGCCGCGCATGGCGGTCGATACGGTTGGCGCGTACGCGCTAAGCGAAGCCTCGTCGGGGAGTGATGCGTTCGCTCTGTCGACGCGAGCCGAGCGGGACGGCGACGAGTATGTGTTGAACGGGTCGAAGCTGTGGATTACCAACGGTGCGGAAGCGGGCGTGTTCGTCGTGTTCGCAACGATCGACCCGGATGCAGGCTACAAGGGTATCACCGCGTTTTTGGTGGAGCGCGAGGCCGAAGGATTCTCGGTCGGTAAGAAAGAGGACAAGCTCGGCATTCGAGCGTCGTCGACTACCGAACTGCTTCTCGATGGTTGCCGGGTGCCGGCCGAGAACGTGCTCGGCGAGCTTGGCAAGGGGTACAAAGTGGCGATCGAGACACTAAACGAGGGGCGGATCGGGATCGGCGCGCAGATGGTGGGGTGTGCTCAGGGCGCTCTCGACGCGGCGCTCGGTTACAGCCATGAGCGGGAGGCGTTTGGCCGCGCGATCTTTGGCTTCCAGGGTGTGCAATTCGAGTTGGCGCAACTAGCGACCGAGCTCGAGGCCGCGCGGTTGACCGTTTATAACGCCGCTCGACTGAAAGACGCCGGCCAACCGTTCCTGAAGGAAGCCGCGATGGCCAAGCTGTACTCGTCGCAAGTCGCGGAACGGGTCACCAGCGCGGCGGTCGAGATCTACGGCGGTTATGGCTTCACCAAGGACTATCCAGTGGAGAAGTTCTACCGCGACGCCAAGATCGGGAAGATCTACGAAGGGACTTCGAATATGCAGTTGGCGACGATCGCCAAGGCGATGCAGGGCTGACCAACGTGCTTGCCTGCCAGAAGCGGGAGTTCTCGCTACCGAACGATCTGCACTATCTGAATTGTGCGTACATGTCACCGCTGCCAAAGCGAGCTGAAGCCCAGGCCATTGCCGCGGTCGAGAAGAGCCGGGTTCCATCCCAATACACCCCCGACGATTGGTTTGGCGTGACCGATCGCATTCGGCATCGGTTCGCCGAGCTGGCGCAACTTCTCGACCCGAAGCGAGTGGCCATCATTCCGTCTGCGTCTTACGGAATCGCCACCGTGGCGGCCAACACACCCGTCTCTTCGCATCAGAACATCGTCATCGTCGAAGAGCAGTTCCCCAGCAATGTCTACTCGTGGCGGCGGATCGCGGGCGAGACCGGCGCTGACCTGCGAACGGTCAGCCCGCCCGATTCTGGTGATGACCGAGGCGCGGTCTGGAATCGACGCGTGCTCGAGTCGATCGACGCCGATACGGCGATCGTCGCGCTGGGACCCGTTCACTGGTCGGACGGAACGCGCTTCG
>JBDHED010000212.1:0-3411 GCA_039591175.1 Gemmatimonadota bacterium | reverse complement strand
TTCGCGCTTCTGCTCGGCCTCGGGGTCGGGGACGACCGGATGCTGAAGAGGGATCTCCGGGTCGTCGAGGATCATCTGCTGAGCGCGCCTGTTCTTGACATTCACCACTACCGGAGCTCGGAGGTTTGCGCTGAGGTTCGAGCCATCTACCGTCAGGATTACGAAGACGGCGACGTCGCGGGGATCCCCCGTCTCACTTTTCCAGCCGATGAACGCCAGCACCGGTTCGGGAATCTCGAGCCCGTAGGACACCATGATCTGCTCGGGTTCTACCACCAGAAAGGCGACCTCGGGTCGCTCCACGCACTGGAGCCACTTGAGGGGCGTATCGGTGTCGTGGTCCATGACGATGAACCCGGTGCATTCCGGAAATCCGGGCAGTCCTCTGGGAAAGTGGATGACCGTCTCTTCATCGACGTCGATCGGGCCAAATCGGGGCGACTCGATTCTCATTTCCCCCCCTTCTGCTCGTCCCGGCGAGAGCGGCGCCAGAGCTCGGTCGGGTTGCTGTCCGCTGCGTGGCGTGCCGCCTTCACGTTTTCGTCCTGGACCAGCTCGTAGATCTCCTCGCGGTGTACCGGAATGTCGCGTGGCGCATCGATGGCGACCTTTACCTGACCGCGTTGGATTTCGATCACGACAATGGAAATCTCGTCGCCGATGCGGATCGACTCTCCCGGCTTCCGGGTGAGGACCAGCACGGACTATCCGAGAAAGTCCAGCAAGCTCGGCTGAAGCACCCGCGCGGTCACGGCAAGGGAGGCCTGATAGATGCTCTCACGCTGGGCGAGCTCCGTCGATGCTGCGATGAGGTCGAGATCCTCCAAGCTGGATCGCTCCGCTTCCTGGACGATCTTCAGGGACTGGAGCTGGGAATCGGTGATTTCGAGGCGGTTCAGGTTGGCCCCGATCCTGCCGCGGAGCTCGAGTACCTGGCCGAGCGCCACGTCGAAGTCGTCGATCATTTCTCCAGGGCCTGGTTGTGCGAAGGCCGGGTTGGTCGGATCCTCGAGTCTGTTGCGGAACTCGCGCACGATATCGAAGAGGTTCACACGTCCTGGATCGGTTCCAGCAGGCGCGGTGAAGTCGCCCTCAAAGACCGCAGAGCCCGGTATGTTGACGTCGATCGTCGTAGCCTCTCCGATCTGGATACGGATGATTCCCGCATCTCCGGAATAGACGACATCGGGATCCGGCGTTGCTTCATCGACGACACCATCCACAAAGTTTCCGACCTTCGTAAAGGGTGCCGCGTCGGTCACGAACCCCGCGAACATGAAGCCGTGAATCGTTCGCGTGTCCGCGAGCTGGAGCATCTCGTCATAGAGCTGCTCGACCTCCGGCTTGATCAAGTCGAACTGCGACACTTCGATGTCCGCGCTGACCGCGAGCTCGCGCAGTCGTGTGAGTATGTTGGTCAGCGAGGCGAGAGTGGACTCGAGGGGTTCCAAGCGCGCGCGTGCCGACTCTATGTTTCGTCGGAATTGATCCACGCGCGCGTTTGCGCCACGCAGATCCAGAATTCGCTTGGCATCGCTGGGATCGTCCGCAAGCGAGTTGATGCGCTTGCCGGAGCTGATCTGGCTCTGGACCTGCGAAAGGAAATAGCGATTGAGCCGAGTATTTCGTACGGCGGTATTGAAGATCGTGACGTCACTGACTCGAAAGGGCATGCTTGTTCCTCAGACCAGCTCCATCAGGAGGCCTAGGAGCTGATCGACGTCCTGGATGATTCTTGCAGAGGCCTGGTACGCGCGCTCGAAGCGAATGAGGTTCGCCACCTCCTCATCGAGAGAAACGCCTGAGACGGCGGCGCGGCGCTGTTCGAGCTCCGCGACGACCAACTCTCCCTGGGCGAGGGCGCGACGCGAGCCGAGAAGCTCGGCTCCCAACTTACCCGAAACGGAATCGAAGAAGCTGCCCAGCGTGTGGGAAGTGCCTGTGGGCACGATGCCGGGGGCGATCTCGAGTCCGGTCGCGGGATCCCGGTTGATCTGGAAGAAACTGGAATTCGCAAGCTCGATTGCGGCCATCTCGAGCGCGTTCTGATTGTCGCCAGCCGCCGCACCGGCGCCGCCAACGCTCACGGCGCCCGCCGCTATGTGACGCGTGTCGGTAAGGATGTCCGCATGAATCGAGATACCGGCCGCCGCGCCGCCGATCAAGGCGAAGTCCGCTCCGTCCGGTGTCGCGGCTTGCGTGCCGTCTACAAAGAAGCGGCGAGACTGGTTGTCGACGAGGCCGAAGGCGTCTCCTGGCGGGGGTGCAGGGAGTGGGCCAAAGTGCTCGTCGTTGATTCGGCGCGCGAGCGAGAAAGTGAACTCGTCGAGCGAGTCGCGGTAGGACTGTATCTGGTTGTCGCGCAGCGAGATGGCTGCGCCCATCGCGCCGCCGTTGATCGTGCTCGTGATCGGCCCGCCGACCGATCCATCGAGATTGTGGAAGACGTCGAAGAAGACAGGGTTTCCCGGGGCCCCCGGCTGCAACTCCAGCTGTGCGGAGGTCTCGCTGTCCACAAGGACCTGACCGCCGCCGAGGAAGACCGAGATCTGTCCGTTGGGTTGCTCGAAGAACATGAAGTCGATGTGCTCGGCCAGGTCGTCCAGGAGCCCTGCCCGCCTGTCCTGTAGCGAGCTGACGACGTCTCCGGTCTCTCCGGTCCCGGTGCGGAAGATTTGGCCATTGAGCTGCGCGATGTTGGCCGCGATCGTGTTCACCTCGTTTACAGATTGCGCGAGCTGGTTGTTGGCGTCGATCGCTCGCGCCGCGAGTCGTCTGTCCGCATCATGGATGAGGCCAATCAAGCTCTGGGCCGACTGTAGAACGGACTCCCGGACGGTCGGGTTCGCTGAGTCGCTCGCCAGATCGCCCAGGCTCAAGAAGAACTCGCTGAGGGCAGCGTTAATTCCCGTTCCGCCCAGCTCTTCGAAGATCCCTTCGATACCGGATAGGCCTCGCTCGATGTGCTCGTCGTAGGCGAGTTGCTGCCGCTCCCGCTGGAGTTGCAGGTCGAGCGTGGCATCGACTACGCGTTGGATGGAATCGACGCTGGCCCCGCCACCGATCGAGATACCAGCTGAAGTCGCAGGAACCGGTAAGAAGATCGGCCGCACGCGCGTATAGCCAGGAGTGTTGACGTTACCGATGTTGTTGCTGGTAACGTTGAGCGCTCTGGATTGTGCCAGGAGGCTGGATCTTGCGCTGTTGAACGTCGCGAGGATGGACATCCTCTAGACCTCTCTCCGAACGGTCAGCGCTTCAGGGGAGCCGGTTTGCTCGTAGCGACCGGCGGCGTTGTATGTACCTGGTTCGGGGGTGCGCATCGACTGGATGAGCGAGAGCAGGCCTCTGATGCCGAGAATGGACTGCTCGAGAAAGCCCCGGCTGACGGCGACGAGCTCGCCCAAGCTC
>JBDHED010000211.1:0-3426 GCA_039591175.1 Gemmatimonadota bacterium | reverse complement strand
CGTTGCCGGTCCATCCGGTCGCGTTCAAGAACGTCAGCGGCGGCACAGAGGTGTTGTTCTACTATGCGGTGCCGACCTCGGAAGTCAGCGTGCTCCCATACGGGGGTGGCGGTAGCGAGATCGATTACCGGTATCAACTCGTGGTGGGCACGCAAGAAGATCAGCAACCGGTGGCGCGACAGGAAGATGACGTCAAGATCGCCACCGTGAAACCGATCCCACGTGATGTCGGTGTGATGCTGCCAGGGGTGCGTCCGGTAGCGGTCGGCCCTGGCGATTACGAGTACGGGATGAAACTGACGGACCTCAACTCGGGCCGCTTCAACGTCCGGCGGGGTGCCGTGCACGTTGACGATTTCACCAAGCCCGGGCTGTCGATCTCGGGGATCGTGCTCGCCAACCGAATCAACCCGGCGAGCGACCCATCGAACCCCTTTGTTCGCTGGGGGCAGATCAAGGTGCTGCCCTTGCCGTCGCGCATTTTCCGCCAGACGCAACCGGTGTTTGTGTACTACGAGGTGTATGGCCTGTCCGAGGACGCCGCCGGCACGGTCAACTACCGCACCACGTACACGTTCGAGTCCCGCCAACCGGATCGAAACGTCATCGCTCGGTTCTTCTCATCGGTCGGTGAGCTCTTGACGCGCGGCGAAGATGAGGGCTCGATCACATACTCGTTCGAGCGTTCCCAGGCGGGGGTCGACCCACTACTCGAGTACTTCTCGCTCGATGTATCGAAATCGCCGCCCGGCGACTACGTGTTGACGGTGGAACTCGAGGACCGCGAAACAGGCGCCTCGCTGAAGCGTCAGGTGGAGTTGTCGCTAGTCGACTGACCCTCCTCGATGCGAACCTCGTAGGCGAAGATCTTCAAATCAGTATCGGTTTCCTCTGAGGCGATCACGTACAACGTGCCGGTGGTGTCGAATGTCGCGCGCACGACCTTTCCGGGGATGTCGACGCGGGCGAGATAATCTCCGGCCTCGTTGAACACGTCGAACGGGGTCGTGTCGATGGTCTCGGGTCGGTTCGTACGCACCCAAAGTCGACCCAGCGGATCGACGACCAGCTCCTCGATAATCGGAAGCACCGAGTCCGGCTGAGCCGCCTCCACGAGTACCATCTCATCGATATCCGGCGCCCGATCGCGCAGCGTCTCCAGGTTCTCCTCGACCTCGCGCGCGATTTCATCCGCGCTCTTTGGAATCGGCTCGCGATCCAGGTCGACCAGCCCTGCCGTCTGGCCGTCGGGCTCCAGGATGCGCACCGGATACCCGTCGTAGAACGCGACGTAGAGCCGACCTTGGCGATCGACCGTGGTGTGAAAATTGACACCCCGCGCCTCCATGCGGACCGAGAGACCGCTTGGTATCTGGACCTCGTATGTCGTCGCTAGCGAATCCGCTGGCGCTCGCATGTGGACGACCACCGCCCGGCTTCGCTCGGGCGACCACTTGTGGAGATAGAACTCGCCAAACTCCGGGAGTGGATGAACGTCGAGCGCGAACCCGGGCTTGATGTCGAGCGAGGAGGCGAACGTTCCGAGCGTCAGGTAGGTGAGCAGCTTGTTTTGCGACCGATCGACCGTCAGTAGCGTGTTCCACGGTGCCAGCGCGAACTCCAGCGCTCCAACCGGCTGCTCCGATTCGGCATCCACATCGCCCATACGGCGCACGAACTGACCGGTCGAGTCGTACTTTACGATCTGCGGTGGGTCGGCCAGATCGAGGACGTACAGGTTGCCTTCGTCGTCGACCGCCAGATCGTTCGGGCGCTCGACGCGACCGTCTGTGGCGAGTCTGGCGCGTTCGACGATTGACACGCTGTTTGGTGCCATCAGCGGCCGGTCCGGCGGGCGGGCGATCTCCTGCTCATCGATCGCCTCACCGCCACTCTGCGGACTGCAGCTCCCGAGCGTGACAAGCGAAAAGACAACTACCCGAAAAGCGCGGTTGGACATCACGTCTGAGACTCGCAGATCACGGCACCACGTTTCAGTTCCACGCTCAGATCCCGGATCGCGCGCGCGGGGTCGCTGGCATGCTGAATCGCCGACCCCACCGCCACGCCCGTGACGACTGGAACTTCGAGCACGGCCGGGATCCGCTCGGCGGTTATCCCACCGATCGCCAACACCGGCAGCGTCAGGTCTGGCACTGGGTCCTCGAGGCCTGAGGCTCGGAGTTCAAGCTGAGTCGTATCGTGCTTGGTCGAGCTAGGGTAGAAGGCTCCAAGTCCAGCGTAGTCAGCACCCGCATCCTGGGCTTCCAATAGCTCCTCGCGGTTGTGAGTCGAAGCCCCCAAGATAAACCCCTCGCCAGCCACTTCGCGCGCGCGTTGAATCCTCAGGTCGGCGTAACCCAGATGGACACCATCGGCATCCACTGCCACCGCAACGTCGACGCGATCGTTAACGATCACGAGCGTCGGCAGATCGCGCAACCGCCGAACCCAGCGGCGGGCAGCGCTCTCCAGCTCCCCGGCAGGGAGTGTCTTGCCGCGGACCTGGACGATGTCCACGTACGACCAAGTCTCATCGGTTATGGGGCGCAAGCGTTCGGGCAACTCGATCGCGCTCGCGTCACACACGAAACACAGTAGCGTGCGTCGACGATCGAGGCTCACGTCTTTAGACCCTTTGAGTTGGCGGCTTACGCGCGGAGGGCGATCCGAGTCGGCCGGGCCTTACCGCTGGAAGCTCCGGGTAGTAACCCGGTTCTGCAGAATGTCCTCGATGATCGCCTCGTAACCGCGGCCAAGCGGGATCGTCGTTTGCCGAACGGAGACCTGGCCCCCATCGACCTGGGTCTGGATGTTCGGATCACCGACAAACAGACGGTTCGTCGAGTAGATCAACCGGTACCTGCCGTCACGTGAGAAATCACCAAAAGCGAAGGTGTCTCCCTGATTGGTGTAGTTCCAGATCTCGTACGGTCCGACCGTCGCTTCGTACGGACGGTCAAAACGCTCCGTCGGCTCGCCGTACAAGATGTAGATCTGACCGCGGTCGGTGTCCCGACCGAGCATCTGGCTGCTCGAGAATACCTGGTCTGAGTACGCTACTCGCTGCTCGAAAACCACCTTTGGCTCGTTCTCATCCGTATCCGGGTCGCCGATTGAGGGGTCGGCGTCGAGGCTGGCCCAGAACCGGTTCAGGAACTCTATCTTGCCGTCGTTATTGAGGGTCTTCAAGAGCTGCCGCTGCTGGTTCGAGAACCACACGTCCATGACCTTGGCGACGCTGTCGACCTGGGCCGGCGTAAACCCAGCGTAGTACTTGGGAGCTGGGCGCTCTGTCGGCGCGGTGCGTCCCAACAGCTGGGTGCGTGCCAACTGATCGAGCGGCTCCCGCACTTCGAAGCCGGCATTGAGCTGTGCGCCCGCCTCACAGGTCGAGCACCGAACCTCCAGGACGTACTCACCCGG
>JBDHED010000210.1:0-3430 GCA_039591175.1 Gemmatimonadota bacterium | reverse complement strand
AGCGGACCACCTCGTTGAAAGCGATCCGATCTCCGGCTTGTGCCCGGCTCAGTATGTCCGGTGCGATGTCCGCCAAGGGCTCCCCCTTATGTCACGTCCCAACGGCCAAATGAGGCCCCGCTGGGTCGGGTTTAATGCGCCGGAGCGGCGGCCGACGGGTCGAGCTGCTCCTCCATGGCTGCCCCGAAGGCCGTCCCCAGCTCACCCTCGCCCTCAGGGGTGACCAGAACCACCACCCTATCGTCGGGGTTCCATCGCGTGCCGCCGTGGCAGATGTACGACTGATCACCACGCAAGGTCAGGACCGGCAACACACCCTCCGGCAGATCGAGCTCGGCGAGCGGCCGGTCGGGTGGCGATTCCCCAAGCGACAGGACGACCTGACGCACCTGGGCCTGATCGAGGTACCGGTTCCAATCTTCCACTTCGAGCGGCCTCCCAAAAGCCAACTCGGCACCAGCGTCCTCGACCGACTTCTCTCCGACGCCCTTTTCCGCATCGACTAGCACCGGATACACCGCGGGCACGTGATACTCGTCGAGCGCAACCTGCCCCACGAGGAAGTTGACTGCCTGGTTGGCGGTCACGGCGACAAGCGCCGTAGCGCTCTCCATTTGCGCCTCTTCCTGCACCTGTCGATCGAGACAGTTGCCGACCCGTGCGACCAATCCCTCCGCTCGAGCACGGCGCACATTTCTGGGGTTCGTATCGACCAACAACGAGTCCCAACCGTGATCGCGCAACAACATCCCGACTTTGCGACCCAGCGGGTTGGCCCCAACAACGATCGCGTACCGACCCGCTTCGGCGTTGACCCCGAGCGCTCGCGCCACCGGTCCGGCGGTCAAGCCCTGAGCGACTACGGTGATCGCGATCGTCAGAAACACCAGAGCCAACAGCCGTTCGCCATCGAGCGCCGTGAGCCCGGCTTCGAGGAGCTCTGGCGACCCGGTCTCCATGCGTAGCGCGATAAACGACGCGATCGAGATCGCCACCACGCCGCGGGGTGAGATCCACATCAAGAACAAGCGCTCGCGCCAGGCGATGTTGCGACGCCAGGTGCACACCAACACCGAGATCGTACGCACGACGAACATCAGCACGATGACGGTCCACACGCCGGACCAACCGACGGCGGCCAGCGTCGCCAGCGGAAGGTGCGCTGACAACATGACGAACAACATCGAGATGAACAGAACGCTGAGCTCGCCTTTGAAGCGGCGCAGCTGGTTCTCACGCGGAATCGATTCCCTGCGCACCGCCATGCCGGCGATCACGACAGCCGCCAATCCCGATTCGCTGGCCAGCGCCTCGGCGACCGCGAACAGGACCAAGACCCAAGCCAGGACAACCAAGTTCTTGAGCTCGTCGGCGAACACGCCCTTGAGACGCAGTGTGCGCCCCAACGACCACCCACCCGCCAACCCGATCGCAACACCGACCAAGAGCCGCGACGCGAACTCGGTGAACCCCAGCCAAAGCGACGTCTCCGTCGACAGGATGATATCGAGCACGACAACGGTGAGGATCGCCCCTACCGGATCGATCAAGATCCCTTCACCTCGCAGAATGGTGTCGATCCGACGGGTGACGCGCACGCGGTCGAGTAGGGGTGTGATGACTGTCGGGCCGGTCACGCTGACGATGGCTCCGAAGAGAAGCGCCAATGGCCAGGCGAAACCCACCAGATAATGAGCCGCAGCGGCTGCGCCGGCGACCGTGATACCGGCCCCGATCGTAACCAGATTGCGGATCGTGCCGCCGACCGCAGCCAGATCGAGCAGCCTCAGCTCGAGCCCGCCTTCGAATAGAATCAGCGCTACGGCGACGGTGACGATGGCCTGAAGGCCGATGCCAAAGGCGTCGGGCTCAATCCATCCCAGACCATCCGGTCCCACCAGCACGCCGAACGCCAGCAAAAACACGATGCTCGGAAGTCGAGCCCGTCCGGCAACGACTTGCGCCAGGATCCCGACCCCGATTGCGATCGCGACCATGCGGACGAGAATGGGAGCGCTTTCTTGCATGTCGAACGGAAGCTAAAGGCGGCGGTAGTAGTCGCACCAGCGAGTGAGCGGGCATTGATCGCAAAGCGCACGTGGAGCCTTGCACGTTTGTCGGCCGTGCAGAATCAGTCGATAGTGCGTGGACGACCACGCGCTCTGTGGGAGGACCTCCATGAGCTCCGTCTCGACCGCGACCGGAGTATCCCCGTGCGCTAGACCCAAACGACGCGAGACGCGAAACACGTGCGTGTCGACGGCGATCGTATCGGCACCAAACGCGTTCGCGAGCACAACGTTGGCGGTCTTGCGACCGACTCCGGGGAGGCGCATGAGCTCGCTCCTCGTGCCCGGTACCTGAGCATCGAACTCCTCGACCAACATTCGACTCATGGCGAGCAGGTTGCGCGCCTTGCTCCGGAAGAGACCGCACGTCTTGATGTAGCGCTCGAGCGTGCGCTGTTCGAGATCCAGAAACGACTCAACGTCGGGATAGTCACGAAACAGCGCGGGCGTGACGGCGTTGACGCGGGCGTCGGTGCATTGGGCCGAGAGCACGGTCGCCACCACGAGCTGGAAGGGAGAATCGTAATGAAGCGCGGTCGTGACGTCGGCGTACTCTGCTTCCAACCGACGCAGGATAGCCCTGACCGTGCTGTGGTGTTTGCGGACCGGCGGCGCCGCGCGGGTCACCTACAGGGGCCTATCGCCGCTGAACGCCTCGCTCAGCGCCTTCCCGCCCGGATCGATCTCGCACGTTCGTGGTGTCTGGCTCGATCGGTTCGCCCGACCGGAGCCCGAAGGGGTCGAGCTCTTGCAGGCTGTCGGCAAACGTCACCGTCGGATCGCCGAGCTCGACCACCAGTCCGGCATCGGCGAACAGTGAGTCACCCGAGAACACCAAACCGATGTTCCGGTCGACCTGGAACTCCCCGCTAGTCACCTCTTTGTGCCCTCGCTCGTCGAGGACGGCAAATGCGTATTCGAAGCCATGGTAGAGGTACAAGACCTTGACCTCACCGGGTCTGAGCTGGCCGGTGAACGTCGTTGCTGCGCCCAGGTGCTGATCGGCGGTGGTTTCTATCGTCAGCGTTTGGAGCTGACCCGTGTCGTTTCGTACCTCGACGACTCTCAAATGGTAGGGGCTGCGCATCGTCGAGATCGGCGCGCTACAAGCGACAGTAGTGGCAACAAGTGCCAATGCTAGCCAATTGAAACGTTTTGTTACCTGCTCTTGACGATCGAGAATCAACGCGCTAAGTTGATAGGTTGTCGAACGTTACCACCGCCCGTCTGATCTGTCGTCCGCTGCTGGAGAACGCTCTGCATGGCCGAAATCCAAGTCCGCGAGGGTGAATCACTCGAAAGCGCGTTAAAGCGATTTCGAAGAGAGGTGAAGAAGTCAAACATCTTCTCCGAGCTCAAGC
>JBDHED010000209.1:0-3470 GCA_039591175.1 Gemmatimonadota bacterium | reverse complement strand
TCGCCGTGCTGGCGAACCCGTGGAGCGCCAGAATCGCGATCAGAAAAAACGCGAGCGCAAACGCAATATCGTGTGGACGCTCCAGGAGGGTCAAACGCGGTGAAAAACGCTGAACGCAAACCAACGGATGCTCCGGTCAGGGTGCGCTTCGCTCCCAGTCCGACCGGTTTTCTACACGTCGGTGGAGCCCGCACCGCGCTGTTCAACTGGCTCTGGGCGCGTCACACCGGTGGCGAGCTCGTACTGCGTATCGAGGATACGGATTTGGAACGCTCGACCGAGGAGATGACGACCGCGATCCTCGACGGTCTCGAGTGGATGGGGATCGATTGGGACGAGGGGCCGCACTTCCAGTCGCAGAGTCGGGAGAATCACCGGGCGGCGGTGGTTGCTCTGCTCGAGGCCGACGCTGCCTACGCGTGCTTCTGCACGGTTGAGGAGCTAGCGGCCGAGCGCAAGGCGGCGATCTCCCGGAAGGAGTCGTACGTGTACAGCGGGAAGTGTCGAGCGATCCCTCCCGCGCGTGCGAACGAACGCCGCGACAAGGGCGAGCCGCACACGATTCGGTTTCGCGTTCCCTCCGGTCAAACGGCCTGGATCGATGCGGTCCACGGCCCGACGCGGTTCGAAAACCGGACGATCGGTGACTTCATCGTGCTGCGCTCGGATGGCGCCCCGGTGTATAACCTGGCGGTCACCGTCGACGATCGCGATATGCAGATCACCGATGTGATCCGCGGCGACGATCACATATCGAACACGCCCAAGCAGATCCTGCTGTATAAGGCTTTGGGAGCGCGAGTCCCGCGATTCGCGCACGTACCGCTGATCCTGGGCCCGGATAAGCGCAAGCTGTCCAAGCGCCATGGCGCGCTCGGCGTGTCGGCCTACCAGGAGCAGGGGTATCTGCCGCAGGCGTTTACCAACTTCCTGGCGCTACTCGGCTGGTCGCCCGGCGATGATCGCGAGGTGATGTCCCGGGCCGAGCTGGTCGAGGCGTTCTCGCTCGAGCGAATCACCGGCAAGAGCGCCGTGTTCGACGTCCAGAAGCTCGAGTGGTTGAACGGGCAGCACCTGTCGATGATGTCGGGGATGGCAGTCGCTGATCTCGTTCGGCCGCGGTTTGTCAGCGCCGGGATCGCCACCGAGATCGAGCTCGCCGAGCGTGCGATTTGGTTCGGCGAGTTGATGGCGATGATCAAGACCCGATCGCGGACGCTCGACGACCTCGTCGTCCAGGGGCGTCCGTTCTTCGGTGGCCCGATCGAGTACCAGCCCGATGCAGTCGCGAAGTTCTGGAAAGACCACGTGGTGGCCCGCGAGCTGTTGGCGGTGGCGGCCAGCTACGTCGACGGTGAATCCTCGTTCGACGATTTGGAGGGGATGGAGGCTCGGCTGCGGGCGCTTTGCGAGCAGCGTAGCGTCAGTGCCGGGAAGCTGATGCAGGCGCTGCGGGTGGCGTTGACCGGCACCCGGGTGAGCCCCGGGATCTTCGAGACGATGGAGGCGATGGGGAAGTCACTGGTCGTTGAGGTCATCAAAGCCGCTCTCGGTTACCTAGAACGCGAGATCGAGGCCGCGTAGTCGCAGTGGCCGACCGGCGGTTGGAGCGGTTGATCGATCTCGATTCCCGGGTCGAGCTGCTGAGCTTGCGGTCAGCGGACCTCGAGTCGTCGCTGAAGAGCTGGCTTACCGAGCGCGGGGAGCCGCGCTACCGAGTGGCTCAGATCGTCGAGGCCGTCTATCGGCATGGCACCATCAGTTGGGCGTCTATAACGACGTTGCCGACCGACCTGCGGGCCCAGCTCGAGGCTGACTACCGTTTTCCGTCGATCGCGCCACACGAAGAGCGCGAATCGGCCGACGGAACGCGCAAGTTTCTGTGGAAGCTGGTCGACGACGAGTTGGTCGAGTCGGTGCTCATTCCTACGCGAAGCCGCGATACGATCTGTATCTCGAGTCAAGTCGGTTGTCCGCTGGCGTGTGCGTTTTGCGCCACCGGAGTTTTTGGTTACCGGCGTAACCTGACCGCCGGCGAGATCGTTGATCAGGCGCGCCGCCTCCACGTCTTGCGCGGTCGCAGTGATGTCGGCATGAACGTCGTTCTCATGGGGATGGGTGAGCCGCTGCTCAACTGGAAGCAGGTTGAAACCGCGCTCGACATACTGATCGACCCGCACGGTCTCGATCTCGGCTCCCGGCGCATCACCGTGTCGACGGTCGGCGTGCCGGAAGGGATCGTCGCTCTCGGTGAACGGTTCCCGCAGGTGCGGCTGGCGGTTTCGCTCCACGCCGGGCGGGACGAGATCCGAGACGAGATCGTGCCGCTCAACCGGCGTCATCCACTTGTCGAGGTGGTCGCCGCCTGCCGAGTATGGACCCAATCGACCGGCAAGCGTCTGACGTTTGAATACGTCCACTTGCCGGGTGTCAACGACGGAGAGGTGGACGTGGTGGCGCTGGCCGAGCTCCTCAAGCGCGTCCCGGCCAAGGTCAACCTGATGCGTTACAACCCGGTCGAGGGTTTGGGATTCCGGCGTCCGACTGAAGACGAAACGGTGGCGTTTCGTGACGCCGTCGCGGAGCTCACTCGATCGCCGATCACGATCCGCAAAAGCCGAGGTCTCGACATCGAAGGCGCGTGTGGTCAGCTGCGGCTGGCAAGCGAGGCTGGCGCGGTTCCGGTTGGCATGAGTGGTGACGCGTCGTGAGCGTGGCCAACCGATCGATTGGGATACTGAAGCCCGGCTCGACGTACGCAGGGATGATCGAGCGGTTCGGGGATTACGACGCCTGGTTTCGGCGCGTGCTTGAGCCGGTCGGGATCGATTGCCGGGTTTTTGCGTTGTCCGATGAGCCGCCTCCGGATCCAGATACGGTTGACGGGTGGATCGTCACGGGTGCGCGGAGCTCGGTCGTGGACAACGCCCCGCTAGTCGACGACCTGCTCGGGTGGATCCGGGCGGTGGTCGAACACGAGAGACCGCTGCTCGGTGTCTGCTACGGCCACCAGGCGATCGCCGCCGCGCTTGGCGGCCGCGTCGAGCTACATCCCGGGGGTTGGGAGCTCGGCACGGTGGAAGTCGATCTGACCGACGAGGGGCGAAAAGACCCCTTGTTTGCGGGCTTCCCGGACCGGTTTCAGGTCCAGGCGACGCACGAGGACTACGTCGTCGAGCTGCCCTCCGGTGGCGTGTCGTTGGCCTCCAACGGACACACCACAGTGCAGGCGTTAGCGGTCGGCGAGAGTTGTCGCGGGGTTCAGTTTCACCCCGAGGTCACGACCGACATCTCGCACGACTTTGTCGCTCGACGCGTTCACCTGGTCAACCCCACGCCGGTGGTCACCGATGCGCCGCTCTCGACACGCGTGCTCACCAACTTCGTCGACCACTTCGTCCGGACGCAGATACGCTCCTAGCGCTCGAGACATCGATCCTCGGCGGCGTACTCCTGGCTCGGGTCACCAT
>JBDHED010000208.1:0-3529 GCA_039591175.1 Gemmatimonadota bacterium | reverse complement strand
AACGTTGGGGATCGAAAAGTTGCCCGCCGGATCGGAGAGCGTCGTAGGCGTGGCCGGCGACGTCCCGACCAGGGCGCCTACGATCGCGCTCGCATCAGCGGAATTAGTCACCGAGCCGCTAATCGTGCCCGTGACCTGTCCTAGCGCGACAGGGCAACTGCAAAGAACCAAGACAAATACGCAGAGGCCCCTGGTCACGATGGTCATCGGACTTCCTTGGCGGATGGATGCATGCTCATGCAAGCAGGACAATGCTGCCCGATCGGTCCCTATGAGCACGACTCCAGGCAATTGGTTCCGAGAAACCAGAATACAGAATGAGAATCGCGCTCAACGCCGCGTTACCAACCCATGCTCCGCTCTCCCCACCCATTGGCAGACTAGAAAAAGAGTGGTTCCTGATTGCAGCACCCATCCCGTTGTGTGCGCGGCAGGCGTAACGCAGTGAAGCATTAGAAGAAGCCTCGGCGACGCCGTCGTGCAGCGATTCGTCAGCGGTGGCGTTGAACACCACACCTTGAAGGAGCTTGGCATCCCTGGGCAATCGGAACAACCTCGGGTACGCTTCGACTCCCGCCTTTGGCCTCATAGTCAGTATCGTTTCACGCACGGCCTTGGCCTTATTTATCCCCTTTTGTTTCGCGGCAAAGGGTGAATGGGGCAAGTCCGTTCGAGCCACCGTGGCCGGATCGAAGACCCGAAGTCGTTTCACGCCCGCCATCCCAGCAAACAACGCCAACCACGCACCGGTCTTACCAGCACCGATTACTGTCGCGGACTTTGGGACAACAAGTCCTTTGATGCCGTGTTGACGAGAATAGTCAGGAACACCCAGCGTGAATTCCGTCGGATCACCGGCGGCCGCCGTCGGAAGCCAAGCGGTTGCAACCACGGCGCCACCCATTGCTGTCATGGCTTCACGACGGGTCAAGCTCATTGAGCACCTCCTTGCAGAGGAGTATGAGGGGAGCGCCAATACGTCTTCATCGACACACGGTCATCAAAAATGATCGCTTGAGTGGAACCCTTCGGCAGCTCGGCGGTCTTAGGATCCTTCGTGGCGTCGGTAGGCGTCGCGTAGGAAGCGAGGATCCGTAGCTTTGCGTCCCTAGCTTTTGCTAGATTTGCCTTTGTCGGAATTATTACCTCGATCGTAGGACAGATAGGACAACGTTGTCTGTGGGGGCGCACCCCTGATGGTGTGTAGGGGTTTTCCCCGTCCGACTGGGAATGGTCATTGACGAGGCGAATCTTATCGGTGTTGCGGCGTTACTTTACTTGCTTCTGTATCAACTCGGTCGAACGGACTGCTTGAAGACACTAGGTGTCATTCCAGCGCATCGTAGGAAGGCGCGTTCAAAAAGTTCTCAAGTCTCGGTATCCAACAGCTGACGCAACGCGGGCGATAGGAACGTTTCGCGCGGTTAATCGTCTCTTGGCTTCGGTAATTCGGATAAACGTGAGCCAATCACTAAACTTCACGCCCGACTTCTCGTGAAAGAAGCGGGAGAAATAACTCGGCTCGAGCCCGGCAACTTGAGCCGCAGTACGGAGCGTGATTCGCTCGTGATGGTGCTGCTCAACGTACTCCCGTACTCTGCCTAGACGAGCGTAGTAAGAAAAGACAGATTCTCGAATCTCGGTGGGATCAAACATCGCCTGCCTATCATATCGATCGACCGTCACCATATCGTCACCTGGCGGCGTAAGAGCTAGACTGGCCGTGACTAATGGCACATGTTGCATTTGATTGCATAGGTTAGGGCTTCAAAACCTATCCCTATTGGAGGTGACCATGAGGTTCAGAGGAGTGTGTTTTGCACTCGTAGCATTTGTTATTCCGACGCTGGTGGGGCCAACGCCAACCCATGCCCAAGAGAGCATCGTCATCGAGGTTACAACACCCGTCGACCTCAACGCGCCGAACCGACCTTTAGAAGAAGTTGAGCGCGATCAGTGGTCGAAACCAATCGAGACGTTCCAGTGGATTGGTCTCGAACCCGGCGATGTCGTCGTCGACTTTCACGCGGGCGGTGGCTACGCGACGTGGATCCTCTCGCACTGGGTGGGTCCGGAAGGCGTGGTCTTCACCGAGATGGCTGGCCGTCGCGCCGGGGCCCTAAAAGAACGCGTCGAGACGGGCGATCTGGCTGAGGTTGGCAACGTCGTGTTCGCTGCCAGCATCGAGGAGCTCCCAACGGATAGCCTCGACGTTTTTTACGTCGTGAGGAACTACCACGATTACGGAGCGGACGAAGTGCCGGGCTTCCTGGATCACGTGGCCCGTTCGCTCAAGCCCGGCGGCTTATTCGTCGTCATCGACGTGCGCGCCCGTGAGGGACGCGACGACGAAGGTCACCGGATCGCCGAGGACATCGTCATCGAAGAAACGACCGCGGCCGGCTTCGAGCTTGTCGACTCGACCGATTTACTGGCGAACCCTGATGACACCTACGAAGGCGCGCAGTGGGATAACCGCAATCAGCTCGACCACTTTGCGCTCAAGTTCCAGTTGCCGGAGAACGAGAGCGCCGAGGAGTACTAAGCGGCGCCTCCTCTACGGCAGATACTTCTCCGGTAGCGGACCCGCGCCAACCTCTTCGTCCCATGCGACGCCGGCGATCCACCAGCGACCATCGTTGTAGACGAGTTGGAAGCTGTTGACCCCGCGGCCCAGGATCTCGTCCTGACCCCACAGGTGCTTCTGATAGGTGCTGAACGCCTGGGCAACGTCGCCAAACTGCTCAATGACGGTGGCGATCTCCTCTTCTTGAAAGCCTTGATCGTCGGGTCCGCCGATCGGGTTGTTCTCGGCGTAGTAGTTATCGACCCAATCGATGAAATCCTGAACCGACAGGATGTCGAACTCGCCGTCCCGCTGCTCAGTGCTCGGGATCATGAGCGCACCCGGCAGGAACAGACCGCGGAAGCGATCCCAATCGAAGTTCTCACCCGGCTCGCGCGCCAGCGCGTCATAACCCGCGAGCACGATCGCCCTCGGTGACGCGACGTCTTCCGGGCGAACGTCGGCCGTCTGACCAAAGAGCGGTGTGATCGAAACAACCAATAACAGAGCTGCAAACCATGGGGCGACGATCTTCATCTGTAATCTCCTGACTGGGGACATAAAGGCGAGAATATCATTCCGAAGACGGTTCCCGTCCGCGGATCGTTCATTCGAGTAGTTTGAGTGACGTGGCAAGCCGTGTTCTGCCAGGCATCCTCCTAATCGTTGCTGGGATCGTCGTCGCGCTCTTAGCGATCGACGTGATCCAAGTCGACCCCAAAACGGTTCATGTCCCGAACTGGGTTCTCGGCCTCTTGGGCCTGCTGTTCGTGGGCGGAGGTCTGGCGACGATCGCCAACCCACAGAGCAGCCTCGCTTCGTGGTCGGCCGGGACCGTCGTCATTTCGATCACCGTCGTGTTCGCTTGGGTATCGCTTTACGGACCGGCCGAGCAGTTTTCCGGTGATCTCCCCTTCCTGTCGCGTGAAACCAACGTGACGATCGCCAGAATTGTGTTCGGGT
>JBDHED010000207.1:0-3543 GCA_039591175.1 Gemmatimonadota bacterium | reverse complement strand
CGATTATGTTTCGGGTGAGCGACTAAGGCTGACCCCGTGCGGAGGCGCCCGCGCTGTCGGAAACATAATGTTCATAGGGAACGAAGCCATTCGAGCAGCGATTCGTCATCACGCCATACGGGCTTTCGGGGGAACCCCGCCGAAACATGCACTGGAGGCTCACACGCTTCGAGCGCCTGTGCCTTCATCTGAACGGTGATCTCCGCGTACCGGTTCGTCGTCTCCAGGCTGACGTGTCCGAGCCAAGCACGGATGACGTTGACCTCCACGCCGGCCTCCAGCAGATGAACGGCGGTCGTGTGTCGAAAGGTGTGCGGGGACAAGCTCTCGCCGCTCAGTCCGTCTCGACCGGTGGTATGTCGACGAACGACCTTGTAGATCCCGAAGCGGGTAAGTGCCCGCCCCGTGGCGGAGACGAACACCGGTGCGTCAGCATTCGTCGCCCGACTCGCCAGGAGGTCGGTCAGCAGGCCCGCGGTCTGTGCCCACAGTGGGCAGACCCGCCACTTGTCCCCTTTGCCGTGCAAGCGAACACGGGGCTTGGGCCCGAACTCGAGGTGACAAACCTGCAGCCGCGCCACCTCTTGGACGCGCGCACCCGTATTGTAGAGAAAGAGTAATAGCGTTCGGTCACGCAATGCCCTCGGTCCGCTCGATGGTAGGGTTGCGAACAGTGCTTCGACCTCGTCTCGCTGCAGGTATCGCGTCCGAGGCGGCGGGGTTCGCTTAGTAGGCACGGCGGCCACGCGTTGAGCTTCTGCCAGCAGCTCTGGGATGCGGCTGGCCGCGTATTCGAATAAGCTGCGCAGGGCCGCCAGGCGCTGATTGCGTGTTGCCACCGCATTGCCGCGCTGTTTCTCGAGGTGGTCGAGGAACTGCAAGACCCTATCGCAAGTGAAGTCGGTGGGCTGGAGTCGGGTCAGCTTGCATCGTCGATCTTCAGCGACGAAGCGAAGGTAGAGCATCAAGGTGTCTCGATAGCTGCGGATCGTCGTCGGCTGGAGTCCTTTCTGACACGGCAAGTGGTCTTCGAAGAAGCTGTGTAACAAACTGCCGAGTGCGTGAGGCGTGCTCATTGGTATCCCGCCCGAAGACCCGGTGGGGCGAATCGCTCGAAGCGCTCGTTTGCCGCATCGAGCAGCTCCGCGGTGACCGTCAGATACCAAGCGGTTGACTCTGGATCGGAATGACCGAGAAAGGTCGACAAGTGGATCAGGCGCTGTCCGACGTCGATACCCGCTCGATACCATCGCAACAGCGTGCCGACAGCAAAGGAGTGTCGCAGGCAATGCAAGCGCGGCGCCGCCGCGCCTGGGAGCGGCGCGAACGCGGGATTGCCCGAGACGAGGTGGTGGAAGGTTTGGGTGATAGTGCACGGATGGACGGGGCGCCCGGCACAGAAGGAGAACAGCGGGTCATCGGGCTGGAACCGACCGGCGCGGCACTCTCGATTGTCGAGGTATTCGACGAGGACCTCTCCGAACCGAGGCCCGAACGGCACCAGCCGGTCCTTGGCAAACTTCGTCTGACGGACACAAAATAGCTGACGGTCGAGGTCGACGTCCTCTCGACGCAACCGGGAGACCTCGCCGACTCGCATACCAAGCGTGTACATCATGGCGAAGATGAGCCGATAGGTCTCCCCGCGATTGGGGCCCTTCGGACGGTCCGGGAGTGCGCCCGCGAGCGCCAGGAGGCGCTCGGCCAGCGGCGGATCGAATAGAAACGGCTGTCGCCGCTGACTCGTGCGCCTGGGGCTGATCCGTACAGGAGACTGGTCGATGCGTTCCTGCACGACGAGCCACCCGAAGAAACAACGGATGACGCCTAGAAGGTGGTTGTAGCTACGTGCTGGGCCGCGGTGCCGGGAGGCGAGAAACGCCTCGATGAGCGCCGGAGTAACAGCTGTTAAATCGCTGACATGTCGCTGGCATAGATAGCGGTCGAGCAAGCATAGCGATGCCTCTTCGGTCTCGTACTTCCGACCAAGGGCTCGCTTATGTAGAACGTATCGTCGGATGTCCTCGGCGAGGACACTCTCGCATGACGCTGTCGTGGCTTTCATAGCAGCGCCTCCCCATCACCCAGGGCGACTTCGCGCAGGGACTCAATGGCGACCTTGGTGTAGATCTCGGTCGAGCTCGGGGCACGATGACCGACATAGTCACCGATCGTCTTGAGGGGGAACTCGGCATCGATGAGCCGCTGAACGCAAGTATGGCGAAGGGTGTGCGACCCGGGGCGCCTGACACGAATGCCGGCTTTGCGCAGATAGTACGATGCGCGGCCTGATATGCAGTTCCAGGTCAGGGGCATCCGAGGGGCGAGGACGCGGAGGAAGATCTGGCGGTGTTCCGTCTGCGGCCGCGCATTCTTGAGGTAGTCGAGTAGCGCCTCACCGACGACGGCGGACAGCGGATAGGCGGTGCAGTGGCCAGCTTTGCGCTCGGGCACGAGTAGACGCTCGCGCTCCCAGTCGATGTCATCGAGGGTCAGTGCAGAAATCTCCCGTGCCCGCAACCCATAGGTGACGAGCAAGACCAGGATCGCGTAGTCCCGCTTGCCAACGGCGGAGCGGCGCTCGACACCCTCAAGCATGCGCCGGACCTCGTCCCACGTGATCGAACGAGGTACATTGGACAAGCGATACTTCCGGGGCCCTTCGACCGCATGGGAGAGATCGCGTTGGATGAGACTCTCCCGGTGTATGTAACGCAGGAATACGCGCACCGAACAGCACATCCCTGTGATGGAGGTCTTGCTCAGACCGCGACTCGCCTCGGTCACGAATGCACTGAGTACGGCCGGCGACAGCTCCGCGAGTCGGTGAACACCAATCCGATCCAGATAAGCCTCGAGTGCTCGAAGGAAATGTCCGTAGTGCACGATGGATGCCTCGCGCAGGCCTCGCTCCTCACGCAGGTAGGCAAAGAATCCCGGTGCCTCCTTCAGAAACGGATCTCGGGTGACGCGTCGCCGACCTCTTTCCACGAACGATGGGACCACCAGGGCGACAAGCTGCTCGACCGGTCCTCGGATCTCGTTGGCGAGTTGCCGGGTGCGATCTTCACTTCGCCCATTCCCTCGGTCAGCGATCCATCGCGCGACGAAAGGCTCGATCTGATCGGGAAGCTCTTCCCAGGTTCTTGCGCCCCGCCGCCAGCTGAACTCTCCGAACTGCCTCAGGACCGGTACACGGGCTTGGATATTCCGTGCAGCGTAGCCCTTTTCAGCCAGCCACCTGACGTAGCCTTCGATGGGCTCACCGAGCCAGCAGTTGCGGATCCGATCGACGGTATCGGGCTTGTAAAAATACTGCTCCAACATGACAACCTCCTCACTAATTGATAGGAGAGGAGATCATTACCAATCCGAGGGGACGCGTTATGTGTCGGCGCCGACGTGAAGCTACTGGATGGGACGGCCGAATGTGCGCCCCGGTCACATAATCGGGTCGGCCACATAAGGTCGATTATGTTCCTGGGAACATAATCCGGCGTCTCTAACCGTGCGACACCTCGCACGCCGCGTCATATCCCGGAC
>JBDHED010000206.1:0-3564 GCA_039591175.1 Gemmatimonadota bacterium | reverse complement strand
GATGTTCCTCCGTCGCCAGCTGCTGCTCGAGCGCTGCCGACTCCGAATCGATCGACTCCAACTCTTCGCGCGCCGCCTCGCGCTTATCGGTTAGCTCGACCTCGATTTCAGCCAGCCGCCGAGTGTCCCGTTCGATCGCGTCCATGAGCTCCAGAATCTCGGTCTCGAGCTCGCCGATCATCCGCTTGGCGCCCTGGATCTCGGTCAGCAACGCGCTGTACGCCACGTTGGTCTTGACGTCGTTGAGTTGTGTCTCGTACTTCTCGCGTTGACGCTGCTGGATTTCGAGCTCGCCCTCACGATTGCGACGATCGAGGCGAGCCCGCTCCACCGCATCTTCGAGCGCCTGTTTTTCGTTCTCCAGCGCGGTGATCTCGGCGGCCACCTCTGTCCGCCGGATGGGCAGCGCATCGCGCTGAGTCGACAGCTCGACGATCCGCATGTCGACGGCCTGCAAGTCGATCAACGCCGCGAGCTTCAGCTCTCACCCCCAAAAAAAAGAAGGTGTACCGGTCGGCACACCTTCGAATCCCTACGGAGGGACGTTCGACCCCCCCACGGATGGCGGCTGCGACAGCCCATCCAGGCTGTTGAACACCCCACTTTCGCCGCCCTATAGCGGTCGTATATCACTAGCTCCCACATCCAATGAAACCTACGTTGATCGATGCGAGCCGTCCAGCGAATGCGAGACAAACGGGGTATACTTGAGTGACGGACGGTTGTCATGCACTCCAAGCTCATCCTCTTGGCGATCGCGTTCCTCGCTTGCGACAGTGACGGCGGGTTTTCACCGACCGCATCGATGCCCGGTGGCCTGCGCGTAGCCGGCGAATGGACCGAGACCCGCGGGGTCCGAGAGAACAGCTGCTCTACGCGGCTACCCAAAATCGCCTCCCAGCACATCTCGATTCTGGAAACCGACGGCTCGCTCACCGTTCTCACACCAACCGGCCCTGAACGCTCGGGAACGATCGATACCGAGACCGGTGATTTCGAGGTAGAGGCGTTTATCGAGATCGCGGGCGAGACATGGTCGGGAATACAGCGAGGCCGGTTCTTCTCGGCCGACAGCTTTGGGGCCAGAACCTTCGTCAACCTCGTCGACACGGCGACCGAAGCCGCCGATTCGTGCCGCGTTGTAACGTCCGATGTGGGACAGAAAGGGGTGCGGTCGATCACGGAAGGGGTTGAGAACGAAGGATCCGAAACCTCTGAGCCAAATCCTTAGCTGAGGGTCGGTAGCGTCCTATCCGTGACCAGGGATTGGAGGCAGCTCCATCGTCGCCGAATCTTCAGCCTCTTCGAGCGTATAGATACGCTTTGTCCCGAACCCCTTGACCTCCGCCTCGCCCCGGTCGGTGAAGTGGAAATCTGATTTGATCAGGTCGTACATCTCGTCACAGAGGGTGATCTGCATCGGACCCGACAGCGCTTCCATACGGGCGGCGAGGTTCACGCCAGGACCGAAGATATCGTAGACGTACTTCTGGATGCCGACCATCGAGCCGATCAACGAGCCGGTGTTGATCCCGATTCGACACCGCCACTGCTCTTTGTGCTGCGAATTCCGCCGCTTTAGGTATCGGACAAATAGCAAAGCGACCCGGGCGATATTCTGGGCGTGATCCATGACCGCTTCGGGAACGCCGCTCACAGCGACGTAGGCGTCACCAACCGTCTTGATCCGCTCGCAGCTGTGTCGCTCCACGATAAAGTCAAAGGCGCTGAAGATCTCATTGAGCTCCGAGATCAGCCCGGTGGGGTCCTGTGAGATCGTCATCTCGGTGAAGTCGACAAAATCGAGCATCAAAACCGAGGCCGAGTCGAAGCGCTGCGGAGTCGCCACCCCGAAGGACTCGATCTCCTCGTAGACCTTCCTCGGCATGATGTTGAGTAACAGCTTCTCGGCGCGCTCCTTCTCCCGCTGAAGCGTGCGGTTCTGTTTTTCCACCATCTTCGAATACGACTCGATCATGTACTCGAGTTCCTTGATCTTGGACACGTTCTGACACTCGACGATGAGATGATGCAAGTCCTCGTCGGCGGGCATCGTCACAACGAGAGCGATCGATACCTCACGCCGTCCGACACGAACCTTGGTCTCGGTCGTGTACGGGCGTCCCTTGTCCATGCGGCTGCGTAGCCGGTCGACGTCTATATCGGGAAACAGGTCGGTGACGACGGTCGATCCGTCCTCGACGTGCGAAAACCACTCATCCAAGCGCTTGTTGTGAAAGACGATCGTGAGGGAGTCGGGATCGAGGATGGCGAGGCCGACCGCCGTCGACTCGAGCAACATCTCGTTGAAGCGGTCGAGATTGAGTGAGCTCTCGCCCTGGCCGTTGTTGTCTTCGGTCACGCGTCCGGGTTGACGATCCACGGCTTGCGGCTCTCGAGATCTCTAATGATGAACTGAATATCGTCTGATCCGAACTCGAAGTCTTCGAGCGTCTCTTCGAACAGCATCATGACCTCAGCGAACGCCTCGTCGGTGATGTCGAGGTGGTCGTGGAGTTGTTGCAGTTGCTCATTCGTGTAGCTGGCGGGACCGCCCATGACGTGGGACACGAACTTCGTTTGATGGTCGATCAGACGACGCATGTCGACGCCGTCGAAGTAAGGTCCGGTAACGTCAGAGTCGAGCAACTTGTCGTAGAGGGCCATGACAATCTTGCTGACGCTGGCGAACCCGCCGTAACGCTCGAACATCGTCCCAGCCATGAAATGCTCCTGAATCTGCCGGTTGAGTAGCGGCGTGGATTCTACTGGAATCGCCCCGCCTGGGCTACGGCGTGAACCCCACCAACCGCCACATCTCCGCGCTGTCGTAGATCCGGCCTCGGGAGATGACCGTTCTCACGCTGCGGATATTGGTGATGTCTACCAAGGGATCGCGGTCCAGAACGATGAGGTCGGCCCTCTTTCCCACTTCGATCGTACCCGACTCGTCCTCGAGCCCCATCGCGGCAGCGGCAGCGAACGTGGCGGCGCGAAGCGCCTCCAGAGGCGTGAACCCGGCCCCTTCTACGTAGAGCTCCAGCTCGCGGTAGAGCGAGTGGCCAGGGACCGCCATATCGGTTCCAGCCACGATCGCTACGCCCGCTTCGTGCAGGGCCTCGATGACCGCCAGCCGTTTTTCGAGCGCCTCTCGGGCCGCTCCGGACTCCTCCGGCGGGATCCCGATGCCCTCGAGAGGCCCGGCGAGCTCCGGCGCCACCCGCGCCGCACCGGGCTCGAACGAAGTGATGGAATCGTCGGTCGACCTCCCGTGCAACTCGTACAATGCGATCGTTGGATCGACCACGATGCGCCTCTCGGCCAGCCACTCGATGACACGCGCGCCTTCCGGTGACTCGGGGCCGACGGGCACCGGGTCCCCGTCAGCCTCAGAATCCCGGACCATCACGGCCTCGACGAAGCTGATGTGATTGACCTGATCCATGCCGGCTTCGGTAGCGCTGAACAGATCCATGCTCCGCGGGATGTGGCCGGTCACGCCCATCCCCAACGCGTGCGCCTGCTCGGTGATGGCTGGAACGAGATCGGGCTTGACGAAACTGT
>JBDHED010000205.1:0-3572 GCA_039591175.1 Gemmatimonadota bacterium | reverse complement strand
ATCCTTCTAAACGCTCAACGTAGGACGATACGACAATGACCGATACCAAGATCGACAGCCCCACCGAGAAAGCTCCAGCCAACCCGGATGAGAGCCAGGCGCTGTGGGACCAGGTCGAGGCCGCACTGGACACGATTCGGCCGGCGATCGCGATGGACGGCGGCAACGTCGAGTTGCTCGACATCGAAGACGGGGTGGTGACCCTGCGGATGATGGGCGCGTGTGGCGGATGCCCGATGAGCACGATGACGCTCAAGCAGGGGATCGAGCAGCGGCTTAGAGAGACGGTGCGCGGCATCACTCGCGTCGACGCCATCTAACAGCCCTCCCGGAGAATCCCAAAATCCTCAAGTTGGCGCCGGGTCCGGATCGTCAACGTTTATATTCCCCCGATCTCCAGTGAAACCACTGTGGCAGCGACAGGTCTATAACCGGCTCATCGTCCCGGTTTCTCGCGTGGCAACGCCGGTTGTGACGCGGGCCGTCCCCAAGGTCGGCCGCGGGATCGCCGCGCGCCAGGGCGTGCTCGCGCGTTGGCAGCGGGCTGCTGAGGCAGCCGCTGGGCGGTCACCGGTTATCTGGCTGCATGCAGCCAGCGCCGGCGAGACGCTCCAGGCGCGACCGTTGGCGACGGCGATCCGCCGCGCCCATCCCGAAGCGGCGATCTTTTTTACCCATTTCTCACCCTCCGCGGAGCGGCTCGTCCAGTCATGGGATGTGCCCGACGCGGTCGATTATCTCCCGCTCGACTATCCGGCGCAGACGCGTCAGCTAGTCGGTGTGCTGGCACCCGACGCGCTGGTGCTAGTGGGTGGCGAGACGTGGCCGAACCTCGTTTGGGCGGCGTCGGATGCGAGTGTGATGCTGGGACAAGTGTGTTGTCGTCTCGTGGGGTCAGCGCGGGTCAAGTGGCCGGTGCGGAGCCTGACCCGCGATCTGTATCGCCGTTTTGACGCCGTCGCGGCGATCGGAACCGCCGACGTTGAGCGACTGGCGGACCTCGGGGTCGATGCGAAAAGGGTGCGTGTCGCGGGTGACACTCGCGCCGACGTGACGCTGGAGCGGGTGCGCGAGGCGGCGTCCGACGAAATAGAGTGGCAGCCTCCTGAAGGTGCTGGTCCGGTGATCGTGGCCGGTAGCACTTGGCCGGCAGATGAGCGAGTGGTGTTGGCGGCGCTGGCTCGGCTTAGGACGACGCACCCCAACGCGATCGCGATCGTGGCACCGCACGAGCCGACCGACAAGGCGATCGCGCGGCTAGAGTCGCGGGCTCGAGGATTCGGATTCACCACCTGCCGGTTTGGTCGTGGGGAGGCCAGCGCCGATTGCGCGGTGGTGATCGTCGACCGGGTCGGGTTGTTGTACCGACTGTATGCGGTCGCCGATCTGGCCTACGTGGGTGGCAGCTTTGGGGGCGCGGTCCACAATGTGATGGAACCCGCGGCGCACGGGGTCCCGGTCACGATCGGAGCCGACCACGGCGACCCACATGAAGTTGATGTTCTGGAGCGTGCAGTGGGTTTGGCGGTCGTCGACTCACCGGCTGAGCTAGCCGCTCGCTGGCGGGCGTGGCTTCCAAAGGGTGCCGCCGGCGCGGCCGCCAAGACCGCACTCGAGCAAATGGGGGGAGCCACCGAACGCACGCTGACGTTCCTGCGCGAGGGCGGGTTCCCGGTCTAGTCTGTTAGCGGAAAAGCGCTTCGGATCGGTGGATCAGCAGCCGCCGCCGCGACGTGGCAATCGTCCGCGGGAGCTGGCACCGATGATGCCACCCAGTATGCCGCCACCACGCCCGCTGGTAGCACCGCCGATCGCACCGCCGATACCACCCGCAACGGCGCCACCGCGTCCTCCGAGAATCGCGCCGATCGAAGCCCCAACAGCGGCGCCCAAGACGGCGTCCTCGGCGCGGTTTGAACCGCCGCTCGGGAACGTGGTCGGGGTCACTATCGGAGGCTCAGTCGCGACTGGGTCGGGTGTATTCGGGGTGTCGGCGACGTCAGGCGCATCAGTTGGTTCGGGCTCGGGAACGACCGGCGTGGTCGCCGGCTCCACGACCGGCTCGTCGACGATCTCGGGGATCGGCTCGCCCGATTCCTCGGGCTCGGTCGTAGCCTCGGCCGGTGCCTCTATGTACACCGTTCGGTAGATCACCGTCGGGCCCGGCTCGGGCCGCTTGACGGTGCGCTTCTTGGCCTGGGTCTCGGGCGCCGGGTCGCCGAGCAACACGACCTCAGGTGCTGCGCCGTCGGGGCCCATTGGCATGCCCTGATCCGGGTTCGCCAGATCTGTGGTTTGCCAGGGTTTAAACACCACGCGCGGGGTGGTGTCGCGTGACGCGGGTTCGCCCTGACAGGCGAGCACGCCGGCAATCAAGACTGCGGCCGGGATCAGCGTACGCGAACGGATCATCTTACAACCTCCGATGGGGACTTCGGCTAGCTACGGACACGAGTCTTGTACGCCTCGGTCCGTCGGGGGTTCCCGACCTCAAAACGAGTCGGCTCCGACTGTAGACGAATAGGCCTAGAAACGGACTCCGCGCCGCCCACCGAGGCCGACCCCGCTGAGCCCGGCACCACGGTCAAAGACGAGCGTTGTCCCCGCGATACCGCTGGGGCGGCAATCTCCGCTACCAACAGAGATGCCGATGCGGAAGCCGCCTCGCCGTCCACCGGTGTCGGAGACGGTCGAGATGCCACCGCGCGCTGTATCGCGGCGCGGATCGACGCGAATGGAGCGCCGCGGGTTGGGCTGTTCCAAAGCCAGCGAAGGCGCGTCGATGGTCAACGCTTCGCTGTTGACCATGATTGCGGTTGCCGCTACGGGTTCAACCGGTACGGTTGGTCCCTGTGGCGCGGTGACTCGGCGGGGAGTGGGCTTTGCCTCTTCGGCTGCCAGGTCGTCGAGGACGACTAGCTCGGGTGCCGCGTCGGCCGGACCCAGGGCAAACCCATCGACCGGCTCGTCGTTGACGACGGTCGGGGCAGCGACCGGCGCCACTTTGGCTTCATACACCGGGTCATCACGATCGCCGACAAACGCCGCGACCGTGCCCACCGCGATGACCAAGGGTGGGACTCCAAAGCGAGCTAGCTTCAACGACATCTCAACCTCCAAGCGGCATGGTTGAGGCTGGCGAACATAGTCTTACCCCAGTTAGACGGGGCGCGAGCGGTTTTTGTTCCAACGCTGGTCGTCACCACGTTGGTTGTCAGTGTCCATTCACACGGTCGCTTGAGCAGGCTGGCAATCGGCGCACAACCCGGTGAACTGGACAGTCCAATTCTCCACCTTGAAGCCGTTCTCGGCGTCCACCGGCGGCAGCGCCTGGCCCAGCTCGTCATCGTGCACGTCGATGATTTTCTTGCACTGACGGCAGATCAAGTGATGGTGGGGTCGGACGTCGACATCGTAACGCGCTTCGTTGTACAGCGGGTTGACCTTTACTACGATTCCCAGCTCTTCAAAAATCTCGAGGTTCTTGTAGATCGTGTTGAATGAGATCGTCGGGTATCACTCGCGGACGGTCTGGTAGATGATCTCCGCTGAGGGGTGGCGATTGCAGTTCG
>JBDHED010000204.1:0-6169 GCA_039591175.1 Gemmatimonadota bacterium | reverse complement strand
ACGAGGGATGATCGAGGCGTACTGAGAGGTACGCAGCAGGGCGGCACGAGGAGTGCAACGCAGAGATGTGCTTTCTTGTGAAGCCTACAGCGTGGAGAGGGCGCGGAGGGGGTGGACGGTTTCCGCGAGACGCCCAACCGCAAAATCAATCTCCTCCTCGGTCGTCCACCGCCCCAACCCAAACCGCAGCGTACCGCGGCCGTCTTCGTCGCCCCAGCCGAGCGCCTTGATGACGTGTGACGTGCTGGCGGTGTCCGATTTGCACGCCGAGCCGCTCGAAACGGCGACGTCATCCAGCGAAAGAAGCAGCGCCTCTCCGTCTATGTGAGGAATCGTGACGCTCAGGTTGTTGGGTAGCCGGTGCTCGCGGTCGCCGTTGACGACGAGACCCTCGATCTCTTCCATGAGCCGGCTCTCGAGACGATCACGAAGCGCCGCCACCCGGCGACTTTCTTCCTCACGTTCTTGGACCGCCAGCTCGAGTGCGGTGGCCAAGCCGACGATACCGGGCACGTTGTGCGTCCCCGACCGGACCCCGCGCTCGTGCCCGCCACCGATGATACACGGCTTGAGCTTGACGCGTCGCGGGCTCTCGCGGCGGTAGAGCACACCGATGCCTTTGGGGCCGTAAAACTTGTGTGCCGACAGCGAAAGTATGTCGACATCGAGATCATCAACATCGACCGGGATCTTTCCGATCGCTTGCGTCGCGTCGGTGTGCACCCACGCGCCGACCTCGTGCGCGCGACGTGCGATTTCACCGATCGGATGGATGTTCCCGATCTCGTTGCTGGCCAGCATCAGTGAAACCAGAATTGTATTCTCGGTGAGCGCCGCCGATAGCACGTCCAGGTCGATCCGGCCGCGCTCGTCGACCGACAACATCGTGACGTCAAAACCCTCTTCGTCCAACCGCTCCATGGGGCAGATCACGGACTTGTGCTCGGTCACGCAGCTCACGACGTGATTGCCGTCGCCCGCCTCTCGTCTAGCACACGCCGCACCGGTTACCGCCAGGTTGTTCGCTTCGGTCGCGCCACCGGTAAAGACGATCTCGGAAGCCTTGGCACCAAGCAGCTCGGCTATCCTGCGCCGCGAATCCTCGACCAACTCCTCGGCAGCCCGTCCAAAGACGTGACTCCGGCTGGACGAGTTCCCAAAGTTCTCGGTAAAGCACGGCAGCATCGCCTTTACGACCCGCGGATCGCACGGCGTAGTGGAGTGATAATCGAGGTAGACAGGACGTCTCACGCTACCCATTCCCTTGCAAGAAAAGGACCTTCTGTCGCCGCGATTCGAGCAGCCTCTGAAGAAGCCGTTCCTCCGAGGCGTGAAGCGATGCGCGGGCGGCGTCCAGCGCAAACTCAGCGGCTTCGAGTGTCGAGGTCGTATCGGCTTTCGCCAGTTGAGCTTCGATATCTCTGTACAGTGGACCCATGGCGTCGGCCTCGGCCCAGACCCGAGGAAAAGATAGCCGATGGATCGGCGTGACGCCGTGTTTTCTCAACGCCCGAATGTGCTCCGGGGTCATGTATCCCTTATGGCGTGCGAACCCGTACTCGGGCCAGCGCCGATCGGCCTCGATCAGCAATCGGTCACGGGCCACCTTGGCGATGATCGACGCCGCGGCGATCGATCGCACACGACCATCGCCACCCACGATCGCCCGATGCGGCACCGGAAACGCCCGTGGGGGACGCCCGTCCAGGAGCGCCAGGTCGACTTGGTGATCGAGCTGCTCGAGCGCCAACCGCATCGCCATCAAGCTGGCTTGGTAGATGTTGATCCGGTCGATCATCCGCTCGCTTACCGCGCCCACACCCACCGCGGTCGCATGCGCGCGGATCGCACGGTCGAGACGCTCCCGCTGACCCGGGTCGAGACGTTTGGAATCATCGAGCCCGTCGACGATCCAGTCCTCCGGGAGCACCACCGCGGCGGCCACCACCGGTCCCGCGATCGGCGAAACGCCGGCCTCATCCACCCCGGCAACTACGCTCCGGTCGCCAGCAAGCTCGCGTTCGGTCTCGACCAGCTTGGTGAGCCGGTGGCGCTCACGCTCGCGCGCCCGAATGACCGCCAGGTAGCGCCGCCCGAGCGCCTGGACGCCCGTGCGGGGGTCGTCGAGCAGATAGCGAACCGTACACCGTCCGACCGCACGCCGGCGGGACAATGTGTCAGAGATTTCAGTTACGGAGAGTTGAGAGAGCCGGTCCTCGAGGCGAGTCAGGATCGGAGCCGGCTGTGCTCTAGCGCCGTCGCCGTTCGCGGATGCGAGCGGCTTTGCCTGATAGCTCGCGCAGATAGTAGAGCTTGGCTCGGCGGACGCGCCCTTCACGGATGACGTTGATCTCGGTCACCACGGGTGAGTTGAGCGGAAAAATGCGCTCGACACCGACCCCGTTCGAAACCTTGCGAACGGTAAAGGTCTCGCTCGGACCACCGCCCTTGCGACGAATCACTACGCCCTCGAACGCCTGGAGGCGCTCTTTCTGACCCTCAACCACGCGCACGCTTACGCGCACCGTGTCACCGGGTCGAAAGTCGGGAATGTCCTCCCGCTTTGGCTCTACACCACCCGTCCGCCGCACCAGATCGGGGCGTCGTTCGCGAGTAATCCGCTCGGCCGCCTCACGTCGCCATCGGGCCACCGCGGCGTGATCACCAGAGCGCAACACCTCGGGTACCTCGAGCCCGCGAAACGTCGCCGGCCGCGTATACGATGGCGGTCCCAGCGCCCAATCGTCGTGAAACGAGTCGCCCTGCGCGCTGTCGAAATCACCCAACACACCGGGCAACAGCCGAACCACGGAGTCGATAACCGCCAGCGCCGCGATCTCGCCGCCCGACAACACGAAATCACCGAGTGAGATCTCGTCGGTCACCAGCGTTTCGCGAACCCGCTCGTCGACATCCTTGTAGTGTCCGCACAGGAACGTCAGCTCCGGCTTGACCGCAAACTCGATCGCTACCTGATGCGTGAACGGCCGGCCGCGAGCCGACAGCAGAATGAACGGATCGGGTTCCTCGAGCGCTTCGTACGCGTGGAAGACCGGCTCCGGCTTGAGCACCATCCCGCCGCCGCCACCGTACGGGTAATCATCGACCTGCTCGCCTTCGGGCACGAATTCACGCAGATCGATCACCTCGTACGAGAACAACCCCTTGGAGCGCGCGCGACCGGTGATCGACTGCTTGAGCGGTTGTGTGAAGTAGTCGGGAAACAGGGTCACGATGTTGACGTGCACGGTTACAGCTCCTCCCACCCTTCGGGCGGGCTCACGACGATCGTCGTCGCATCGACCTGACGAACGAAAGCCTCCACAAACGGCAAGAACCGACGCCGACCGCCGGGTTCGCCGATCTCCAACAACACCGGTCCGTCCGACTCGATCACCGAGATCACATCGCCAAACGAGCGACCGGTTTCAGCCCGCACCTCGCACCCCACCAGCGCATGCAGAAAGACCTCGTCCTCGGCTCGCGCTTGGACCGCTTCGTCGTACGGTATCAGCAGGTAGTAGCCGGCTCGCTGCTCGGCGTGAGTGCGGTCGTCGATCCAATCGAGCTTGAGCAACCACCGTTGCTTGTGGCGTCGGCTGGCCACGATCGACACCTCCACGCCTTCACCATCCGCATCGGGCGCCAACACGAGCGTGCGCCCAACCGCAAACCGCTCATCGTGCTCGGTCATCGGCTCGACTTGGACCTCGCCCTTGAGCCCGTGGGCTTTGACTATTCGGCCCACCACCACCAGGGTTTCCGGTGTCGTCAGGCTACCCCTCCGTTGTCTGCTCTGCGTCGTCCGCGATCTCGGTCGCCGGCTCGACGACGGGTTCGGGCGCCGGCGCCGGTTCGGGCACTGGTGCCGGTTCGGGTGCTGGTGCCGGTTCGGGTGCTGGTGCCGGTTCGGGTGCTGGTGCCGGTTCAAGCGTTGGCTCGGGCTGAGGTGCTGGTGCCGGCGCGACTACGGGCTCCGGTCGCGGCCGTTCCACCGGCCACTCGCCGGTCTTGAATCGCTGCCAAACGCCGATCTGTGATAGCAACGAGCGAGCGCTGTCGCTCGGCTCGGCGCCCTTCTCCAACCACTCCAGCGCCTTGTCGTGGTCGATGTTGATATCGGCCGGCTCCGTGCGCGGATTGTACGTCCCGATCGTGTCCAGGAACCGCCCGTCACGGGGACTCCTGGAATCCGCCACCACGAGGCGATAGTGAGGTTGCTTCTTGGCGCCCATGCGCCGCAATCGAATGCGTACTGCCACCAGTTACCTCCTTTGACGCTGAGACCCCAGCGTCGTCTTGAGTTTTTTCATCATCTTGTTCATCTCGCCAAACTGCTTCATGAGCTGGTTGACCTCTTGAACCGAAGTGCCGCTACCGTTCGCGATCCGCTTGCGACGGCTACCGTCGAGCAGCTTCGGGTTGCGCCGCTCAGCCGGCGTCATCGACAGGATGATCGCCTCGATACGCTTCAATCGGCTCGGGTCGACATCGACATCCCGCAACTGCTTCCCGACGCCGGGGATCATCCCGATCAACCCTTGTAGCGGCCCCATCCGCTCCAACTGCCGAAGAGCGGTGAGAAAATCTTCCAGATCGAGTTTTCCGCGGCCGACCTTCTTCTCGAGTTGACTGGCGTCTTCTACATCGATCGCCTCCTGAGCTTTCTCGACCAGCGACACGACGTCGCCGCGGTCGAGGATCCGTCCCGCCATGCGATCGGGATGAAACGGCTCAAGGCCGTCCGTCCTCTCCCCCACGCCGAGAAACTTGATCGGCAAACCGGTCACTGCGTGGATCGATAGCGCCGCGCCGCCGCGCGCATCGCCGTCCAGCTTGGTCAGAATCACGCCCGTCAGCGGCAGCCGCGCGCCAAACGTCTCGGCGATCTGCACGGCGTCGTGACCGGTCATCCCGTCGGCGACCAGGAGCAACTCGTGAGGCGTGACCGTCTGGACGACACGATCGAGCTCATCCATCATCGCATCGTCGATGTGCAGCCGACCTGCGGTATCGACGATGACGACGTTGCGCTTGTCTGCCCGCGCTCGCTCGACGCCCGCCTGGGCCAGTCGTTCGACCTGGGTCTCGTCGCGATCCGATACCACCGGGAAGTCGAGCTGGCGCGCCAACGTCTCGAGCTGATCGATCGCCGCCGGTCGATAGACATCGGCCGCCACAAGCAGCGGTCGGCGCCCGCCTTTCGCCATGTGGTGAGCGAGCTTGGCTGCGGTCGTCGTCTTACCGGATCCCTGTAACCCGACCAGGGCGATTATCGTGGGTGGTTGCCGCGACTCCTCGAGCGGTGCGTTGGCGCCACCCAGTAGATCGACCAACTCGTCGTGCACGATCTTGATGACTTGTTGTGCCGGGGTGACCGACCGGGTGATCTCCTTTCCGCAGGCGCGCTCGGCCACCCGGGCGCAAAAATCCTTGGCCACCCGATAGTGGACATCGGCCTCGAGAAGCGCGCGGCGGACCTCACGCATCCCTTCGGTGATGAGCTCTTCGTCGAGAACTCCGCGGCTTCGAAAGCGCGCCAGCGCGCCGTCGAGTTTGGCACTCAGCTCGTCGAACATTGTTCCCGTGATAAAACGGTCGCGGATCGTGCGCCGCCGTGCGGCGCCGCCCTCGTAGTCCAGGCCGTCCCGGAGAACGAGGGAAAGCGAATAGGCGGGGCAATCTAGCCCTAGATCAGAATCGCAGCCACCAGAACGTAGAGCAGGCCGCCGAGCGTGGCGGCCGCCAAGGCGAGCGGGAGCTGGGTCAAGACGTGATCCATGAGATCACAACCGGTCGCCAGCGACGACAGGATGGTGGTATCCGAGATCGGCGAGCACTGATCGCCGAACACGCTCCCACCGGTGACCGCGCCAAAGCAGAGCGCCAGGTAGGTGGGGTCGGGCTGTACCGCCCACGCCAGCGGTATCGCGACCGGGAAGATGACCGCGTACGTCCCCCACGACGTTCCCGTCGAGAACGCGACGATCATGCAAAGGAACAGCAGCGCCGCCGGTAAGATGACCGGCGGAACCGCGCCAAACGTCTCGACGATGTAGGGTGCTGTACCGACCGCATCAGCGACCGACTTGAGCGTTACCGCGAGCGCCAGCACCACCGCGCCGATCGTGACCCCGCGCCAACCCGACAGCAGTCCTTCGATCACGGC
>JBDHED010000203.1:0-3668 GCA_039591175.1 Gemmatimonadota bacterium | reverse complement strand
TCACCCGCTCGTCGGCTGCGCCGACCGACAGCCCGACCACGGCACCAAACGAGAAGCCGCAAAGCACGACATCCGACCCGGGTCGCTCGGCGGCCAGCCAATTGATCGCCGCCTTTACGTCGTCCGCCTCACCCAGACCATCATCGAACAATCCCTCGGATCTGCCGACCCCGCGATAGTTGAACCTAAGAGTCGGGTATCCGACCGATTCGAACGCCTTGGCGGCACGGTGGACGACCTTGTTGTGCATCGTGCCACCGTGTTGCGGATGCGGGTGGCAAACGACTGCCACGCGAGTGGAATCGATTTGCCCCTCTCGATAGATAGCCTCCAGGTCACCCGCCGGGCCCTGGAACGTGAACGTGCCAGTTGGATTCACACGACTGGTTCTATCTGCCTGGCTGGCAGGTTGCAAGCTCAATGGAATGCTTGCGGCTTCTCGGCCTGTCGTGTACCATTCCTGGGCGCCACACTCCATCTCCAACGCCTTCTCGCCCCGCAGGCCAACCGGAAGGTATCCCCCGTCTTCTTTAGGCGGCGGTTTGATCGAGAGTGTGTAACTGGGTCACTAGTCCTGCGGCGAGACCGCCGCAGAACCAACTACACCAAGCAGGAGGACACATGCATAGAGCACGCGTCTTTACAGGTGTTCTTGCGAGTTTGTGGGTTGCGCTGTTCGTCGTAGCGTGTCAGGAGCAGTCGACATCGCCTGTCGACGTCGCTACACCGGGTGGCCTGACGCTCGCGAAAAAGGCTGCAAGTAACGCGAACGAGCAAGCCGTCCAGGTCTTCATTGACGGCGTGAATGCGGCGCTCGTGGGCGAGAACTACCAGCTGGGGGTTGTCGAGTACATTACCTCCGGCGACAGCGAAGAGATGGGTCTGACTGTGTTGGCCAAGAATGTTGGCAACAAGCAGCTGGGGCACCATTTCATTCCCGGGGATCCAAACCGTCCCTGGGGCGCCGCTCCGCCTGGTATCAGCTGGGTCAATGACCAGTCGGCTGACGGTGCTACCACGAGTGGTTTGAGTGCGGCCACCACGTTTGCTGCGATCAGCCGCTCAATGGGTACTTGGCAGGCGCAGAGCTGCTCGACGATTCCCTTGGTGTTCTTTGGGAACGCGCCATTTGATATCGGCTTCGTCCAGTTCCTGCAGGGTTTTGGCGGCTTCAACGGCATTTTTGCCGATCTAACCCACGGTGGATGGTTGCCAGGGGCGTTCTGGGACACGATCGCACCGGGTGGCAGCGGCTTCATCCTCGGTGCGACGTTCACGTTCATCTTCATCGATTGTGCGGGCCCCGGTACCGGTCCGTGCGATAATGACGGCAACGGCAAGGCGGACACGGCATTCCGAGAGATCTACTACAACGACGCGTTCTTCTGGGATGACGACACCGTGAACGATCCGGGTCCAGATTTCGACGTTGAGACTGTGGCTACACACGAGATGGGTCACGGCTTGAGCCAGGGCCACTTCGGAATGATCGCCTTCAACCCGGCAGGGAAGCTCCTGATCAGCCCCCGCGCGTCGATGAACGCGATCTACGCGGGCCCGTTCCGATCTCTGGCTGGAAGTGACAATGGTGGTCACTGCAGCATCTGGGCGAGCTGGCCGGTGTCAACGCACTAGCTAACAGTCAGATGCCACTGTTGTGGTAAGGTTTGTGCCGGCGGCGGGGAAACCCGCTGCCGGTTTCTTTTTGGGCATCGAGTCGCCTGCCCCGCCTCTCACGGATAACTTGCCGAGGTGCCGATCAGCGCCATCGAAACTGTAAGTTCGGGTTCGAACCTGGAGCTCAAGGCCAGAATCGCCGACCTCGAAATAGTCCAGGACCGCGTTGAGGCGTTGGGTGCGAAGCGGCAAGGTGCCGAACACCAGGTCGATCAGTACTATCAGGTGCCCAACGGGCGGATGAAGCTGCGACGGTCCTCGCTCGACGGCGCGCACCTCATCGTGTACTTGAGGCCAAACGACGTAAGTGCGCGTGTGTCAACGTTTCACAGGTTGCCGGTCGACCGGCCCGAGGAGCTGGCGGATATACTGACGACGATCTTTGAGGCCGGCCCAACGGTAGACAAGGAGCGCGAGGTGTGGTGGTGGAAGGATGTCCGCATCCACCTCGATCGGGTAGCCGGGCTCGGGACGTTTGTCGAGTTCGAAGCCCGGTTGGACACGATCGGCGACCAGGGCGAGGCGCAGCTATTGGTAGACCAGTTGACCGAGCAGCTCAGTATCGAGTCGAGCGATCTCATTAGCGATTCCTACGGAGAGATGACATGCCCAACGACAGCCTGAGTGATCGGCTCGCGGCCGAGCCTGTTCTTATCGACTGCCCGATCTGCCGCCATCGCGAGCAGATGGAGTCGCAGACCGGTCGCTGTGGCCAGTGCGGGTCGGAGATCGCGCTGTTCGACAACGCCGGGTCCGCGAAGGAGGCACTGAACGCGCTAATCGATAGTGGCCGCGTCGCTTACCAGCGCAAGGCCGGCAACAAGATCTACGCGGTCATCGCCAACCGCTCGTTCTCGCGCCCATCGGATTCGTGACGGCTTCGAAAAGCCAGCCGATCGATCAACTCGACTTGAGCATCTCGTCCCAATCTTCGCGCATCGATACTGAGGCGGAGACTCCCTCGACCGAGCCCAGTCAGACCGAAGACCAACCCGCTGTGTTCGCAGCCCAACCCCAGGATGATGGCACGCCGCTGATTGTTGCCCGCGACCTGGTGAAGGCGTACGCCGACGAGCCAGTCGTGAAGGGCATCGACTTCGAGGTTCGGCGCGGTGAGTGCTTGGGTGTATTGGGTCCGAACGGCGCAGGGAAGACGACGACGATCAACATGATCGCTTGCTTCGTAAGCGTCGGATCGGGTGAGCTGGACGTGTTCGGTTATCCCGTCAACGGTGGTCAGCGACAGATAAAGAGCCGCTTGGGGATCGTTTCCCAGGAGAACAACCTCGACCCCGACCTGACGGTGCTCAAGAACCTGCTCGTCTTTGGTCGTTACTTCGGGCTGCCGTACGGTGAGCGGAGGCTGCGCGCCGAAGAGCTGCTCGAGTTCGTGCAGCTCGGCGACAAGCGCGACGCCCACATCCGCGAGCTATCGGGCGGCATGCAGCGCCGGCTGACGCTGGCGAGAGCACTGATCTCGAACCCCGAGCTGCTGATCCTCGATGAGCCGACGACCGGGCTCGATCCGCAGGCTCGTCACGTCGTGTGGCAGAAGCTGAGAGCCTTGAACCGGGCCGGGGTCACGATGCTCCTCACGACCCACTACATGGAAGAGGCTGAGCAACTCTGCGATCGGCTGTTGATCATGGATCGCGGGGACATCGTTGTGCGAGGCACTCCGGCCGATTTGATCGCCGAGCATATCGGCGCCGAAGTGATCGAGTGCTTTCTACGGGGTGGGGACGACGAAGACGCGATCGCCGCGCTCCATTCGACCGCCGACCACGTCGAGCAGGCCGGCGACGAGGTGTACGGCTTCTTCCGCGACGCCGACGCTGCCCGGGACATCCTTCCCAGGATGGCCAGTCTCGACTTCATCCACCGCCGGGCGACGCTCGAGGACGTCTTTCTCAAGCTCACCGGCCGCGAGCTCCGCGATTGAGCGCGATCGCCGCACCTGTCGATTGGGTACGCGGCGCTAGCCGCGTCTG
>JBDHED010000202.1:0-3673 GCA_039591175.1 Gemmatimonadota bacterium | reverse complement strand
GTTGGACCAACGCTTCCGGCGCTCATCCCGAGCTGCTCCGCGATATCGTCGTAGCTCGGTGCCGGGTCACTGAAGAAGAGCAACGTCAGTAGGCGTTTGCATCGCTCATCCAGTTGCTCCAACCCGCGTTCGACCTGGAACCGCTGTTCGGTCCGCTCGATCGACTCCTCCGCCGACTTCGACGAGTCCTCGATACTCGCCCCAGTGGTCTCGGTCCCTGGTTCCGCGCGGCGTTTGAATCGCCACGATTCGCGCCGCGCGATCGTCGATAACCAGCCCGCGAAAGCTTCGGGATGATCGAGTAGGCCCAGGCTGCGATAAACCTGAGTGAAAACGGTTTGAAAGACGTCGTCGCCGTCTTCGGGTGAGAGGCCGGATCGGACCGCGATCGAATAGACCAGCTTCCCGTACCGGCGTACGAGTTGCTCCCAAGCGCCGGGGTCGCCGTCGAGGCATGCCTGAATGAGCTCGGTGTCGGAACGGTCGGTCAGTGGAGTGGCGCGCCTACCCTACCTTGCGCTGCGCCTTCAGGTAGTCGCGGTTGAGCCAGGCGATGACGTCGACGCTGATCTCCTTGGGACAGGAGATCTGGCACGCACCGTGGTTGGTGCAGCTACCAAACCCCTCGGCCTCCATCTGCTCGACCATTCGCGCAACCCGTGACCACCGCTCGGGCTGACCCTGTGGCAGCGTGTTGAGGTGGGCCACCTTGGCGGAGGTGAAAAGCATCGCGGAAGCGTTAGGGCAGACCGCGACACACGCGCCGCACCCGATACACGCAGCTGCGTCGAGCGAGTCGTCGGCGTCGTCTTTGGAAATCGGAATCGCGTTCGCATCGGGGGCGGCGCCGGTATTGACGGAGATGTAGCCACCGGCGTCGATGATCCGATCGAGTGCGCTGCGGTCGACGACCAAGTCCTTCTTGATCGGGAACGCGCGTGCGCGCCATGGCTCGATCCAGATCTCATCACCATCGGCGAAGCTACGCATGTGGAGTTGACATGTCGCCGTGCCCTCGTGTGGGCCGTGCGGGCTACCGTCGATGACGACGCCACACGATCCGCAGATCCCTTCACGGCAGTCGTGCTCAAACGCGATCGGCTCGACGTCGCGCTCGATCAACCCCTCGTTGACGACGTCGAGCAACTCCAGGAACGACATCTCCGGGCTGACGTCATTCGCAGGGTAAGTCTCGAAGCGACCCTGGGCCTCCGGTGACTCCTGCCGCCATACGTGCAGGGTGACTTTCATTCCGCGTTCATCCCCTTCGCTCGGGTCTCACTTGTAGCTCCGCTGACTAGGCGATACCTCGGTGAACGATAGCGACTCGCGATGTTCGCGTGGCTCGCGCTCGGGACCTGTGTACTCCCAGACGGTGACGTGCGTGAACCGCTCGTCATCGCGTTTGGCCTCGCCCTCTGGCGTCTGATGCTCCTCCCGCAAGTGGCCGCCACACGACTCCTCTCGTACCAGCGCATCGCGGCACATGAGCTCGCCGAGCTCGAAGAAGTCGGCTACCCGCCCGGCCTTCTCGAGCCCCTCATTGATGCCCAAATCGGAGCCTACGACCTTGGCGTTGCTCCAGAACTCCTCGCGTAGCTCGGGAATCCGGTTCAGGGCCTCCTCAAGTCCGCTCGCGTTTCGCGACATGCCACACTTTTCCCACAACAGCCGTCCCAGCTCGCGGTGGATCGAGTCGACTGTCCGCGAGCCGTCGAGCCCCGCTAGTCGGGCGATGCGGTCTCGCACCTCTTCTTCGGTGCGCCGCACGTCGGGGTGATCGTCGGGGATATCGCTGAACTCGTGGCGCGCGATGTAGTCGCCGATCGTCAACGGCAGGACGAAATAGCCGTCGGCCAGTCCCTGCATGAGGGCGCTGGCGCCAAGCCGGTTGGCACCGTGGTCGGAGAAGTTCGCTTCGCCGATCACGTGCAGGCCGGGCAGCGTGCTCATCAGATTGTAGTCGACCCATAGCCCGCCCATCGTATAGTGCGGCGCCGGGTAGATGCGCATCGGAGCCCGATATGGGTTCTCGCCGGTGATCCGCTCGTAGATCTGGAACAGGTTCCCGTATCGCTCCTCGATGGCGTCACGGCCGAGTCGCTCGATGGCGTCGGTGAAGTCGAGGTACACGCCCCTTCCTGTGGGGCCGACGCCGTGTCCGGAGTCGCACATCTCCTTGGCACGCCGCGAGGCGAGATCGCGAGGCACCAGGTTGCCAAACGCCGGATACATGCGCTCCAGGAAGTAATCGCGCTCGGCCTCGGCGATCTCGTCCGGCGACCGTTGGTCACCCTCTTTTTTCGGCACCCAGATACGCCCGTCGTTGCGCAGCGACTCGCTCATCAGGGTCAACTTCGACTGATACTCGTCGCTCTCCGGGATGGCTGTCGGGTGAATCTGGGTGAAACACGGGTTAGCGAACCCGGCCCCGCGTCGGTACGCGCGCCACGCTGCCGTCACGTTGCACTTCATGGCGTTCGTCGAAAGGTAGAAAACGTTGCTGTAGCCACCGGTGCCGAGCACGACTGCGTCGGCTATCCAGGAGCGGATCTCGCCGCTGTCGAGGTTGCGGGTCACGATCCCCCGGGCGCGCCCATCGACGACGATTACGTCGAGCATCTCGTGATGGCTGTAGGTGCGCACCCGGCCGGCTTGAACCTGCCGCTCGAGCGCCTGGTAGACCCCGAGCAAGAGCTGCTGGCCGGTTTGCCCACGGGCGTAGAAGGTGCGCGAAACCTGGGCCCCGCCAAATGACCGATTGGCGAGTAACCCGCCGTACTCCCGGGCGAAAGGCACCCCTTGAGCGACCGCTTGGTCGATGATCTCATTGCTCAACTCGGCCAGGCGATAGACGTTGGCCTCGCGCGATCGGAAATCGCCACCTTTGATCGTGTCGTAGAACAGCCGAAACACGCTGTCACCGTCGTGCTGGTAGTTCTTGGCCGCGTTGATGCCTCCCTGGGCCGCGATACTGTGCGCACGACGCGGGCTGTCGTGATAGAAGAACGCATTGACCTCGTAGCCGAGCTCGCCCATGGTCGCCGCCGCCGAGCCACCAGCCAGACCGGTACCGACGACGATTACGCTGTGCTTCCGCTTGTTGGCCGGGTTCACGAGCTTCATCTCGAAGCGGTGCCGCTCCCACTTCTCGGCCAGCGGACCATCGGGGGTGCGAGCATTGAGCTTCATCGCGGACCTCTCATTTCGATCACGTGATCCAGCCAGCGAGAATCGAGATCGGAACCGCCACATAACCGATGACGATGAAAACCGCCAGGATCAGCGACACAGGACGTCGCATGCGGTCGACTCGCTCGTTGTTTATTCCAAACGTCTGGGTCATGCTCCAGACGCCGTGGTAGAGGTGAAACCCAAGCATGACGACAGCCACGATGTACGCCAGGGCCACCGGCCACGACTGAAAGCCGACGACGAGGTTGTGATAGGGGTCGCCGGGGACGAAGTCGCCGTGAACCGAGCCCGATGTGAAGTGGAGAATGTGGTACACGACGAACAGGCCAATGATCACCCCGCCCCAGCGCATCGTCCGCGAGGCGTAGCTGAACTCCTCGTGTGGTGTGTTGCGATAGCTGACGGGACGGGCCGCCCGGCTCTGTAGGGTGAGTTGTGCGGAGGCCACGATGTGGATCGCGACCGCAGCCAGCAGGAC
>JBDHED010000201.1:0-3689 GCA_039591175.1 Gemmatimonadota bacterium | reverse complement strand
GCGCAGCACAAGTTGTTACGTATTATGTCGTTGGAATTGGTGGGCCCGGTGGGACTCGAACCCACAACTCTCGGCTTAAAAGGCCGATACTCTACCAATTGAGTTACAGGCCCGAGCGCAAGGTAGAGCCCGGCGTCGGGGCGGGCAACGAAGTGGCCTTGGACGGGGACCCACCTTATCGTTGCTCAATGGTCAAGACGGCCCCAGATCTCGAGCGCCTCGGCTTGACGCCTACCGGCGAGGTGTATCGTAACCTGCCAGTGCCCCAGCTCATCGAGCATAGCGTGCAACAAGGCGAAGGCGTCCTTGTCGAGTCCGGGGCGCTGCGCACCGTGACCGGCGATCGGACCGGCCGCTCCCCGGACGCCAAGGCGATCGCCGAAGACGCCGAGGTTAGTGACGAGATCTGGTGGATTCGCAATCACAAGGTCGACCCGGAAACGTTTGACCGGCTGCATCAGAAGGTGGCCACCTATCTGTCGCAACGGCCGCTCTACATGTTCGACGGATATGCCGGAGCCGATCCCCACTACCGGTTACCGGTTCGCGTCGTAAACGAATACGCCTGGCACAACCTGTTTGTTCACCAACTCTTTCTGCGTCCTCAGGCCAATCAACCCAGGACCAACGAACCGCGCTTCACGATCCTTCACGCACCCAACCTGAGCGCCGATCCCTCGGTCGATGGCACCCCGGACGAGGCGTTCGTCCTGCTCTCCTTTAGCAAGCGACTGGTCCTGATCGGCGGTACCGATTACGCCGGCGAGATGAAGAAATCGATCTTCACGGTGATGAACTACCTCATGCCACATCGTGGGGTCCTGCCGATGCACTGCTCGGCCAACATCGGGTCAAACGGCGACACGGCCTTGTTCTTCGGCCTGTCCGGGACGGGCAAGACCACGCTCTCGGCTGACCCCAGTCGGTCGCTGATCGGAGACGACGAGCACGGCTGGTCGGATAACGGAGTGTTCAACTTCGAGGGCGGATGCTACGCCAAGTGCATTCGTTTGTCTGAGGAAAGGGAGCCACAGATCTGGGCCGCGATCCGTTTTGGTACGGTGCTCGAAAACGTGGTGATCGACGAATCGACGCGGGCGATCGATTATGACGATGACGCGATCACCGAAAACACGCGCGCCGCCTACCCGGTCGAGTTTATCCCTGACGCCGTAATTCCTGGCGTCGGGGGACACCCGAAAACGGTGATCTTCCTGACCGCTGACGCGTTTGGCGTGCTTCCGCCCATTTCCCGGCTGACCGCGGAACAGGCGATGTACCATTTCGTCTCCGGCTACACCGCCAAGGTCGCGGGAACGGAGGCCGGGGTGACCGAACCCACCGCTACGTTCTCGGCTTGCTTTGGGGCACCGTTTCTACCGCTGCCACCGACCCGTTATGCCGAGATGCTCGGGAACCGGATCGATCGTCACGATAGCGTCGTCTATCTCGTCAACACCGGATGGACAGGCGGGCCGTACGGGGAGGGAGAGCGGATGAGACTGCGCCACACACGGGCCATGGTTACCGCGGCGCTGGACGGTGACCTTAAAAACGTGGAGTGCAAGACGCACCCCGTTTTTGGTTTCGCCGTACCAACTGAGTGCCCCGGAGTTCCAGCCGACGTGCTCGACCCCAGAACGACGTGGAGTGACCCCGGAGCGTACGACGCCAAAGCTGCTGTTCTAGCCCACCTCTTTCGTGAGAACTTCACACATTTCGATGTTCCAGCGAAGATCGCGGCTGCCGGTCCGATCGCTTAGGACCGAGACTTCGACGCTTTCGGCGGCTACCGCTCCAGCACTTGTTTGCGTGCCTGACCCACCGATACCCGGGTAATCGGAACACCGACCAGCGCCTCGATGCGCTCAACGTACTGCCGTGCCTCAGGCGGGAGGTCGCTCCAGCTTCGCGCTTCTCCCGTCGGCGTTCGCCACCCCGGAAGCTCTTCGTAAATGGGATCGCATCGTTCTAGCAAGGCGAGATTGGCGGGAAAGTCAGTTACTGCGTCACTATCGTCGGTGTCGGCCGCGCGGTAACCGGTACACAACGGAATCGAATCAAAACCATCAAGTACATCGAGTTTTGTCACCGCCAGCTCCGTCAAGCTGTTTACACGAGCGGCGTACCGTACAACCACGGCATCGAACCATCCGCAACGTCGCGCCCGGCCGGTAGTCGCACCGTACTCGCCACCTGCTTCCCTGAGTACCTCTTGCGCCGAACCCTCGATCTCGGTCGGCAGCGGTCCATTGCCGACCCGGGTGGTGTACGCCTTGACCACCCCGATGACCTGGTCGATGTATTTGGGGCCTAGACCGATCCCGGTGGCCGCACCGCCGGCGGTCGTGTTGGACGACGTCACGTACGGGTAGGTGCCGTGATCGATGTCCAGCTGCGAACCCTGGGCCCCCTCCAGCAAGACGCAACGCCCCGCAGCTAGGTGCTGTGCGACTTGCCGCGAAACGTCTGTCGTCCGTTCCACCAGTCGGTCACGAAAATGCATTAGTTGATCGAAAACCTGCTGTCCATCGACTCGTTCGTCGCTGCCAAGTCGCTCCAACCAACCTTGTTTGATTTCGACGTTGGTGTCGATCCTCTCGCGCAAGCGATCGGGGTCGAGCACGTCGGCGAGTCGAATCCCAACGCGGGCGATCTTATCCTCGTATGCCGGCCCGATTCCGCGGCCCGTCGTTCCGATGGCAGCTCTGCCGCGATTCCCCTCAGCGGCCCGGTCGAGCATCTTGTGATATGGAAGTAGCAAGTGCGCACGGTCGGATATCCACACCCGGCTCGCGGTATCGATGCCGCGCGTCTCGAGCTCCTCGAGCTCCTCGAAGAACGCCTCCGGATCGAGCACTACGCCGCTCCCGAGCAGGCACTGTTTCCCGGGGTGGAGGATGCCTGACGGCACTTGATGCAGGATGAACTCTTCGCCGCCAACGACCACCGTGTGACCAGCATTCGAACCACCTTGAAAGCGGGCCACGACATCGGCGCGCTCGGCGAGCACGTCGACGATCTTCCCCTTCCCTTCATCGCCCCATTGGGCGCCGACGACGACTTGACAGGTGCCCTCAGCGGGCTGCATATGGTACCGTTCCCGTCCTCGATATCGAGGCACTGTGGGTGAGCAAAGAAAACGCGCCCGAATAGAGGCGCGGTCGTACTCCCATAAGGTGCCGCGTTTGACCGGAAGACGTCAAATCGCTCCCTGAGCTCACGGAGGTGCGTTGAGAATCCAGGCGCGGAACATCCTCTACTGGGCCCTGGTCTTTGTGCCAATCGCCCTCGTTGTCCGCTACGCGTCGCCGGAATCGCACACACTGATTTTCGCACTCGCGGCGATCGCGATCATCCCATTGGCAGGGATCATGGGCCGGGCGACCGAGCACCTGGCCGACAAGACTGGCGAGGGCATCGGTGGACTATTGAACGCGACGTTCGGCAACATGGCGGAGATCATCATCGCCGTGCTGGCATTGCGCGAAGGCTTGTACTCGGTTGTAAAAGCGTCGCTGACTGGTTCCATTATCGGCAACGCACTGCTTATCCTCGGTCTTTCGATGCTCGCGGGGGGCTTGAAGTTCAGAACCCAGAGCTTCAGCGGGGCGGGTGCGAGGACACGCTCGACGACATTGACGCTTGCGGCTGTCGCGCTTATCGCACCGGCGGCGTATCACTACCTG
>JBDHED010000200.1:0-3703 GCA_039591175.1 Gemmatimonadota bacterium | reverse complement strand
CCGGCGCTCATTCTTCGCTTGCTCGGAGAGAGAAGGGTCTTCATCCACCTCATGCATCAACTGTGACAAATCTGGAACGATGAACAAATCAGGGTCGTTGGGAGCGACCTTTTCCCGACCCGCATCGGTCAGGTGGGCGTCGTGTCCTTTTTCGTCCATTGCGAACAAGAGCGCTTCGTCGAGCTCGTGCACTCGCTTGTCGCGCATGAAGTCGTTTTCGACCCGCTGGACGATCTTTTTGACCCCGGTCTCGTTGAGCACCTTCATCAACCGACGGTGCTTGGGCATGCCTCGCTGTGCTTGAAACAGTTTGATACCGGCTTCGTAAGCGGGGTCTTCATCGCCATCCCCGTCGCCATCTCCATCGAGCAACCGCTCGGCGTCTGCAACCAGTTCGTTCACCACTCTCGTTTGATCACGAACGAGCCGCTCTACCATCGGCTTTAGCTTGCCGAAAGTCGATGACGTGTCTTGTTGGGTGGGCCCGGAAATAATCAACGGCGTGCGTGCCTCGTCGATGAGCACCGAGTCAACTTCGTCGATTATTGCAAAGTGATGACCTCGCTGGACGCGCCCCTCTGGAGTTATGGCCATGTTGTCGCGCAAGTAGTCGAAGCCAAACTGGTTATTCGTACCGTAGGTCACGTCGCATTGGTAGGCTGCGCGGCGATCCTCCTGATCCATGCCGTCCTGGATCACTCCGACTGTGAGCCCCAACCAGCGGAGGATCTCAGCCACCCAGTCCGAATCGCGGCGAGCGAGATAGTCGTTGACGGTTACTAGGTGAGCCCCTTTGCCCTCGAGAGCATTCAGGTACAGCGGCAGAACTGCAACCAACGTCTTGCCCTCGCCGGTTGCCATCTCGGCGATCTTCCCTTCGTGCAGAACGATGCCACCGAATAACTGGACGTCATACGGCACCATGTCCCACTCAAAGTCTTGGCCGGTCACTTCCCAAGTTCGACCCAGGTTTCGGCGACACGCCTCCTTAACGACCGCAAATGCCTCGGTCAGTATGTCATCGAGCGCCTCGCCTTCATCAAGCCGGCGGCGAAACTCCTCGGTTTTTGCTTGAACTTGCTCGTCGGAGAGAGACTTCAGCGACTCGGCCAACTCGTTTATCTCTTCGATAATTGGCCACAGCCGTTTTCGCTCGCGGGCGTGCTTGTCCCCAACGAACATCTTTAGCATCGATTGTAGAACCACCAAAAACCTCTTTGTGCTACGAAGCCTTGCGCAACAAATCTGCCAAGCAGGCGATGAAGACCTGGCCTTGGCGCCCGGCGCGCGGTTTACCTAGAGCTTCGGTTGGGCGGGATAGTGCCGGTAGAAAATCCAATTTAGGCTCTTTTCGTCCCAGGATCAACGTGGGCCAGGATCCTCGCTCTGGTAGAGCCCGTGCTCCAGGATGTAAGCCTCAACAGCTGGTGGCACCCAGTGGCGGATCGATCGTCCGCGCCGGACCCGGTCTCGAATCTGGCTCGACGAGATTTCGAGCGCCGGCACCGTCACTGGAGTGTACTCGCCAGGTAGCGGCGAGTCCGGCAACGAACCCGGTACGGTTGAACTTCCTCGTGACGTCACGACTATCTGTGCTAGCTCCGGCAGTAGCTCGATTCTATCCCACGCCGCCAATTCAGTCAGGTTGTCGAGACCTATGATCAGGTGCCAGCGGGTGCCCGGCTCGCGCTCCCGGAGCGCCATCAACGTATCGACGGTGTACGACACGCCGCCGCGGTCGATCTCTATACGATCTGCGACCAACCCGGCATCTCCAGCCACCGCCAACTCGGTCATCGTAGCTCGATCCCTCGGGCTCGCTTCGGCATCTCCTTTGAATGCATGCTGGAAGCTCGGCGTTAGCAGGATCTGCCCGAGGTCAAGCGACTCCCGCACGACATGCGCGACAATGAGATGCGCGACATGCGGCGGGTTGAACGTACCCCCGAGGATGCCCTTTCGCTCTTCCGCGCCGGAGCCCGGACTCACCGACCGTTCGTTTCCGTGTCGAGTTGTGCTGCCGGGAGCTCAACTGCACGGCACCCCGGCGGTAGTCGATCGTCGATTTCGGACGCGGCATCCGAATCCGGGAACGTATCGAGCAGGAGATCGTATAGCTCGGACGCGCGTTCGCGGAGCCCCTGTTTGCAGAACGTTTCCGCCAGCAGCGAGTAGCTGGCGGCCAGCCAATCCGAGTCGGGGTATTTCTCTATCAAGTCTATGAGGTAGATCTCCGCTGCTTCATACCTCTTGTTGTCAAAGTAGAACTCGGCGTTCAAGTAGGTTTTCTCCGCTAGCTTGTTGCGCAGGCGTCGGCGTTTCTCTCTCGCCTCTTCGTCGAAGTCGCTGCCCGGGTATTCAGTCGTCAGTCGCTCGTACATATTGATCGCGCGTTCAGTATCGCGTTGGTCGAGCTCCGGCCTCAGCGAAAGTCGCTCATAGGACCGGGCAGCTTGGTACAGTGCCGCTGGCGCCTGGTCGCTGCGCGGGAAATCGCGCTGGAATCCGAGATACTCCTGGGCTGCCGTGATCCAGTCGTCAGCCCCGTAGTACGCCTCGGCCGTCAGCCAGCGGACATCCTCTACACGCGGATCTTGAGGGTAGTTAAAGCTGAACGCCTGCAGCGCCGAGACAGCCTCGACGTAATCCTGACGCTCATACAGATCGAGAGCCTGGGCGAATTGTTCGTCGGCCGATAGTACCCGATTCTCGCCGGTAGAAGCACAGCCGTAAACGACCAGCATGAGGACTGCACCTATCAGCCAACGCCGAGAAAGCGTTGTCACTCCCCACCTGCTCCTTCGTCGAGCACCGGCTCTGTGTCGGATTCCAGAGGCATGCCAAACTCGAGTTGCTTCAGCCTGCGGTATGCCTCTATTGCCGGCCGTGACCGTAGGTTCTCGTCGTCATCCACGACTCGTCGATAGTACTCTATCGCCGCCTCCCGATTGCCAAACCGCTCGTGGAGTCGACCTGTCAACAGGCGGGCTTCTCCGAGCCGGCTCGCCGGCTCGCCCGTCTTGACCATCCTCTGCACGTTATCCATAGCGCGCACGTAGTCGCCGTTGGCGAAAGCGCTTTGCGCCAGCCTCAGCGCGCATGCACCAAGTCGGTAGCGCGCGTCCTCGGACAGAGTTGCATCATCACCCGCCTTTGACAGATAAGTCTCGAAATATGTGACCGCGGCAACGCAATTGCGCTTCCTGTCGAAGGCATCCCCCAGCCGGACGTACACGTCCGTTGACGCGCCGCCGGGATCGAGCGACAGTCCAAGTAGGTAAGCGATCATCGCACTATCGTAGTCGGGCCGCAGGAAGGCAACGTCGCCGAGCACGTAGTGCAACCGGTCCAGGCTCATTGTCGGGTATTGCCGCTGGAGCCAGCCAATCGCCTGCAATGCCGCAAAAGTGTCACCGGTGGCGAGCCATCTTTCGGCGTGCAGGTGGTAGAGTGCCCCGATCTCGTCGGCATGATCAGGTCGGCGTTCAATGAGGTCGCGAAACCGCTCGTCCGCATTATCGAAATCCTTCGCCGCCAGCGTCAACTCAGCCGCTTTGAGTCGCAACCCGAACGGCGCGTCTGCTCCGGACTCGCTCAGCGCGAGCTCATATTCGACCCGTGCATCGAGGTGCTCGCCGAGAGCACTGTACCGATCGCCGCGAGTCTCGTAACGCTGGCCTTCATGTCCGCAGGCGGCTGGACA
>JBDHED010000199.1:3759-4595 GCA_039591175.1 Gemmatimonadota bacterium | reverse complement strand
CGGCCGACGGGAGCAACCGTTAATATCTCCGCCCCCCGGAGCGTCTCAACCCTGAGCAGGCCAGCCAATTCAGCCCGATGCCCTTCCAAGGAGGACGCGACGATGAGAGTTCGATCAACACTCGCCGCGCTGGTCCTGGCGCTCCCCCTGGCGCTGGGCTGCAGTGACGAAAGTGACCTGACCACCGGGCCGGTCGGTGATCTGGTCGACCTCGAGCAACTCCAGATATCGGCCAGCGAGATCACGGCGAGTGAGTTCCTAGACGACCTTTCCGAAGAGGATAAGGCCGCCATCCGAGCTGCGCTGCAAGCGGCTCGTGAACAGATCCGGGCCATCATCGCGCAGGTCCGTGCGGGTGAGCTGTCACGCGAAGAGGCACGGGTCCAGATCCAGGCCGTGCACGAGGAGCTGTTCGCCAAGCTGGCCGAGTTTCTGACCGATGATCAGATCGAGCGGTTGTTGGACCACCTGAGAGATCGGCGCGACGATCGACCGGATCTCGACCTCACCGAGGAACAACTGCGTCAGATTCATGCGCTGCACGAGGAGTTCCGCCAGTTCGTGCGCGAGATCCGCGCGCGGGTCGAGAACGGTGATCTGGCGCCGCAAGAAGCGCGGCGGTTGGTGCGCGAGAAAGCGCAGCAGACGAGACGCGCGATCTGCGGTATCCTGACCCCGGAACAGCGTGCCGAGGTGCGCTTCTGTCACTCGGATGTAGCGGTCGGAGATGTGTCGACCTAGCTAGACCTGCTATACAGCGGGGTTATCACGCGGCGGCGTGGGCGTTAGCCCACGCCGTTCGCTCTTTGGCCCTCCTCGATCGAGAGGTTCGTCGA
>JBDHED010000199.1:0-3739 GCA_039591175.1 Gemmatimonadota bacterium | reverse complement strand
GGGATTCGCCGACATGAGCAGGGTGCAAGAGAAGACACCCTGAAAGTGGGTCGGGGCTAGGAGTACCAGCAGCCGCTCGCCGGTGTTGATCCCCATATCGTTCCGGTTCTTGTCATACCAATAGTGGATCGTGATCTCATCACCGGGCGGCATCGGGTCGGCGTGCAGCCAGCGCACCAAGATCGGATCCGCTGTTCGCACTTTTAGCCAGCAGTAGGTGACATTGCCGCTGACCCCGGGTCGTGGGTCGGGGGTGTTGCACACAGGTGAATCCGAGGCCTCGACCACCGCGATCGCGAATTGATTTGGCCACGTCGACCGGAGGTACGCGATATGGTCCGTCAGGTCATTCCCTGGCGAGAGCCGGAGCACGTGATCAGCCTGAGAGCGGGCCGCGGTCGGGCCAAGCAGGCCCAACCCGAGCCATAGCGTGAGCGCGCGGGCGAGCGAGGGCTTCATTTAGGTCTAGAAACGGCAAGCCGCGTGCCGAAGTTCGAACCTCCGCCGGGGCCCGAGCGACGGGGCTATCTTCCCCCCGTGGTCATCGGTGGCAGCGACTATTACGACAAGACTCCAGCCGCGGCCGCGCGGTACGACGCCCTCCACGCAACTCAGACCGAAGACACCGCTTTTTACGTCGAGGAGGCTCGGAACCACGGTGGGCCGGTGCTCGAGGTCGGGTGCGGCACGGGTCGAGTGACGCTGGCGATCGCCGAAGCCGGTGTCCGAGTCGTGGGCATCGATTCGAGCGCGCATATGTTGGAGGTGGCGGCGAGCAAGCGAAGCCGAATGCCGGACGACGTCGGGAAGCGGATCGCTCTGGTGCGCGGTGATATGCGGTGGTTCGCGTTTCAGCGGACCTTCGCCCAGGTCTTGATGCCGTACCGCGTGTTTCAGTCGATGCTCGAGGTCGCCGACCAGTTGGAAGCGCTGGCCGCGATTCGATCGGTGTTGGCACCCAAGGGTCGACTAGTGTTCAACGTCTTTGATCCGCGCGTCGACCTGCTCGCCGGGGATGACCGCGACCCGCTGCCGGCGCAGGACTCTGGTCGCGAGTACAGCGACGATCGCGGTCTGGTGCGCGAGCGGTTCACCGTACGCTACGATCTGCCTGCCCAGTTGCTTGACGTGACGTTTATCTATGAGCGGCTGGATGACGCCGGCGCGGTCGTTGCGAGGGAGTTCGAGCCGTTGAGGTTACGTTACTTTCATCGATTCGAGATTGAACACCTGCTACATCGAGCGGGTTATGAGATTGAGGCGCTGTATGGAGGGTGGGAGCGAGAGGTGTTCGATCGGAACGGCCAGGAGATGATCTGGATAGCGCGAAGGAGCGATTGACGATGGAAGCGCACCCCAGGCTCGAGCCGAAGTCGCCCGAGACCGATATCGAGACCGCCAAACGGTTGGTCAAGGCGCGGACCGCAATCGACGATGCGGTTGGGCGGGTGATCATCGGGCAGGAGAGTGTGCGCGAGTTGCTCACGATCGCGCTTCTGGCCCGCGGCCATGGGTTGCTGGTCGGCGTTCCGGGGCTGGCCAAGACGCTGCTCGTCCAGACGTTGGCGCAGGCACTCGACTGTCGTTTCAGCCGCATCCAGTTCACCCCAGACCTCATGCCGAGCGACATCACCGGCACCGAGGTCATCGAAGAAGACCCCGCAACCGGCAAGCGCAGTTTGCGGTTCCTGCCCGGCCCGATCTTCGCGCATGTGCTGCTGGCCGACGAGATCAATCGCACGCCGCCAAAGACACAGGCCGCCCTGCTGCAGGCGATGCAGGAACGTGAGGTTACGGCTGGCGGTGCGACCCACATGCTCGAGGAGCCGTTCTTCGTTCTTGCCACTCAGAACCCGATCGAGCAGGAGGGCACCTATCCGCTGCCTGAGGCGCAGCTCGATCGATTCATGTTCGAGTTGACGATCGGGTATCCCGAGCGAGTCGAGGAGGTGGCGATCGTTCGGGCCACGACCGGGGAAGCGGTAACGGCCGTCGACCCAGTCGTATCGCGGGTCGAGTTGCTGTCGTTCCAGGATCTGGTGCGACGCGCGCCGGCCGACGATTCGGTGGTAGCTTTTGCGGTCGAGTTGGCGCGGCGAAGCCGTCCCGATCACCCCCAAGCGCCGGATGCCATCCGCGAGTATGTGGGCTGGGGCGCGGGGCCGCGCGCCGGTCAATTCCTGATTCTAGGAGCCAAGACGCGGGCCCTGCTCCACGGCCGGGTGGCTCCCGATCGGGCCGATGTCCGCACCCTGGCACCGGCGGTGTTTCGTCATCGGCTGGTCCTCAATTACGAGGCCGAAGCCGCCGGGGTCACCGTGGACCAGCTGATCGCCGAGCTGGTGACTGCCGCCGATAGCGCGTTGAGCTAACGATGGGTCCGGTCGCCCCGCTCCGACCGCCTAAGCCCGAGCCGGCGCTCCTTCCGCCAGCCGAGCTGCTCGCCTTGGGCGGGCTGGATTTGGTATCCCGGCTTGTCGTCGATGGCTACTTGAGCGGTCGGCATCGGAGTCCGAACCGAGGCGGGTCGCTCGAGTTCGCGGAACATCGTCCCTATGTCCGCGGCGATGACTTGAGGCGCGTCGACTGGAAAGTGTACGGCCGCACCGATCGCTTCTTCATCCGCCAAAGCGACGCCGAAACGAATCTCCGCGCCACGCTGGCGATCGATGCCAGCGCGTCGATGGGTTTTGGCGCTGGCGGACGGCCGACGAAGTGGGCATACGGCAGCGCAGTCGCGGCTGCACTCGCGCATTTGCTGCTGGCTCAGCACGACGGGGTCGGGCTGGCGGTCTTTGACGCCGAGCTCAAAGCGTTTCTACCGCCGCGGGCGACCCAGGCTCAGCGCAGCCGGATCTTGGACGCCCTGGAGGGGTTCGAGCCGGCTGGTGAGACCGAACCCGCTGACCCATTCCGGCAATTGGCCGAGCGCTTGCCACAACGCGGGTTGCTGGTTTTGATCTCCGACTTGCTCGGTCCCCCGGAGGCCTTTCTCCCCGGACTACGTTATTTCCGGCAGCGCAAGCACGAAGTGGTCGTGTTCCATGTTCTCGACCCCGTCGAGCGTACGCTCAGCGGCTTTGGTGAGACCGGAGCACTGGCGGACATCGAGACCGGACGGGTCGTGCGCGGCGCCCCGGCGGCATTGGCGAAAGGTTATCGTGAGGAGTTGGCCGCCCTTGAGGCCACCTATCGAGCTCAGGCCCACGATCGGGGCTTCGATTTCGTGTCGCTGACTACAGACGAACCATTGGGTGCGGCCCTCGCGCGCTACCTCCACGGACGCCGTTTAACTCTACCAGTCGCCGCCGTAACCCGTTGATAGCCACCCTAGTTACCCCTTTTAGCGGAAAGGGGCCGAAAGGGCTGCGATAGGGATGCGTTTCCTTGCTCCCTATGCGCTTCTGGCGCTGCCGCTGGCGCTCGTGCCGCTCTGGCTCGCGTGGCGCTCCCAGCGATCGCAGGCGCCGACCCGTTTCTCGTCGGTGTACCTCGTCGAGCGCGCCCGTCTGGAGCCGACGCGGCACATCTTGACGCGCTCCCGCTGGGTCGAGGTGCTCCGCGCGTTGGTCATCGGCCTGGTGATCATGGCAGCGGCGCGTCCCGTCGGCCCCGGGGCCGGCGGCCCCGAATCTCACTTCCCAACTCGCTTGGTGGTCGCGGTCGACGTCTCAGCCAGCGTTGGTCAGCGCCGCGAAGGCGTGACCGCGTGGTCGGCCATTCAGGCCTGGGCCGACAG
>JBDHED010000198.1:0-3773 GCA_039591175.1 Gemmatimonadota bacterium | reverse complement strand
AACCTGGTCATGATCTTCGCTGCGCTCGAGCTGATGTCGGTTGGTGTGTACGTGTTGACCGGTTTCCGTCGCCGCCGAGTGCGGGCGATCGAGGGCGCCCTCAAGTACTTCGTGTTGGGAGCCTTCTCGACCGGTTTCCTGGTCTACGGTATGGCGCTGCTCTACGGATTGACCGGAACCTTCGATCTGGCCGCTATGGGAGTCGCGGTGGAGGGTGTTGGTGCCTCGCCGCTGCTGTTGATCGGTCTGGGGTTGGTGCTGGTCGGGTTCGGGTTCAAGGTCGCGTTGGTGCCGTTTCACATGTGGTCGCCGGATGTCTACCAGGCCGCACCGGCTCCGATCACCGGGTTCATGGCGACCGGCGTTAAGACCGCCGCTTTCGCGGCGCTGGCGCGCTTTCTCATGACGAGCTTCGATGGTTTGGCGAACCAGTGGATCCCGGTCCTTTGGGTGCTGGCGGTGCTGACGATGTTTGTCGGCAACGTGGCCGCCATCCGGCAGGATGACATCAAGCGGATGTTGGCCTACTCATCGATCGCTCACGCCGGCTACCTGGTCGTCGCCTTGGTCGCCGACAGCACGCTCGGCAACGCCGCCTTCGTCTACTATCTGGCGGCGTACACGCTCATGACGCTGGGCGCGTTCGCGGTCGTCGTCGCGCTCGGTGTCAGCGGCGACGAGAGCACCTCGATCTCGCGTGACTACGGTGGCGTCGCGTATCGGCATCCGATGTTGGGCGCTGCGATGGCGCTGTTCATGTTCAGCTTGACCGGGATCCCGCCGACGGCCGGGTTCTTTGGCAAGTTCGCCGTCTTCTCAGCCGCCGTTGACGCCGGTCACGTCGGGTTGGCCGTCTTGATGGTGTTCGCGTCGGTGATCTCCGCGTACTACTACCTCAGAGTCGTCGTCGCGATGTACATGGGAGCGCCCGAAGGCGAGCCGGTGCGGGTCAAAGTGCCGGCGATGGCGGTCATAGCACTGATCGCGACGGTAGTTGGCGTGTTGGCGCTCGGGATCTACCCCGGCGGGTGGGTCGACCTCGCTAGGGCGTCGGTCGAGGGGCTTCAGCACGTCGCTGGCTTGCCCTAAGTCGACCCGGCGGTATCTTTCGATGTTCCTTCCCGTTGCGCGTGGCCCCATCGTCTAGAGGCCTAGGACGTAGCCCTCTCAAGGCTAAAACACGGGTTCGAATCCCGTTGGGGCCACCAATGAATTTGCCCACCGAACTCACTCACCCAAACCGATCACAACGGCTTAGCCGCACCGATGGCTTGCACGTCGGGCAGGTAGTTGTTCCCGGATAGCATTTAGAGTTCGGTTCCAAGATCCCCAGAACAGATTGACCGTCCCGACTGTAAGACTTAAACGGACATCTCTGCGGGTGATCTCCCACAGACAGCAGTGCCGTAGCGGTGATACGATTGAGGTGAGACCCCGACAAAGGCAAATCCGGCGAAAGCTGGGGACGCAAAGCTACGGGTCCTCGCCTCCTCCGCGATTGTTACCAGAAAGTGTACCAGAATGGAAAGGGTGCTTCGTTACGCAGCAGGAGGTCACCGCGGGCCTCGGCCCGGAAAAGGTGACAACAGTGGTGACGAAACCCACCGGTGTTAGCGAGCGCTGACCAGCGATCAAGCTGCTCAGTTCTTTCACAATCAGCGCGTATCAGCGCTAGCTCGAGTCGTTTTGGGGCCGAGAGTCCAGGTTCGAATCCTGGGGTCCAACCAGGGCTAACCTATTGATAATCAATGATATAAGGCCGTAGACGGGGATTCCCGACCCGACTGCTTGCAATTCAGTCCCGAGTTAGGGTATAATTCGGACATTCAGGTCTTTAAGTCTGTTACTCGCCATACTCAGGACCCCCGATGCTGTATTCAGGTCGTTGCGAGTACGCGGTTCGCGCCCTGACCTATCTGGCACAAAAGCCGGCCAATGGGTTCACTCTACTGGCCGAGATCACAGAAGCAGAGGACCTGCCCCGCGCGTTCTCCGGGAAGATCCTTCACGACCTCGTCCGGGCTGGGCTGCTGCGATCGGCGCGGGGTCCAAGCGGCGGCTACGCGCTAGCGCTCCCGCCAACCGACATCTCTCTGTTACAGGTAGTGCAGTCGATCGATGGTACCGCCGATCTCGACCGCTGCGCCGTCGGACTGAACCCGTGTTCCGACGAGATGCCATGCCCGCTGCATGATACCTGGAAGCCCTTGCGTACGGAGATCAAACAGTATCTAGAGGAAACGACGCTCCTGGATCTTGCGGCGGGTGTCTCGCGAAAACGCAAACTCATTGAGCGGGCGAATGCCACAAGCGGTGTCTGACAGGCGCTTCCACCTGGTGGTCTTGGTCACCGCGAGCGCACTCACAGGACTGCCGATGACTGGCGTGCCGTCACTCGTCGGCCAGACCACGGACCAAGGGCAAGAGCTCTTCGAGGAGAAGTGCACGGCCTGCCACAGTCTTGGATCTGATCGGATGGTCGGCCCAGGGCTGGCAGGCGTCGGGGAGCGCCGCGACCGTGAGTGGCTGGTCGCCTTTGTCACCACTCCCGATCGCTTGATCGCTGAAGGGGATTCCATCGCGACGAGGCTTCTCGCCGAGTACCAAGTGCCGATGCCCAATCTCGGTGTGACAGCAGGCGAGGCCGATTTGGTTCTCGCGTACATCGCAGGAGCGGGAGATGCGGTCGCCATCACCCTCGGAGACGCTCCGACTTTCCCGGCTGGAGATCCGAAGATGGGAGAGCGGCTCTTCACCGGCGAGCGCCAGCTGGTGAACGGCGGACCGTCCTGTATTTCGTGTCACTCGATCAACACCCTCCAACTCCTTGGTGGGGGAACACTGGCAAAGGACCTGACTTTGGCCGCAGCGACGTACGGCGACGGTTTGCTGACCGTACTCGACCAAGCGCCCTTTCCGGTGATGCAGGACATCTTCAAAGAACGTGCCCTGACGCCTCAAGAGGTCGCTGACCTGGCCGCATTCCTCGCTCAGGTCGACGCGGGATCGGCCGACCGGTCTCGCGTGGCGTTCCCACTCGCCGGGGTCGTTGGGACGTTCTTCCTTCTGGTGCTCACAGGGGTTGTCTGGCGGGCTCGCCTGCGCGGCGTCCGGAAGCCCTTGATCGGAGGTCGATCGTGAGTTGGATCAAGGATGTCGTAGATCCCAAGACTCGGGAATGGGAGGAGTTCTACCGCAACCGGTGGCAGTACGACAAGACGGTTCGCAGCACGCACGGCGTGAACTGCACCGGCGGGTGCAGTTGGGAGATCTTCGTCAAGGACGGGATCGTCACGTGGGAGATGCAGGCCACCGACTACCCGTCGCTGGAAGATGGCATTCCGCCGTACGAGCCGCGTGGATGCCAGCGCGGGATCTCGTTTTCGTGGTACCTCTACAGCCCGATCCGCGTGAAGTATCCGTACCTGCGGGGCACGTTGGCGGACTTGTGGCGACGGGCCAAGAAGGCGCACGCCGACCCGGTCGATGCGTGGGCATCGATCGTCGAGGATCCGGAAGCGCGAACGCGTTACCAACAGGCCAGGGGAAAGGGAGGTTTCCGGCGCGCGAGCTGGGACGAGGTCCTCGAGATCCAGGCGGCCGCGAATGTCTACACCGCGAAAAAGCACGGCCCGGATCGGGTCATCGGGTTCTCTCCCATCCCGGCGATGTCGATGCTGAGCTACGCTGGCGGTTCCCGCTTCCTCCAACTCATGGGCGCCGTGAATCTGAGCTTCTACGACTGGTATAGCGATCTGCCGCCGGCATCGCCC
>JBDHED010000197.1:0-3735 GCA_039591175.1 Gemmatimonadota bacterium | reverse complement strand
AAAAAACTTCTCGCCATTGGCGCTATCGCCGTAATCACCGATCTGGGGGGCTTGCCCCAGGGGCCGGCGTTTCGGTTCTTCAACTTTGGAGGCGGCGACCGCACGTTCACACTCGTCGAGTTGTTGATCTCCATCGCAGCCTGGGTAGTCTGGTTCCTACTCGCCTTCTGGTGCGTTGCGTTTGGAACCCGCTCGGGGCGGAAAGCCTACCTCAATGCCGGCGTGGTCGGTGTCGGATTGGGCGTCGTGACGCGGTTCTTCGATCTCATCGGTGGGCAGGCGGAGACCGGGATGCTGTTCGTCATTGGCGGGTTGGTCTTGCTCGGGACGGCATGGGCCATGGAAAAGTGGCGGCGCGCAGCCATCGCCCGGATGGGGGAGACCTGATGCTACGCTTGAAGATCGCTGCCGCGTGGATCGGCTTGCAGGTCGTGTTCTTCATTGGGTGGGCGTCGGTGGAGGAGGCACGCTTGGGCGAAGGCGTCGGGGAGTCGATCGTCGTCAGGGTGACGCCGGTGGATCCCCGTGACTTGCTCCGGGGCCAGTTCATACGCCTTGCCTATGAGTTCAGCTGGCCTGATTCATCCTTCGTCGCCCAATCCCTCCCGGCGGCGGGGTCGACGGTCTGGGTGGTGTTACGCCGGGAGGGTGAGCTCCACGTGCCGAAGGAAGCTCTGGCCGAACGGCCTGAACGCCTCGCTCTCGGCGAGGTCGCCCTCCGTGGCCGGGTGTTGCCGGGACGGTTCATGTTCGGCATTGAGAGCTATTTCGTACCGGAAGGGACGGAGACACCTGATTGGCAGGATCTCACCGTACGGCTGCGTGTGGGGCGTGATGGGCGGCCGCGCATCGAGCAGGTATATCTAAGAGGAGTGCCGTGGCCGGAGTAGTGAGAAGTGCGACGTGAGAGGTGAGAAGGGGAGCGGGCAGGAGGAGGCGGGAGGGGCAGGAGGGGCAGATGGGGCAGAAGGCACAGCCGGCCGCTGGTCGCTGGCAGCGGGCAGCTGGGGGGGAGGTGAAGGGTTGAGCAGCTAACAGCTGGTGGGGTGTGGGAGCAGGGAGGCCTACCACACTGCCAGCGCTGCCGCCGCTTGCGGAACCTGCGCCACGTAGTCCTCTCCCACCAACGCAGCCACCGTCGCTGCTACCTGTGCCAAGGTAACCTCGCCTTCCACGTCGGCTCCCCGAGCGGGGATATCCGGTCCCATTAGCGCGATCCAGACGAACTCCGCACCCGGAACGTCAGCGCCGTGATCGGTCCAATCATCCACCGTGCCTCCACGGCCGTGGTCGGACGTGATGACGATTGCGGTCCGGTCGCGATAGGCGGGAAGAGACTCCAGCGTCTCCCACAGGGTTCGCAACATATCATCGATTCGACGGGCGGACTCGAGGTAGTGGTCGTACGACCCGGCGTGAGCCCAATCATCCGGCTCGCCGAGCGCAAGGTACAACACCCGAGGCTGTTGTTGGTCGACGTACTCGAGGGCCGCGGAGAATGTGAACCCATCGAAGCGGACGTTCTCCCATTCGCGATGGCTGGTGCGCATGAGCTGGTTCAACATCCGCTGGCTTTCGGACGTGGCGTCTAGGGCGAGCTCCTCCCAGCCCGCGTTCACGGGAATCCCGCTCCGCTCTCGATTGACGATGTAGGGAAAGACGTCCCACGATCCAAACGCCGCAACGCGATCCCGAAAACGGGGAAGGGCATTCAGCCACTCCAAGACCGTCACGTTGGGGTTCGGCCGCTTGGCATTGCTGTCGATCCGATCGTCTGGAAAACCGCTGAGGAGCTCGTTGTACCCGGGGTATGAGAAGTATTTCCCGTTGGTTACCCTGACCGAGCTGCCTTCGTACCGATTTCCGAAGAGACGACCGCCCCGAGTAATCACACTCCAGAGAAAAGGCATCAGTGCTGCACGGCGTTCTTCCACCGTCTCGCGCCAGAATGCCTCATTCATTGCCGCCGCGTTATCCACGGCGCCGCGTTCCTCGCCGAGCAACGCTGCGTCGGCTCCGCCAAAAACTTCCTGCCAGCGTAACCCGTCTATGGTAACGAGCACGACGTTTTCTGTGTGGCGCAGATCCGACGGGGTCTGAGCCGTGGCGTCGGAGAGAGCGACGCCCACCAGCATCCCACTCAGGGCGACACACTCTCGGGAGAGAGTCGTCGCTTTGCCGATGATCACTCGGTGCGCCCAGGATAGTTGTAGGGGTCAGCCCTCCGGCGACGCGGCGACCAAGTGATTCCGCAACACCCCGACACCTTCCACCTCGATCTCCACCACATCCCCCGGCTTCATGGCACTCGTACTCCCTGGCGTCCCCGTGAAGATGACATCTCCCGGAAACAACGTCACGTACCGGCTCACGTAGCTGACGATTGTCTCGATGTCGAAGACCAAATCATTACTGCTCTGCGACTGCATGACCTCACCGTTGAGCCGAGTCTGCACCAGGAGATCGTTGTAGTTCAACCCTTGCGCGATCGTCGGGCCGAGGGGACCAAATGTGTCGGATCCCTTCGCACGGAACCACTGGAGGTCGGCGCGCTGCCAGCCGCGCTCGCTGACATCATTCCCCGCCGTCACGCCGAAGACGTACTCGGCGGCATCTTCGACGGAGACGTTCTTGGCCTCCCTACCGATGACGATCACCAACTCGCCCTCAAAGTGGAGATTCCTCGAGTCGCTGGGAATAATGATGTTGTCCTCGGGGCCGATGATGGACGTGGGGTACTTCGCAAAGAGGCCGGGATACGCTGCTGGCTCTCTCTCGCCCAAATGACTTTGATAGTTGAGACCGACGGCGATGACCTTGGACGGCTCGCAGGGCGCAAGCAGTCGTACGTCGGCCATGGCCACGGTCCTGCCCGTTTCTCGAGGCGAGGCAAAGAGATCACCGTCCAGTTCACGGATCGTCTCGTCGTCGAGGATGCCGTAGGCGGTTTGCCCCTCGTGCATGTATCGCACGTACTTCGTGCCCCCGTCTTGCGCCAGTGCGGCGGTTGCTGCCATCGACAGGGCCATCGTCCACAGCAGGGCCCGACTCGTCGTCTGCATGTTCACCTCCTTGGTTTCTTTGCCAGCTGCCAGCTGCCAGCTGCCCTCTGCCAGCTGCCCTCTGCCCCTTCTGCCCCTTCTGCCCCTTCTGCGCCTCTTGCTTCTCCTGCTTCTCCTGCTTCTCCTGCCCGCTCTCAACTCCCCGCGTCTGTTCTCACTTCTCACTTCTCACTTCAATCGCTCCATCTTTCCTCACGCGAACGTACCCTCTCTCCGGCAGGTTGGCCAGCTCTCGTGGGGAAATCTCGACGACGGGTATCGTCGGATGACCCATCTCCCGCGCCACAATGACACCCAGCGGCAAGATCGCGTCGACCGCACCGAGAATGAGCGCGGCCGGAGCCGTGCTGTTCCGCAGAAGCTCGAGCATGATGGCACTGGACGAGCTGGACCCGACCATGGTAGAAATCGCCAATACCTGACCCGTGATGATACGTCCGTGGTCCGGATGCCGTGGGTCGGCAACGCGGCCGCTTGCAGGGTCCACGCCACCCCAAAAACTGATCGGCGCCGCAAGCTTGAACAGGGAGCCCTCTGCCTCGCCGGCAATCAAGGTGCGACCACGAATCTCGCTCACCGTCAACCCCAGAGTATATCGTTGCGGACAACCCGCCCCGCCTCAGCGGAGGCAACGCAATCCTCGAGGCTTCCGTAAACGACTTCGTAGCCCGTG
>JBDHED010000196.1:0-3885 GCA_039591175.1 Gemmatimonadota bacterium | reverse complement strand
GGCGCCATGTTCCTCGCGCTTTCGCTCGCCGTCGTCCAACCGAGCCGAGTCGGCGCACAAGACCTGCCACCTGCCCTTCCCGATCGTGATGTGCGTGTCCTCGAATTGATCGAATCCGTATCCGCCGATCAGATCGAGCACGACGTCCGGACATTGACCGAGTTCGGGACCCGACACACGCTGTCCGATACGCTGTCGGACATACGTGGGATCGGCGCCGCCCGGCGCTGGAGCAAGGCCGAGTTCGACCGGGTATCGGCTGACTGCGGTGGGTGTCTCGAGGTGTCGTATCAAAGATCACTCGTCGAAGGTGAGCGACGGGTCCCGGATCCCACCTGGGTGGTGAACGTCATCGCCGTGTTGCGCGGTACGAGCGATCCCAACCGCTACGTCATCATGAGCGGCGACATCGACTCGCGGATCTCCGATCCGATGAACGCTGTCGAAGATGCTCCTGGTGCCAACGACAACGCCAGCGGGATGGCCGGCGTGCTCGAAGCGGCGCGGGCCATCACCCAGTCCGGCCACGTGTTCCATGCGTCGATCGTTTTCGCAGGACTCTCGGGTGAGGAACAGGGGCTCTTCGGCGGCCGCCACCTGGCGAGCGTCGCGCAACAAGAGGGTTGGAACATCGAGGCCGTGCTCAATAACGACATGATCGGTAACACGGCCGGGATCAACAACGTCGTCGACAACTCGACCGCACGCGTCTTCTCCGAGAGCCCGGACGTGACAGCGACACCGGACGACTGGCGTCGCATGCGGTTTACCGGTGGCGAAGTCGATGGTCGTTCGCGACAGCTCGCACGGTACGTCAACCGCATCGCGGATCTCTACCTCGATGATCTAGACACGATCATGATCTATCGATTGGATCGGTGGGGGCGCGGCGGTCATCACCGGCCGTTCAACGACGCCGGATTCCCGGCCGTGCGGATCATGGAGACAAATGAGCACTACGATCGCCAGCACCAGGACATCCGGGTCGAGGACGGGGTCGCGTACGGTGACGTCGTCGACGCGGTCGATTTCGACTACGCGCGTAAGCTGACCGCGCTCAACGTCGCCGTCCTGGCGTCGCTGGCGTGGGCGCCGGCACCACCTGAAAACGTCACCATCAAGGGTGCCGTCCAGCCCTCGGCCGTGCTCCGCTGGACCCCCTCATTGGACCCGACCCTCGCCGGCTATAAGGTCTACTGGCGGGACACGACGTCACCGACGTGGGATCGGTGGCGCTGGGTCGGGCGTAACCATGAGGTCGAAATGACCGACCTTGTCATCGACAACTACTTCTTTGGCGTGGCCGCGGTAGGCCCGGGTGGCAACGAGAGCCCGGTCGTGTTCCCGGTGCCGGCGCGTTAACGCGTTTCGTTAGGACCCCACTTCGCGCACACACCCGGTCTCAACGTCGTAAACAAATCCGCGAATCGCGTCTACGTTCGTCAAGAACGGGCTCGCCCTAAGACGTGCGATCGAATCGCGAACGCTGTCCTCTAGATCTGCGAATGCTCCCATTGCATAGGGCGGTCGTGTGCCAGTCTCTTTCTCGATCGTGTCCGCCAGATCGCCGTCAGTGAATGTCTGCATGCCGCAATCGGTATGGCGAAGTAGCATGATCTCGCGTGTCCCCAACAAGCGCTGCGAGATCGTCAGCGACCGGATCACGTCGTCGGTAACGATCCCGCCTGCGTTCCGGATGACGTGGGCCTCACCGTCCTTTAGCCCAAGCACCTCACGGGGGTTCAGTCGGGCGTCCATGCACGCGACGACGGCGACTCGCAGAGCGCTCATAGGTTGAACTTGATGTAAATGATATCGCCGTCGGCAACGACGTAGTCGCGGCCCTCGTTCCTCACCAACCCCATCTCTCGCGCGTGGTGTATCGACCGATCGGCGCGGATGAAGTCGTCGTAGTGAACGACCTCGGCACGGATGAACCCGCGCGCCATATCGGTGTGAACCTTTTCGGCCGCGTCGACCGCAGTACCGCCGCGAACCAGCGTCCACGCTCGCACCTCTTTGTCGCCGGTTGTCGTAAAGAAAGTCAGCAGATCGAGTAGATCGTAAGTCGCGTGGATCACTCGTCGGAGGCTCGACTCTGGCAGCTCGAGGTCAGACAGAAACTCCTGACGATCCTCGTGCGAAAGGGTCGCCATCTCGGCTTCCAGTTCGCCACACACCTCGACCAACGCAGCGCCTTCGGCGGCGGCGGCCTTTGCCAACGGCGCCACTTCGGGCACCGACATCGGATCGCGGACCGCGTCGGCGAGAACATCGTCAGCGATGTTGGCGCAATAGATGACCGGCTTGCGGGTCAGGAGACCGTAGGTCCGAACGGCCGGCTCTTCATCATCGGCGATCGCCACCGTCCGCGCCGGCTCACCGGCCTCCAGCGCTGGCAGGAGCTTCTCCAACGCCGACAGCTCGCTGGCGAACTCTTTCCTCCCCCCCTGCACCTGCTTTGCGACCCGCGCGTGACGCTTCTCCACTAGCGCCAAATCGCCCAGCGCCAACTCGGTATCGATGATCTCCTTGTCCCGCAGGGGGTCGACGCTGCCCAGGACATGCACCACGTCGGCCGACGGGAAGCAACGCACGATGTGAACAATCGCGTCGACGGTCCGGACATGCGAAAGGAACTGATTCCCCAAACCTTCGCCCTGGCTGGCGCCTGCCACCAACCCGGCGATATCGACAAACTCGATCGTTGTCGGGGTAACCGTTTCCGGCTGGAACGCCTCGCCCAGGACGTCGAGCCGTTCATCCGGCACCGCGACCACGCCGTGGTTGGGGTCGATCGTGCAGAAGGGGTAGTTCGACGCCTCGGCGCCCGCCGCCGTCAGCGCGTTGAAGAGCGTCGACTTCCCGACGTTTGGTAGACCGACGATGCCAACTTGCATTTCAGGTTGCCTCGATCATGCTGATCGCAGAGAACCGCGCCAGCAGCAATCGCTTGTTAGACGGCTACGGGCCCTGACTTCACCCTATCGTACTGTAGCTGCGAAAAGCCCACGAAATCTGGTATACGAGGGCGATCGCAGCGAAACCGGCATGGAACCCCCGGTGCATCGTGATCATCGCCCCTAGGCAGAGCAGGATATAGAAACCCTGAGAAATCGGGTACTCGAGCCCGAGGCTTGCGAAGTAGTCGGACCCTTTGAGCCAGGTGTCGCCGAAATCCACCAGGAAGAACACCACCAACAGGCCAAAGAACCAGACTCGACGTGACAAGAAGTAGTCTTCATACCCTGCGTATCCGTCTAGGTCTGACGGAAAAAGAAGGGCACAGAGCAGGTAGATGATAAATGCGTAGAGAAGGACGAATAGGTAGACCTGGAAGGTCCACGTTTCCAGGGTCTCTAGGCCGAATTCCCACCACCACCAGAAGATGGCTTGGAAGAACATGAAGGCGACCCAGAACAGGTGGACCCAGTAGGTCTTGTGACGACCCGGATGTTGGATGAGGCTGGCCACTCCGCGAAGCAAATGGGCGATGCCAAGGCCAATGACGATAGAAGTCAACACCGAGACGTACTCGAAGACACCCATCAGCGTGTCACAACGACTAGCGCTTCCGCGAAGCGCTTTCGCAAATTCTGACGGAGACTCGACTGACCCAGTGCCTACCCCCTTATTCCGCGGTTTACGCCGGGCGTGAGAGGGAATTCTCTCGTCGGCCTACTCGGTCTGACTTATCGACCCTAGAACCAGGGCGCCAACACCAGCGACACGATCGACATCAGCTTGATCAAGATGTTCATCGACGGGCCAGACGTATCCTTGAACGGATCGCCAACCGTGTCACCGACCACCGACGCCTTGTGCGCGTCTGATCCCTTGCCGCCGTGAGCACCCTTCTCGATGTACTTCTTCGCGTTGTCCCAG
>JBDHED010000195.1:0-3899 GCA_039591175.1 Gemmatimonadota bacterium | reverse complement strand
CTGGTGGGCGCACGTGGATTCGAACCACGGACCCCCTGCTTGTAAGGCAGGTGCTCTGAACCCCTGAGCTATGCGCCCATGCGACCTGGAGCCAATGTACTTCCCCACCAAACTCGGCGCTGAGGGCAAACACCGAGTGCACTTGATAATACAAAGTACTTGACGACAAAGCAGGAATTTGGTAAGCTACCGCGCATGCCACCGTCCGATCCTCTGCGGTCTGAGCCCAGCGAGCCCGTCGCGCTGCACACGCGCGCGATCGACAATCTCGAGTACATCCGCGAGACGATGGAGTCATCACGCTCCTTCACCTCCGTGCCCGGCTGGGGTGGGATCGTCATGGGTCTTTCGGCCTTGGCTACCGCGGCACTCGTCTCCTCCCCCGATCTCGCCAGCCAGTGGCTCCCGCTCTGGGTCCTGGATGCGCTGCTGGCGGCGATGATTGGGGGCGTGTTCATGCACCAAAAGGCCAAGCACCAAGGTGAACAGTTGTCGCGTGGTGTCGGTCGGCGCTTTATGCTTGGACTCACGCCACCGGTGATCGCCGCCATCGCGCTGACCGCTGCACTCTATCGTGCCGATGTACTGTTCCCGATTCCCGGTGTGTGGTTGCTGCTTTACGGTGTCGGCGTGGTCACCGGCGGCATGTTCTCGGTCCGACCGGTGCCAATCATGGGCGCCGCGTTCATGCTTTTGGGTCTCATCGCGTTGGCAGGACCAGCCAGCTGGGCGAACACGCTGTTGGCGATCGGCTTCGGTGGCTTGCATCTCGTCTTTGGAGCATTGATCGTGAGGCGTTATGGGGGCTAAGCGAGCGATGGCAAACAAAAAGGAGAACCGCAAGCAACAAGCGTTGCGCGGCATCGCCGGCTATCTAGCGGATCCCAGGGCCGGCGAGTTCGATCGGCTGGTGTACGAACGGGTGCGGCTCGGAATCCTGAGCGCTCTGGCGGTTAATCCGTCATTGTCCTTTACCGAGCTTCGGGACCTGCTGGAGACCAGCGACGGAAATCTGAGCGTTCACGCGCGCAAGCTCGAGGACGCCGGCTACGTGTCTTGTCGTAAGCGATTCGAGGCGCGGGTTCCGCGAACTGTGTATCAGTTGACCGCCAAAGGCCGCCGAGCTCTCGAGCGGTACCTCGATCATATGGAGACGCTGATTCACGCCATGCGAGAGGAGTAGTTTTTTTGTTTACGAACTTTGTATTATCAAGTACTTGGCATGACTCTGCCGCACTCCACGTCGCGCTGATCATGGATGGTAACGGCCGTTGGGCCGCGCGCCGTGGCTTGGGCCGCACCGCAGGACATCTGGCCGGAGTCGACACAGTGCGGCGGGTCGTCGAATCTGCCCCGTCGCTCGGCATTCGGACCCTTACGCTGTACGCCTTTTCGGCCGACAATTGGCGCCGGCCGGCGGAAGAAGTCCGAACGTTAATGAAGCTCTTCGAGCGTCATCTGGACGCTGAGATCAACCATTTTCACGCGAATGGCGTCCGACTAAACGTCATCGGGCGCCGCGATCGGCTCGAGCCCAACCTTCTTCGCGCGGTCAAGCGAGCCGAGAAAGCCACCGCCACAGGCTCTCGGCTGCTCCTACGGATAGCGATCGATTACTCGTCCCGGTGGGCGATCGCTGAGGCGGTGCGTCACTTCCCGACCGCCGGCCATGCGCAGCAGCGCGATTTCGAGCGCGAGCTTCTGGTTGCCAGCAACTCGGTTCCCGATGTCCCCGCGGTCGACCTGCTGATTCGGACCAGCGGTGAGCAACGGCTAAGTGATTTCCTGCTCTGGGAGTGCGCCTACGCCGAGCTCCACTTCACGCCGGTGCTGTGGCCTGACTTCCAGCGTTCCGATTTGGAAGCTGCGGTTGGCGATTTCCATGCTCGTGAGCGTCGGTTTGGCGCATTGCCAAATGCAACCACCGATAACCAAACCCACAAGCCACTTCACGCGACTCAAGGAGGTACCCGTTGACCGTTCGCCGTTTGTTCGCCGTCGCATTCATCTTTGGTTGCGCCGCCCTCGCCTGGTTTGCGCTTGGCGCGTCGGTCGTACACCGAACCGGCAGCTCTGATTATGCACTCTCGCAAGCTGTGACCCAGCTCTGGGGCGGTGCTCATGGTCAAGCCGCTCCCACCATCTCGCATCAGTTGCCACGCCAGGTAACCGAGGAGGTGATCGAAACTGATGAGGAGGGGCGGGTCACGAAGCGCCAGGTCGAAAAGACGATCCGCGAAACGATCTCGATCCCCTTGGTCCGCAGTCGCGTACGAGCCGATCTGGCGCTCGAACATCGCCGCAAGGGCCTTCTCTGGTACGACACGTACACTGTCCAATTTCGTGGCAGCTACCGATTCACGGTGCCCGAAGACGTCGCCGGAATGGTCAAGGTCGCCTTCACGTTTCCGTCGTCGGACTCGGTATACGACGATTTTTCGTTCCGCGTCAACGGCCACGAGGCGTCACCCGCCGATCAGCTCGATCGTGGCGTCTGGATCTTGACTGAGATGGAGCCGGGCGCAGAAGCTGACGTCGAGGTCGGGTACACCTCCCGCGGTTTGGACACCTGGAACTACTATTTCGCGGTCGGCGGTGTTTCGACGGTTCGGGATTTCGAGCTCACGATGACGACCGACTTCGGCGATTTCGACTTCCCACCCGGCACGCTGTCACCGATCAACAAGGTGCAACGCGACGACGGATGGAAGCTCGCCTGGCGGTTTGACAATCTCGTTAGCGGCAAGCACATCGGAATTGACCTGCCGAATCGATTGAATCCCGGCCCGCTGACCGCCCGCATCACGTTCTTCGCACCGGTCTCATTACTGTTCTTCGTCACCGTCCTGGTCATGCTGGGCGCACTCAAGCACATCAACCTCCACCCTATGCACTACTTTTTCCTTTCAGCCGCGTTCTTCGCGTTCCATCTCCTCTTGGCGTACCTGGTCGACCACTTGGACATCAACATCGCATTCGTGTTGGCGTCCTTTGTATCGATCACTTTGGTCGTGAGCTACCTGCGGCTGGTGTGTGGGTTGCGGCGGGCGCTGTTCTACGCCGGCGGTGCGCAGCTCGTATTTCTGGTGCTGCTCAGCTACGCCTTTTTCTTTGAGGGTTACACCGGTTTGACGGTCACGATTGGCGCTGTTTTGACGCTCTTCGTGCTCATGCAGCTGACCGGAAGGATCGACTGGGAGGGGATCTTCACGCGCGGGACTGACGCGATGCCGCGCCCACTCGAGGATCCAATGGGAACTACTTCTTGATGATCCCGATCGGCAGAAGCACGCAGTAGCCGAGAACCAGCAGGACCGGCGCCAATACCATGCTGCCCTGCGCAAGGAGGTAGAATCCGAGCCCGATCGCCACCGCACCGGCGCCTAGGTAGATCGCGTTGATACGTGAGAACGCGACCGCTGGCGCTCCGGTCCGAACCCGGGCGGGCTTGGGGGCGGGGCCCTTGGGTGACGCCTTGGATTGATGCTTCTGCTTGCGGGCTTTGGTCTTGACCATCGGTGCGTGAACTTAGGGGTGGCCTATCCCGCGGTCAATGTCGGAACTGTCGCATCCCGGTAAGCACCATGGAGATACCGGCACTATCGGCGGCTTGAATGACTTCGTCGTCGCGCCGCGAACCTCCGGGTTGGATGATCGCCGAGACACCGGCTCCAGCAGCGACGTCGATGTTGTCGGCGAACGGAAAGAAACCATCCGAAGCGAGCACCGCGCCGGCGGTCTCATGGCCGAGCTGACGAGCGTACTTGATCGCCAGCTCGACCGCGCCAACGCGGTTGGTCTGTCCACCGCCTACCCCGATCGTAGTGCACTCCCTGGCGAGCACGATGGCGTTCGAAGCCACCGCTCGACACACGGTCCACGCAAAGACGAGATCCTCC
>JBDHED010000194.1:0-3914 GCA_039591175.1 Gemmatimonadota bacterium | reverse complement strand
GCGATCCTGCGCATCGACGGATTCCGAAATAGCGTGATTTGACCAGACATGGGGCTGAGGTGGAAGAACCTAAGAGCCGCTCGTGGTTTCCTCAACCACCCAATCGAGATACGCCATCGCCCCCCGATCGACCTTCATGGCGAGCAACTCGGGAACATCGTAAGGATGTAGCTCATCGAGCCGGCGGGCGAGCTGATCGAGCCGGGAGGTTTGGGTCTTGAGCAGCACCAGGCATTCAACCTCGGTGTCGACCTCACCCTGCCACCAGAAGATCGAACGCACGCCAGTGACGATGTTTCCGCAGGCCGCCAGTCGCTCCTTGACGAGCGCTCGAACGATCGCCTCACCCGTCGCCTCGTCAGGACAGGTCGTGATGACCAATCGAACGTCTCCGCCGGATTGGGTCGCGTCCGTCATTCAATCTCCGCGACTCGACGACCAGCGGTCGACGGCGCGGAGATAATCCCGCGCCGCCCACAACCCAAGCATCGATTTCGCATCGCGGATCTGGCCGCTGGCTGCCCACTCGAGTGCCTGCTGCAACGGGATCCGCGCGACGTCGATGTCCTCGTCGTCCTCGTGATCGGTCGTACCGGGAATCAGTCCTTCCGCCAAAAACACCCTCAACTCTTCGTCGCAGAAGCCGGGGGTCGTGTAGAAAGCGGCCAGCGGCGTCCAACGTTGTGCGCGATAGCCAACCTCCTCCTCCAACTCACGCTCGGCGCAAGCTTCGAACGACTCACCGTCTCCGAGACTACCGGCCGGGATCTCCCAGATGCGCTCGCCGACCGAGTACCGGAACTGGTTGATCAACGCCACGGTGTCATCGTCGAAAAGCGGCACGATAGCGGCTGCACCCAGGTGACGAACAACGTCAAACGTCGTCTGTCTGGTTTCGTCTCCAGTACTGATGCGGATCGTGTCTCTCGTGACATCGACGACTCGGCCCGAATAGACTCGCCGCCGGTCGATGCGTTCCCACTTCACGCGAGGAGAGTCGCCATCGCTTAGCCGCCGGTTCTCCTAAGGACCACCGGGATGCCGGGCGCCAGCCCCAATCGCTCCGCCGCCGATCCATCTCTGCATGCCACTTCCACCCAGCCCGACGAACCAACCAAGCCACAAAGCGAACCTACCTCCACATCGCTGTAGGTCCGAACGACGGGCATCGTCTGGCCACCGGCTTCGACGATAACCGCGCCCTCGGCGTGGACGACCCAACGCTCCGGCAGATTGGTAACCGCATTCCCAAAGTGATCCACGTGCACTACTTCGCCGCGATACGTGTTGCGCTCCTCAACCGGCGACGGTACCGCCAGGCGATGGAGGTTCGTCGCTGTTGGTCCAAACGCCTCGAGTTCGACCGGCCCGGCTTCAATCAGTCGAGCCAGATGAGCCGCCACCGGGGCGAAGACGTCACGTCCGTGGAAGGTCGCGCTGGGGTCACGCCCAGCACGCCACCACCGGGCCTCCGTCAGCTCGACCGCTTGCGGCTCGGTATCGGTGAAGGGCGGTGCAAAGAGCGTAAACACGCCAGTATCCGGTCCGACCATGTACTGGTGCTCCGAGGTCTTGATCGCCAGCGCACGGCGCGAGGTCCCAACGCCAGGATCGACAACGACACAATGAACCGATGCCGGGGGGTAGAACGGCACGGCGCGGTACAGAGCGAAAGCCGCGCCGCGGACGTCTTGCGGTGCGATCGCGTGGGTTAGATCCACGATCATCGCGTGCGGTGCGATGTCCGCGATCACGCCCTTCATCGCGCCAACGTACCCATCGGCAGTGCCAAAGTCTGTGGTCAGTGTAACGATCGTCACGCTACTCCCGCTTGTTGCCGCGGCTGGCTTCATCCAGGATCCGCGCTTCTTCGTTTGTCAAACTTTCCAACCCGTGCTCCGAGATCTTGTCCAGAATCCGATCGATCTCGGTCTCGACTCGCCGTGACCCGGGGACCCTCGGTGCGTCGCCGTTGATCAGCTTAAGCTTGCGTCGCCGCCAGCGTTTGGCGAAACGCTCGATCGGCGAGCGATCCCCCCACTTCAGGTACACGTAACCGGCCAGCATCCCACCCACGTGAGCCGCCCGCGCGATGCCGCTCTCCGACCCCGAGAACAAGTACAGTAGCTCGAGCCCGGCCAAACCGGCGACCAAATACTTGGCCCGAATCGGCAGCAGGAACCAGAGGTAGATGTACTGGTTCGGAAACAACATACCGAACGCGAGCAGCACGCCCAGCACCGCACCAGAGGCGCCGATGATGATCGAGTTGTAATTGAATACGAACGACAGGGCAGCCGCGCCGAGACCGCAAACGAGATAGTAGTGCAGAAACCTGGTAGGTCCCCACAATCGCTCGATCTGAGCTCCGAACATCCACAGGACGAACATATTGAATAGCAGGTGGAAAAAGCCGCCGTGCAGGAACATGTACGTCAAGAACTGCCAGACCCAAAGGCGTTCCACGACCCACGCCGGTCGCAGCCCCAAGATCTCCTCCAGGTGCAGCCCGAAGGTTTGGAACACCGGCACAGCGAGCAGGCTCTGAAGCAAGAACACTGCTCCATTGACGATCAACAGCCACTTGATCGTCTCCGGGAACGTTTTCCCGGTCGGGTCCTGGGTCCACGTGCTTCTCATCATCTGGAGAGGGTCGTTACGAGCTCTCGGGTTCCCTTACGGTGAGTTCCTCACCTAGTTCCTCAGGCATTTCGTGCGGCCACCGGCCGTGAAGGGCGCGCTCGAGCCGCGGCCGAATGATGAGCTCGAACGTGGGCTCCTTGCCGGGAAACAGGTTCAAGGCTGTCTCGCGGCAACGCTCGACTTGTTCCAGCGCCTCGAGCATGGAGAGATCCGGATCCTGGTACAAACGTGCCAGTGTAAAGTCTACCACCAATCGAAGACGCCGCAGGCGTTGGTTCTCTTCTCTCAGGGCCTCGTTGAAGTCCATCAGCGACTTGTGAGGTATTCGATCACCAACCGCACCCCGGCGCCCGTCGCGCCGATCGGCTCATAGTGCCGCGGCTTTGTCACGTAGGCGTTGCCGGCGATGTCGATGTGTGTCCACTGGATCGCATCGCCGACGAAGAACTTCAAAAACGCCGCCGCGTTTGAAGCCCCACCCCAGTGGCCACCAGCGTTCTTTATGTCGGCCACCTCGGAGCGCATGTTCTCAGAGAACTCATCGTACAGCGGTAGCGCCCACGCACGGTCGCCGGTCCTGGCGCCCGCCTCTACGAATCGCGACACCGCCCGTTCATCGCCAAACACACCCGCCGCCGTTTCCCCGAGTGCCACCATGCACGCACCTGTCAGCGTCGCGATGTCGATTATCTCGCGCGGATTCTGCTCGCTGGCCCACGCCAATCCGTCGGCCAGAATCAACCGTCCCTCGGCGTCGGTGTTGATAACCTCGATCGTCTTGCCGGAGTACGACTCGAGAATGTCCCCCGGACGGTAAGCCGCGGCGCTGGGCAGGTTTTCGGCTGCCGGGATCACCCCGATCAGACTCTGCTTGAGCCCCAACAGGGCGGCTGCCTTGAGAATCCCGAGCACGGCGCAGCCACCCATCTTGTCAAACTTCATCTCCTCCAGATGACGTGACGGCTTTATCGAGATCCCGCCCGCATCAAAGGTGACCGCTTTGCCGACGATGATCGTCGGCTTGGCTGATGGACGACCGCGATCGTAGCGCGCGATGATCAAGCGGGGCCCGTTGTGCGAACCTTGGCCGACCCCGAGAATCCCCCCCATCCCCTGCTGCTTGAGGTCCTCGACCGTCAACACCTCGACCATCAAAGCGTGCTGATCACCGAGCTTCCGCGCATGATCGGCGAGCACCGCCGGCGTCATCTCGTTGGGCGGCGAGTTCCCCAGATCACGTGTGTAATTGACCGCTTCAGCGATCTTGGACC
>JBDHED010000193.1:0-3920 GCA_039591175.1 Gemmatimonadota bacterium | reverse complement strand
CTCCTGAACCCGACTAACGGACAGGTCACTGTCGTCGAAATGCCACCCGGCACTCTTTAGTCTCCCCACGACCTGCAATCTCTCCGCCCGCGCCTGAGCTCGTGTCGCCAAGACTCGCCACAGTCCCGCCAGCTCCGCTTGGTCTGATTGTACGATCGCGAGCCTTGCGTAGATCTCGCTCACAAGCGATTCGTTTCCGGCGAGCGTATCGACGATCAACGTGGAATCGAGCACGGGATCGACATGGACAAAGGCGCGATCAATCGCGCTATGCCCCTCTATCGCCGAGCGGACCATTCCTCCCACATCGTGAGATTGGCGAGTGCGTAACTCTTGATCGACCTCGATGTGGACTTCGACATGAATGCGATGACCGACGTAGTGCCCACGCACGTCGTGAACACCCTTTACGCCGCGGACTCCCACCGCCGATCGACGGACGTGGTCGAGCAGTTCGGGCGTCGGACTCTTACCCATCAAGTAGTCGATGTTTTGACGACCAAACCGGTAACCACCAAAGACGATCCAGGCCCCGACCACGATTCCGGCCAGAGGATCGATAGGCGCCCAACCAAGGGCTGAGCCGGCGACGCCAACCAAGGCTGCGAAGGACGTACCGATGTCGTTCTCGCACTCGACCGCATTGGCGAGGATGGCTGGGCTGTCGAGTGCTTCCCCGCGCCGACGGAGGTATTTCGCCAACAGCAGGTTACCAACCATCGAGACCAGCAGCGCACCCAGGGCCCAGAACGGCATTCGGATCTGAGTTGCTCCGGCGATCAGGCGCTCAACCGCCGCTCGCCCTACTGAGAACCCGAGGATCCCGGTGAAGATCGCCACCCCGAGCGCAGCCAGCGGTTCAGCTCGTTGGTGTCCAAAGGGGTGGTCTTCATCGGGCCCCCGACGGCCCACCTCGACCGAGTACGAGATACCTATGGATGTGGCCACGTCGACCAGTGAGTTGAGGGCGTCGGAGATCAGCGCGATCGATCCGCTCGCCAGTCCAGCTGCTCCTTTGACAAGGAAGAGGAGCGAATTGCCGGCGATTGCGACCCGGGTCGCTACCCGTGCACGGTGATCGGGACTCTTCATTCCACGGTAGCCACTGGGTGCGCCATAGGCTCCGCGTGATCCGGAGGACTCTCGGGCTCCAATTGAATCGTGGTGTGGACGATGTCGTATCGCTCGCGGAGCATTCGGTTTACGTGGGCCAGCACCATCTCCCGGTCAACGCCGTGCTCACAGACCACGTGCGCTGAGAGCGCTGGGTACCCGGACGTGATCGTCCACACGTGGAGGTCATGAACGCTGGTCACCCCATCGAGCGTCTGCAACGAGGTTAACAAGGCCTCCACGTCGAGACCCCGGGGGACACCTTCCAGGAGAATGTGGACCGCTTCGCGAACCAGTCTCCACGAGGAGAAGAGGATCAAACCTCCGATGACCAGGCTCACCACTGGATCGGCCTGCACCCATCCGGTGGCCCAGATGATGATCCCGGCCAACACGACCCCCGCCGAACCCAGCAGGTCCCCAATTACGTGGAGCAGGGCGCCATGCAGGTTCAGGCTTCGCTCACGGTCGCCGACCGCATGCAGGATTCCAAAGGCAATACCGTTCACGATCAGCCCGCCGATCGCGATCAGCATCATCGTGCCAGCCGCGACCGGGGTCGGATCTCGAACACGTTGAACTGCTTCGATACCGATCCACGCCACCACCACCCAGAGAGCAAGACCGTTGATGAGCGCCGCCAGTATCTCGGCCCGGGCGAAGGCGTAGGTGTGGCGCGTGGTGGGCGGCTGGCGTGAGATCCACATCGCGGCGAGCGCCAGGCTTACCGCGGCCACGTCGACAAGCATGTGACCGGCGTCGGCCAGGAGCGCCAAGCTCCCGGTCCAGAGCCCACCAACGACCTCGGCCACCATGTACGCCGTCGTGAGGACCAGGACCAGTTTCAGTCGCCGACGCTCAATGGAGCGGTCCGGCGACGCGCCACTCCGGCCATGACGGGACTGCTGGGCTCGAGTGTCTTCCAAGGGTCGGGTAGCCCAGGTAGGCGGTGTAACCTAGGCGATCATCTCTTCGCGAGTCTTATCATCGTGATTCCCACGCATAGCGATCTTAATCGTTAAAGATACCGCGTGAAACCCGGCCTCACAACCGTTCGCCCCACCTCGATACCGTTACACAACCACCATTTGCACTCTGCGAGCGGGGCCGCAAAACCCGGTCCTGAAAGACCGCCCGACACGGGGTGGATGAAACCAGACCCCCCGATCGCGGGGCTCGGTTAGGCCGAGTTGGGAAAACGGGTTCCGTCCAAGTGGAACACCATTTCCCCCTCAAAACCCTGCCCACACCCAGGAGTATCCCCTCCATTCCGGACCGATAACCCGTGCAGCGGCATCGGCTGGGCGCTATCCCGAAACGGCTGAAACCGGCTCGGGCAGTCGCACTCCGAGTGGTACGAACGCTGCGGCTGCCAAACCCACTCGCATCGCGACGCCAAAACGAGACAGCCCAGGGAGCCCAGCATGCCCATCTTGTACGGCCCGACTATTTTGCCCGCACTCGATTCCCGACTGCGTGACAACTCACGTCTACCGCTCCGGATATTGACAACGCTCACGTTGACCTTACTTGTAGCCGCCTGCAGCGGCGGCTCCCCCAGCGGCCCAAGCCTATCGGGCGACGCAATGACCATGCGACTGATCCCGCATGGGGCCGAGATCAATATGGGCGATCAACTGCAGTTTGAGGCCGTGTTGCAGGACTCACGCGGACTTCGGCTTCAGGGCGAAGAGATCACCTGGATCGCCACCGGAGGAACGATTTCGAGCAGCGGCATGTTCGTGGCGGGCGACAATCTGGGCACTTACTCGGTGATTGCTCAGACTCAACAGGGTGGTAGCGCGATAGCGGCGTCGGCCTCGATCCAGGTCTCAGCCAGCAGCCCCGCTGGCGACGATCCTGATGGCGAGCCGACGAGTAGCACCGATAGCGACGGCGGTGGTCGTACCGTCAACGTATCCCCAAAGGTCGTAACGCTCTTCACCGGGGATGCTCTGCAATTCAACGGCTCGGTCAAGAACAAGAAGGGCAAGGTCCTCAACGTCGGATTGGCCTGGAGCGCGACGGGCGGCTCGATCAGCTCGAGCGGGTTTTACGTCGCAAGCGGACAGACGGGCGACTTCACCGTTACCGCCAGGGCAGGCAGCGATGAGGGTACTGCCAGCGTGCAGATCATATCGTCGGGTGAAGGAGCTCCTGGGGGCGGCGGAGGCGGAGACCCCGGTCCATCCAGTGACCCCGATCCGCCTAGCGACCCCGATCCACCCAGTGACCCCGATCCGCCGACCGATCCAACGCCGACGTCGATCTCTGTCCAGCCCGCACAAGCGGATCTGCTGACGGGTGACGAGCTTCAGTTTACGGCTACCGTCAAGGACGAAAACGGACAGCTGATGGACGAGCCCATCAGCTGGCAGGCGACCGGCGGGACGATCGACGCCAGTGGCCACTACGTGGCAGGCAGCCAGACGGGAACGTTCAGCGCCACCGCCACCAGTGGTGCGCTGTCGGCGACCTCTTCGATCACGATCGACAGTGCCCCACCCCCACCTCCCCCTCCACCGTCCGGTGGCATCGAGGTGTTCCCGGGTGAGAGCATCCAGGCCGCGGTAGACGCCAACCCGGGCAGCACGACGTTCGTGCTCAAGTCTGGCACCCACCGCCGGCAGCGGGTCGTACCCAAGAGCGGGAACACGTTCCTCGGTGAGCCAGGTACGGTCCTCGACGGGGAGAACGCCACCAGCCAGGCGTTTGTGGGGACAGCCGACAACATCACCATCCGCAACCTCGCAGTGACCCGCTATTCCCCTGGCCTACAGCATGGAGCCATCGAGCCAGCCCGTCAC
>JBDHED010000192.1:0-3960 GCA_039591175.1 Gemmatimonadota bacterium | reverse complement strand
TCGCCCCGGGAGCGTGCCCTCCTGAACCTGCCGGTATGCCTCCAGCCGCCGGATCCGCGTGCGCTCGTAGCCGTCGAGCGGGTAGCTCGGGATCGAGGTCGGCACCAACAGCGCCACGCCTGCCAGCATCAGGAGCTTCGCGGTCGTGTTCATGATCAAGGTCTCGCGCGCAGAGGTTCGTCCAACCGCACCGGCCGGCTCGCGCGATCGAGCACGGCGCGATCCATTGCCGCCAACCCAGCCAACTGGGCGGTCGGGGAATCGGAGGAGAGTGGACGGATCTGAAACAGCCACAGCGCGCCATCCAAGAACCCGAACTCGACGTCCCAGGGAAGCGCTTGACCGGCCTCGTCTCGTGGTGGATCGAACCGCTCCCGTAACGTCTGCACGAGGTCCTTCAATGCCGCGATCTCAGGGTCGAGCAAGACCCGTTCGGCGCCGGATGGCGCGACTTTCTCGAACCCCCCTTCGCCGGTCATCTTGAGCTGGCTGCGCGTGGGTGCCTTGTACTGGTCGAGCAGGATCGGTTGGTCCGCATTGACCGGCAAGAGTAACGCTTCCGACGCTTCGCCGCCGACGACACCCCCGACGCCCTCGGACGCTGTCGCGGTGAGGTAAGCGGGATCACCGGTGACCAGATCAACGGTGACGAGGACACCCGATTTCTCGACCGGCACGCTGCGCTGGATCAAGACCGAAACATAGGTGTGCTCCGGGTTCTCGAGGATCGGCCGGCGCCATGCGAAAGCTCGCTCGGTGAAGGGGGATGCCCATACTCTCTTGATCGAGTGGAGGATGTCCTCGAACTGGATTTGGTTGGGTACCGTGAGATTTAGGCCCGCACCGCTGAACTCGGCCAAATCTTCGACGTTGGTATCGCTACGGACAAACACGCCGTACGACCCCAACGACCCCCATGCCGATAGTCGCTCTCTAAGATCTGAAACCAGACTTGGATCGAGATCGATCTGCACGATTTCCCGACGGAACGACGCCAAACGTTCGGAGACAAACGCGTCGATCTCTGACTCTGGTTCGCCCGTGTCCTCCATTCTGTCGACGGCGTCGTAGAACGCGACCATCTCGGCGTACAGGTCGGCGCCGCCGGTCGTGCGATGGCGTTCGATATGAGAACGGAAGATCCCGAACGGGAGCGCCACGCCGGGAGAAACCTGTGCTGGGAACGCGCGCTGGAGGCGTGCCACACCCGCCGCCTTGGGTCCGACGACCTCGCCAGCACTGTCGAGATCCAACGCTTCGAGCGGAAGCACTCGCCGCTCGTCGAGATCGAGCGCGTCTTCGTCGATCCGGAACGTGCGTACCGGACCGGTCTCCTTCTCGGCCAGAAGGGCGCGTTCCTGAGGAGTCAGCTGATCGATCTCCTTTAGAACGACGACGCCCAACCCGGACACCGCGTAGAACAACTCCTCCCCGACGTGCGGCAGGATCGCCTCGAGCGCGGTGCTGGCGATAACGCTGTTGGGGATGCCAAGGCTTCGTGCTAGCAACTGCAGGTGCGAGAGCATGTTGCCTTGATCGAGCGACAGTATCCCACCGACCGGAGGCAAGTCGGCAAGCGTCTGCGGCAGTATGTAGATGCGGTCCGGTCGATAGTCGAAACCAGCGGCTTCGGCCTCGGTGACGTGCTCCAGCACACCACGGGCGACACCCGGATTGAGCCCGTAGATCGCTCCCCCGAGCGAGTGTCCGAACGCGGTGTGTGTGACGCCGAGCTCGCCATTCGCATCCAGCGTCAGAGATTCGACCACGTTGGCCAACGGTAAGAGCGCCGTCGCTCGCAGGAGATCGGCCGAGAACGACTCGGCCACGGGTTCGATTTGTGCGTAGTGCTCCACGGTTCCACCAAAAACCGTTTCGATCGTCGCCTGGACCCACAGTCCGACGCGCTCGAGGTATCGAACCGAGCCCCGATACTGCTCCGCTGTAACCTCGTCCTGTACCGTCAGCTGATCGATCATCTCGAGTTGCGCGGCGAGCTCCAGGCGTGACAACAGCCCGCGACCGTAGGTGCCGATGACCAGGCTGCGCGCGACATCGACCGCTTGTCGACGGTCGGCCAGACGACCTGATGCCGCGACCCCGTTCTGGAGCAAGAGCTCTTGGAGCACGAGGTCGAGGTCGATTCGCCGGAGATTCGCCATGCCGTCGCTCGACGTCTCGACATCGTTGCGAAGCCTGGCGGTCAGGTCGGCGATGGTCCGGCTGATCTCGGTCGGAGATGCCCCTCGGAGGAGGCTCTGCAGTTGCTGTAGGTTGTCGCCCCAAGCCTCACCCTGGAATGGCTCTACACCAAGAAACGGTTCCAGGCGCTCGGCTGGATCGCGGTCGTAGTAGGCGTGCAGATCGGCCAACAGTGAGCGCAGCGCTTCCTCATGGCCAACCGTATTCCCGGTAGCAATGAAGTTTTCGACCGCATCGATATCACCGGCGTCGGGGTAGGAGTGGATCTTGACCCGAATCGGCTGGAAAGCGGGGACGGCGTTGCCGATCTCTTTCGACAGCTGCCGGATACGATCGATTCGAGATGACTGTGGTGCGTGTGGGACTTCGCGCACCAACTGAACCGCCAACAAGAAGTTCTTGCTGGTCCACGCCGGATCGCTCAACAGACGGCTCAGGAGCGCGCGACCAGCGGCCTCCTCGTCTTCGGCCTGCCGTGCGCCGCGATAGTACTGGGCTTGGCGGAAGTCCCACCCGTCATCGGCGCGTCGCAGATACCCTTGCAGTGCTGTTTCCCGCAATCGTTCGTGGCGGTTGTCGACGTCGAGGAACACTTCCCACGGCAGCGCGATGAACAGCGTTCCCACCGGGTAGCCCAACTCGTATAGCCGGAGGGCGTCTGACGAGAGCTGCCCGTGTTGGTGCCCGCCGCCCCGATCGCCACACGGGTACGGTCTCGGGGGGTGATCCGTGCCGTCGCTGCAAAACCAACGCAGCCCCGCAAAAGGACCACGCTGGTTGGTCTTGACCCGCTCCAGCAGGGTTTGGGCCTCTTCGCTTGCGGCTTGATTGGTTTGCGGCGACGCCAATGAAGGAATCGCCAGAGCCAGTGCGAGGACGCAGACAAGCGGTGACTTGGCTCGCCCGATCACGTGCCTGGCCCGCATGGTCGGTGAGCGCTCAACGGCCGCGTCGGTCTTTTCCGGTTCTACGGTCTGTTCCGCTCCTTCGGTCCTTTCTGCCCCGACGGTCTTTTCCGCTCCGGCGATCCTCAGGGACTGGGACGTCTTCCTTCCGGCGATCCTCGCCTGACCGTCGGTCTGTTCCTGACCGTCGATCCGCGCCCGAGCGCCGATCCGTTCCGGAGCGTCTCTCTCCTTCGTGACCCGATTGGCTGGCTTCCATGGCCCGCCCTCCTGTGCAGAGATGACCGTGATCGGCTCAAAACTGCCTCATATGGGACTCCTCAACAACCCGGTCGACGACTCGTGGCTTTCATATGGTATACTCCCCGATTATCTGATCATCTTCGCGACGGGAGACAACCAAATGAGTCAGGGACGACGAATTGTGCTGACGGCGCCTTTGACTGAAATGATCGACCATGCCGGTTACTTCATCCAGATGGCGATGGCGTCGCTTCCGATCTGGATGGAGGGCGTAATCAACAAGAAATACCCGGAGTGGAGAAGCGTCAAACGGTTTGACGATGGCTCGGCCAGAGTGGCGCCCGCGGGATTGAGGGTGCTGGAAAAGGTCATGGCGCGAGAATTCGGTGACGAGAACGTCGTCGTTTGCTATCCGGACGATTTGGGTCAGTTCATCGGGCCTGAGACGAGAGTCGTCGCGGTTTCGACCCACAACCCGCTTGGGGTCACATTCGCGGCGGGCGTGTACACCTCGATTTTTGGCAGCTCCAGCGAGCCTATCAACAACCACTACGCTCAGCTCATGTTCGACAAGATCCAGGCCAGTCCGTATCGCGACGGTTTCAAGGTG
>JBDHED010000191.1:0-3963 GCA_039591175.1 Gemmatimonadota bacterium | reverse complement strand
TGCGGGGATCTCGCCAAACACCAGCGCCATCGCATTGTCGACGAGCACGCCTGTCGGCTCGCCGTCATCGTCGCGCAAGATCTTGCCACCGTCGGGGTCGGGTGTATCGGCCGTGACCTCTGCCAGCTCGAGCGCCCGCGAGTTGACCCACGCGGCATGGCCATCCACCCGCGTCAGATACACGGGCTGGTTCCGGTCGTCCCGGGTGACTTGGTCGAGCAATTCGCGCGTCGGAAATTCCTGGACGGCCCAATCGTTCTGATCCCATCCCCTGCCGGTGATCCACTCCTCGGCAGCGCGCGTCTCCGACACGGCTTGCACCATCTCAGCGATCTCATCGGCGCTCGACGTCCCCCGCAGATCCAGCACCCGAAGCACGAACCCCAATTTGATCACGTGAGCGTGCGCGTCGATGAGCCCTGGGATGATCACACGACCACCGAGGTCCTCGACCTCCGTTTTCGAGCCGCGGAGAATCCCGATCTCTCTGGTGGTCCCAACCGCTACGATCCGGCCGCTGGAGATCGCCATCGCCTCGGCCCGCGGGATCTTTGGGTCCATGGTGTAGATCACACCGTTGGTCACGATCTGATCGACTGGCTCTTGAGCCTTCGCGGTCGGCGCCGTCAACATCACGACGCAGATCGTCAGTGCCCAAGCCACCCAGGCACGAAGCGAGCTTCGGGGTGGAACGTGCACGTTGGCTCCGGGGTCTTCGAGAATCGACTCGCCCGATGCAGAGTACCATGCACCGGGCACGATGAATACCTTGGCGCCGCGACCGATCACGCGGCTCAGCCACTGCCGAACTTATGAGAGGCCATGCAGGAGCGCATCCTAGAGTTCGTCGTCCCGTTTCTCGACCAATACGGATACCTGACGCTGTTCCTCGTGACGTTTCTCGAGACGAGCGCCTTTCTCGGGCTGATCGCACCGGGCGAGACGGTGATCGTGCTGTCCGGCTTCTATGCGTTTCGCGGCGTGCTCGATCCGTGGGCAGTTGGGGTGATCGCCATCGTCGGCGCGTTCGCTGGCGACCAAGTCGGGTACTTGCTTGGTCGCACCTACGGCCACCAAGTGATCAGCCGCTTTGGCCGGTATTTCTTCTTCGACGCAAAACGCTTACGCGCGACTGAGCACTATTACAATCATCACGGTGGCAAGACGGTTTTTATCGGGCGCTTTATGTCGATCCTCCGATCGTTCGGACCGGTGGTCGCCGGCATCAGTCACATGTCGTACTGGAAGTTCCTGCCGTGGAGCGCGCTGTCGTGTATCGTTTGGGGCACGACTTTTACGTTGGCCGGCTACTTCTTTGGCGCTTCGTGGGACGTGATCGAACGCTATTTCGGTTGGGGCGGCACAGTCGCGTTCGTGTTTGGGGTTGTCTTCGTGATCTGGCTCCTCCACCGTAAACGCGAGCATCAACTGGAAGAGGAGTATGGGCAGGACGCGTAACATCGCGCTCGCCATGAGCGGCCTAATCATGGCGGCTTGTGGCGCTAGCGGGCCGCAGTCCAAGGTCGTCGATCGCAACGTCCTGCGGCTCTACCTCGAATCCGATCCGGCGAGCTTGGACCCCATTCAAGCGGTCGACGTCTACCGCGGCCGGATGGTCGTTTACCTGTACGATGGCTTGGTGCAATACGCGAACGACGAGATCCGACCCAACCTGGCGTCGGTGTGGGAGGTCTCGGACGACGGGACCCGCTACCGGTTCACGCTGCGCGACGACGTCGTCTTCCACAATGGGCGTCGGCTAACCGCTGCGGATGTCAAGTACTCGTTCGAGCGCGCGCTGAGACCCGAAAACACGAGCCCGTTGGCCTGGGTGTTCGAGTTCATCGTCGGCGCCACGGAGATGCTCGCCGGCGAAGCCACGACGCTGACCGGCGTACGCGCGATCGGAAGCGACCGGGTCGAGATCCGACTTACGCAGCCATTCGCACCGTTTCTCTCGTTGCTCGCGATGCCGGCGGCTCACGTCGTGCCTCGCGAAGAGGTGGAAAGCAAAGGCGACGGCTTCTCAGAGGCCCCGGTCGGGACCGGGCCCTGGGTTTTCGAGTCGTGGGCCCACGACGACGTCATTCGATTGACGGCGAACACGCGCTACCACGGCGGCCGACCGAAAGCCGATGGGATGGAGATCCGCATCATCCCCGAGACGACTACCGTCATCGCCGAGTTTGAGCGCGGCAACCTCGACTGGGCCGATCTAAACGAGTTCCCCAAGCCCGAGTACGACCGCTTTGCCACCAACCCGGGATGGGAACCGTACATCCACAAGCGACCCGCGCTGATCACCTATTATCTGGCGCTAAACAACGACAAGGAAAAGTTCCGCGACCCGCTGGTTCGGCGGGCGCTCAATCACGCTATCGACGTTACCGGGATCGCGGAAGCGATCTACCCGTCCGAGATGGTAAGATCGCACGGTCCGATCCCACCCGGCTTACCCGGTTTTCGTGAGGCTGGCGAGCCGTACCGCTACGACCCCGATCGGGCCAGGGAGATGCTGGCCGAAGCTGGCGCGACCGATCTCTCATTCGATGTCTTCTTCCGAACGCTCGCTCTGAATCAGCGATTTCTCGAGGCGGTGCAGGCGAACCTGGCTGAGGTCGGGGTCTCGATGAACCTCCGCCAGCGCGATTGGACCGCCGTTCGTCAAGCGATGGAGCAGGGCGAGCTCGACGCCTACCTCGCCAACTGGTATGCCGACTACCCTGACGCCGAGAACTTCCTCTACCCGCTCTTTTACAGCCAGATGGCAGGCGCCGGGGGAAACGCGGCGTTTTTCTCGAACACCACCGTCGATTCGTTGATCCTGACCGCTCGAGCGACCTTGGATGAGACCCAACGGTTGTCGATGTACGCCCAGGCGGACTCGGTGATCCAGGCCGAGGCACCGTGGATCTTTACCGTGCATCCAGTGGACGCCGATATCGTTCAGCCGTGGGTCGACGGGTACCGGATTCCCCAAGTATTCTACGGCATCAAATGGATCGACGTGGGGTTGAGAAGCGAATGACATGAGCGGCCCATGCCCAGCCCGGTTTTGGTGGGTTCTCGACAACCCGTTGCGCCGCATCGTCGCCGACCCGGCCAAGGTGGTCGGGCTGTTGGGTCTAGCGCCCGACTCGCGGGTGCTCGAAATCGGTCCCGGGCCGGGGTTCTTTAGCTCCGAGATCGCCAAGCGGACCGGGAATAGCCGGCTCCAGGCGGTCGATATCCAGCGCGAGATGCTGGTCAGGGCGCGCCACAAGCTGCGCACCCAGTTCCTCTGGAACGTCGATTACGTGCAGGCCAACGCGATGGCGCTGCCGTATGCGGATCGATCGTTCGATGGAGCCCTGCTTTTCACGGTGCTGGGCGAGGTGGAGAACCGGGCCTTTTGTCTGCGCGAGATCTGGCGCGTTCTGAAAGCCGGCGGCCTGCTGGTAGTCGGCGAGCAGCGCCCCGACCCGCAATTCATCTCGCAACCGGTGTTGCACGAGCTGACCCGCCGCGAACGATTCGACTTCGACTATGGCGCCGGCCGACCGTGGGGCTACACGCACCGATTCCGGAAGCCAGAAGTCACTGACTTGGCGTGACCACGACCACGTCGCCGATTAGCCCTCCCGCGCTTGCCTGCCGAGCCGTCGCTGTCTGAGGCCCACGACCGCGCAACTCATCGTTCCGCCGAGAAGAAACCAGCTGCCCGTCAGCAGAAACCAGATGAGGAAGAACGTCGAAGCCATCCACATCCCGGCCGCAGAGATCTCGAGGCTTAGCCAACGGTCGAACCTGACTCTGCCCGTTACGCCTTGGCCGGCGACCGCGTGGCGGAATAGCACCAGGTTGTGGATATGCCGAACGTGGATAGGACCCTGCAGGCACACGAAGGACCCCAGTGCGAAGAGGTAGGATTCGACCGGCAGCGGTGACTCCCAGCTCACGCTGAGGAGCCAGACCAGGACGAGG
>JBDHED010000190.1:0-3974 GCA_039591175.1 Gemmatimonadota bacterium | reverse complement strand
CGAGGCGTATCGCCTCTGCGTAGGCGTCCAGGGCGACCTGCCACCGTTGGGCTCGCGTGAGGGCTTCGGCCTTGGCCATAGCCATCTGGACGAGCATGAACGGTTGCGATCCACCCATGGTGTCGCTTGGTTCGTTTAAAAGCGCAGCAGGGGTAGCTGGCGAAACCTGCATCCAATGCCTCCTCGGGCTGAGCCTGCAGGATGGCTGGCGCTGCGAGGTAGTTACGTCTTTCGGGTGGCCCGGCTATCCGCTGTTGTTACAGTGAGGACCCGTGGCTTTGCGTCCCCCGCTCTCGCGGGATTTGCCCTGGACCGAGGGGCTATGTGGTCGGGGGAAGTGCCTTTTGACAGGGCAACGCCTATGCCAGTGTCAGCAACAGGCTGGACCGCAGAGGACGCCGCGGTCGCCGATGAGGGGCGTGGGGGTTACCGAGTGGCGGTCCGGTTCCCATCCAGAGGAAAGGCCTTACCTACATGGGTGGAAACGTGTTTCCTATCGTTTTGAGATTTCGTCTTGCAGACGGCGTGGAAGGGGAGTTCACTCCTGTGGAACTTGATGTCCAGAGGGGTGGTTAAGCTGCTCGGCAAAGACCTCTGCGGCGAGAGGGCAGTTGAAGTAGAAGCCCTGGGCGTCGTCGCAGTCATGCGCCACGGCAACGATTGATCAAACGACGTTTCGTTGAGCCGGCCAGAGCCGTGGGCTAGCTTTCCCACCCATGAGGCTTCTCCCGGGGCGTTCCCCGGCGTCGCTCGTGGTGCTGCTAGCGGCCGCGACTCCGACTCCTGCGGCCGCCGCCCAACTCCAGGACTCGCTGCTCGTTCACGTTCAGTATCCGGCCGCTGGCCAGGCGCTGACCGCCTCGGACTCGACCTTTGTGTTTGGGCGAGTAGAAGGGGCGCGTGGGAGTGACGTCCAGCTAAGCGTCAACGGCAACCCGGTGGAAGTCCATCCGGGGGGCGGGTGGCTGGCGTTTGTTCCGATCGAGCCGGATTCGTTCACGTTCTCGATTCGAGCCGTCGCTGGCGACCGTGAGCACCTGATGTCGCACACGGTTTGGGTGCCGGCGCCTTTAGGCACACCGGGCGATCTCGAGCTCGGGTACCGGCCGGAAACGATCACGCCGGTCGGTTCGGTGGAGGCGTACGCGGGTGACACGTTGAGGGTTGGCGTCGTCGCGGCGCCCGACCAACGTGTGTCGGCCCGGATCGGTGGTCGCGAAACGGTACTGGTCGCTGACCGATCGTGGTCTGGTAACGCGGGCCGGCAGGTGTTCGGCTCGGCCCAACTGGTGGATGGTGCCGCGCCCGCAGCTCCGGCTGCGGATCGCTGGCTCAGCTACACCGGCGATGCCTATTTGCGGATCAGTGGGTCGCTGTCGGACTCGTTGTTTCTCGATTTCGAGTCAACGGACGGCTCGGTCCGATCGGTCCCGGTCACGACGGTCGATTACCTCGATCCGACCGACATCCGGGTGGCGGTACTCGACGACGATACCGCCGGCACGGGTCGGACCGATGGCCGGGTCGTTGCCCGCGCCGGGCCGGGCCAGGGGTACACGATGTTGCTGCCAAACGGCACACTAGCCACGCTTGGTCGGCGCCAAGGCGATCAACGGGAGATCGCGCTCGGTCCGGGCCAGAGCGCCTGGGTCGCGGGCGCGGAGACGATCGAGATCGACGCGCCAAGACCCGGGAGCGCGGTGACAGTCGTGCGGACGCGCATTCGCGACGACTGGAGCGAGGTTGTGGTCCCGCTGGGGGTTCGTCTGCCGTTTCGGATCGAACAGCGGCTCGACCCGGTTCGGTACGTGGTTTCGATCTACGGTGCGACGTCGGACACCGACTGGGTGCGCTACACCGATGATCCGATGATCGAATCGATCGATTGGAGCCAGCCGGCGCGCGGCGTGTATCGGCTCGATATCGCGCTCGGCACTGATCAAGCTTGGGGATACCGTACGTATTGGGAAGGCAGCCACCTGGTGATCGCGTTTCGCCACTCGCCACCCGCACTCGAAGATCACCGTTTTCGGTCGCGCCTCCACGGTGTTCGAGTGGTGGTCGATCCCGGGCACAACCCCGATCCCGGTGCGATCGGACCAACTGGGTTGGAGGAGCGGGAGGCGAACCTGGCGATCGCGCTCGCGCTGGCCGAGATCCTGGAGACCCGCGGCGCCAAACCGGTCCTCACCCGCGCCACACCGGACTCGACGCTCGGCCTCTACGACCGCACCTCGATCGCGACTCGGATGGCTGGGGAGATCTTCGTCTCGATCCATAACAATGCTCTTCCCGATGGTGTGAACCCGTTCGTCAACAACGGCACCTCGACGTACTTCTATCATCCCCAGAGCCGACCGTTGGCGGAAGCGATTCAACGCGAGCTGCGGATCAAGACCGAGCTGACTGATTTCGGCGTCAACTATGGCAACCTGGCGGTGTTGCGGATGAACGAGATGGTATCGGTGTTGGTCGAAGGAGCGTTCATGATGATACCCGAACAGGAGGCGCTTCTCAGAACAACTTCGTTCCAGCGCCGCATCGCGACCGCGGTGGCGGATGGGATTGAGCGGTTCTTGGAGAGCCGAGACCGATAGAACAGGAGGACGAGATGGTGCGCACGCTATTGGTCACCGCTGCCGCGGTGATCGCGCCGTTTGCTGCGAGTGCTGTCAACGGGCAAAACGCGCCCGCGGGCGATCGCTCACTGCGTCCCGTGGCGACGTACTCAATCGTGGCTCGGGATCCGGCCACCGGTGAGCTGGGAGTGGCGGTTCAATCGCATTGGTTCAGCGTCGGGCCGATCGTGCCGTGGGCCGAGGCCGGTGTCGGGGCCGTGGCGACCCAGTCGTTTGTGGATCCGTCGTACGGTCCGTTGGGGCTCGACTTGATGCGGGCCGGCAAGTCGGCGACCGAGGCGCTGAGCGGCTTGGTCGAGTCGGACGCTCACCCCGAGGTGCGGCAGGTGGCGATGATCGATGCCAGCGGCAACGTGGCTGCGCACACGGGTGCGAACGCGATCATCGCCGCCGGGCATCAGACCGGGGCGAACTACAGCGTGCAGGCGAACCTGATGGAAAGCCCGACTGTGTGGCCGGCGATGGCGGACGCGTTCGAGGCCGCCAGCGGCGACCTCGCCGAGCGGTTGTTGGCCGCGCTCGAAGCGGCCGAGGCTGAGGGCGGCGATATCCGGGGCAGGCAATCGGCGGCACTCCTGGTGGTGTCGGGTGAACCGACTGGCCGGCCGTGGGTTGATCGCACGTTCGATCTGCGGATCGAAGATCACAAACGCCCGCTTGTTGAGCTGCGCCGCTTGCTGCATTTGGCGCGCGCCTATCGTGAGATGAACGCCGGCGACGAGGCGATGAGCGACGCCGACGTAGGAGCGGCGGTCGAACACTACAACCAGGCTGCCGAGATGGTCCCGGAAAGTGCCGAAATGGTGTACTGGGCGGGAGTCACGCTGGCCGGCGAGGGACGGGTCGAGGACAGCCTGTCGCGATTCGAGCGCGCGTTTGGCGCCGATCCTCGGTGGGCGGTGCTCACACCGCGACTGATTCCGGCCGGGCTTCTGCCCGACGATGTCGAACTGCTCGAGCGGATCTTGAGCGTCCCCGGTGGCGAACCAGGCCTGGCCGAGTGGAAGCGTCTCGCCGAGATGCAAAAGATCGAGCCGCGGGAATGAGCCGCGCGCTGACGCCGATCACATGGCACGTGCCTGATCGCAGGTCCATTTTCAAGCCTCGATGAACGACACCAATCATCAATCCGACTGGGGCAACGTCGCGACCGACAGCGTCATGGATCGACTCGTCTCGCTATCGAAGCGCCGCGGGTACGTGTTTCAGTCGTCGGAGATCTACGGTGGGATCGGATCGACCTGGGACTACGGTCCGCTGGGGGTCGAGCTCAAGCGCAACATCAAGGATTTCTGGTGGCGGTCGATGGTCGAGCGCCGCGACGACATCGAGGGG
>JBDHED010000189.1:0-3981 GCA_039591175.1 Gemmatimonadota bacterium | reverse complement strand
GGTCGCACGAGTTTGGGACGGTTTGCCGTGATCAATTAGATGCGGCACAGCGGACGTAACCTCTTGAAAGGGTTCTTTCGGCTGGTTCGCTCGACGAGCCTGACTGTTCTCTTGTTATGTGCTGGCATCCCCCTCGCACCTGGTCCCGCGACCGCATTCTCGCAGGTCACCGGCAAAGTGATCGGCACGGTGACCGATGCGGAGACAGGCGTGGGTCTCGCCGGTGCGCAGGTCGTCGTACGGGGGACCAACCTCGGCAATGTCACTAGCGAAGACGGCTACTATTTCATCAACAACGTGGCGGTCGGTATCAAAGACGTGCAGGCGCAGTATCTGGGGTACCGGACGGTGTTCCGGACGACTCGGTTGCTGGCCGGTCAGACAGTAACTGTAGACTTTGCGCTGGAGCCCGATCCAGTTGTCGCCGAGCCACTGGTTGTGACGCTGGAGACGGAGCCACTTGTGGTGCGCGATAACACCGTGTCCAAGCACCGATTTACCGGCGAGCGGGCGCGAGCGCTCCCCGTCGACGCGATCACCGAGGTCGTGGCCCTCGGTGCGGGGACGTACACCCCCAGGGGAAGCGGGTCGTTCGGTGGCCCACCCGGGGGCTCGCTTTTTGTCCCCTTGCCGTTCCGCGACGTGAGCGGGGCCGGCGGAGCGTACATCATCCGCGGAGGGCGTGCGTCGGAGACCGCCACGTACGTGGACGGAACGATTGTGACAGACTTTGACGTGCAGGGTACGCGGACTGACGTGGGGTTGTTCGCGGTCGAAGAAGTCGATGTCATTACCGGTGGATTCAGCGCCGAGTTTGGGCACGCGCAATCGGGGGTCGTGAACATCGTCACCCGGGAGGGCAGCGACGCTTACCACGGCGCCGTCCAGTTCAGGACAGACGGTCGCTTCGGGACCGACGGCTACGACGCCAAGGAACGGCTCAACTTCGGGAAGGAAAAGTGTTGCGGTTTCAACCAGATCCTCGCCTCGATGGGGGGACCGATCGTTAGCGACAAGGTCACGTTCTTTGGATCGATCGACTTGACCGGCGCGGCCGACATCAATCCAAAGGCTGCGGGGTTCAATCCTGCCGTCGGCGAGGCGAACTCGAGCGGCTCGACGGAGACGATCCTGCCCGGCAATCGTGGCGATCTGACGCGTATCCAGACCAAGCTGGCGGCGTTTCTGGCACCCGGCTCCAAGTTCATGGGCACATACCTCTATTCACGCGAGCAGTTCGAGCGCTACTCGACCCAGCACTCCGTTAATCAGCTTCTGTCTGACGCCGACCTGACCAAGACCCACGACGTGATCCTGAGCTACGATCACCTGCTAGCCCAGGCCGCCGAGCGGAGCCTCCGCTTTCAGGTCCGCACCAATTACCACCAGGCGACTCACCATGCCGGGCGTCCCAAATCTCCGGAAATGGCGGCCGTTCTGGAGCGGGCGCTCGGCGACGCGTGCGGGGCAGAATGCGATGTCGATGAGTCGGCCTTTGAAGACGACTTCCTGAACTATCGACTCGGCGACATCGAGTTCTTCTTCGAAGACTCGACCCACTCAGCGGTGTTCGGTTTACCTCGAGTCGATCGCAGCCCCCCTGACCGGGTGTTCGGGCAGTCGCAGTTCTGGATCGCCGACGGCTTCTTCGCGCGTTTTTCCCATCGTCGCGAACGACGCTACGGGCTCCGAATTGACCTCGACGCGCAGCTGACCCGCGTGCACCGGACTAAGCTCGGTGTCGATTGGAGCTGGATCGACCTCGAGACGAATCAAGGATTCTTCGACGGTTTTGGCAGCGGCGAGAGTTATGACGTCGACCCTAGGGTTGGTGCTGCGTATGTCCAACACCGGCTCGATTACGGTGATCTCGTGATCGATCTGGGGCTGCGGTGGGATCACTGGGATCCGAACACTCGCTTTCCGCTCCAGCCGGGCGTCGTGAACTGCGCCATCAACCCGTTCCCGTCTTCGATCGGCTGCGATGACGATGCGCCGTTGGTCGACACGCCGACTAAAAACGAGTTCGCTCCTCGGCTAGGGGTCGCGCACCCGATCACCGACCGGACCCAGGTTCGGCTCTCGTACGGTGCGTTCCATCAACTCCCGGAGTTGCGACATTATTTTGCTCGTTTCAACTCCGACCGTGATTTGGCGCCCGGCGACCCCTACGGCAACCCGAACCTCGACTATGTCCAGACGACCGCATTGGAGGTGGGTGTGACGCACCTCTTGTCGGAGAATGTTGTTCTCGATGTGGTGGGGTACAATCGTGACCGACGCGGCGCGATCCGGTTCGATATCTTTCCGCTGAATGCGCTCGGCGAAGGCATCCCCGAGACTACGATGCCGGTCAACGGTGACGACGGGAACGTCAAAGGTCTCGACATCACGTTGAGCAAGCGGCTTTCGGAATACTGGTCGGCCGACCTCGCGTGGTCGCTTCAGTGGGCACGCGGGACGACGTCATCGCCGGCCGACTTCCTGATCTCAGGATTTGGCGTGCAGTTTGATCCGCTTTTCCCTGGCCAGCGCTTGGCTCCTCCGACCGAGCAGTTTCCCGAAGCGTTCGATCGGACGCACGTCATCGACGGCCAATTCAATCTGCGATTGCCGGTCGACTTTCGAGATGGCACGACACCGGGCGCGATCTTTAGGAACTCCAGCCTCTATCTCGTCTACAGCGGGCTCTCCGGCACGCCATACACGCGGGTCGACCCAGTCGACCAGCTCCCGGTCGAAGACCTCCGGTCGAGTCGCCTCCCCTGGACCCACACCGTCGATCTGCGCTTCACCAAGGGATTCGTGTTGAACGACGGGCTGGACCTGGACCTGTTCGTCGACATTCGAAACCTCCTCGATCGCGTCAACATTCGGCGGGTGCATGCGGTTACTGGACAACCGGATCGCACAGGTCTTGAAGATTCTGCTGGACCCCCGAGGATTAACCGCGAATTCACGGAGGAGGGAACACCGACCGAGTTCCCAATCGACCTCGACCAGATCAAGCCCGAGTTTCGCGACGCGATCGGCCGGCAAGATCTCGACCGCGATGGCGTGATCACGTTTGACGAGGCGCTCGAGAGCTTGGTTAACGCGACGATCGCGGGTACCGCCGACTCGGTCTTTAACTACGGCGAGCCGCGCCGGGTTCGCTTCGGGGCGGAGATCCGGTTCTAGGCCATGACGTGTTGATTGCCGCGGAACAGCCTGTGACCAGTTGTTGTGTTACGGCTTCACGTACGTGATGTCGCCGATCCGGGCCTCGCCGATCGTCTCCAGACAGGGATTGTCCAACGACCAGCCGTCCGCACGGCAAATCGGAATGTTCGCCGCTCGGACAAGCAGGACCTGAGGGTCTCTCGACTTTCGATCCAGCTTGATCGAGTCCTCGACGAGAAAATCGGCAGACCGATACTTAGTGCCGGCCGCATCGATCAGTCGAATCTTGAGCGCCACGATTTCCTTGGACCCCCCGGGAGGGTTGCCAACGAGAAGGCTGTGTCCCACCATCGTTACTTCGCCGATGTCGAACGAACCATCGGGCTCGGGCAAGCAGCCGAGATCAAGGGCCACGCTACCGGCCTTGTCAGCTGGGCACTCAACGCCTGGAATGTCGTCATCCGGGGCTCCAGTGTCGGGAGGCGGCGGCGTGATCGAGGTGATCGTTGCCAGATAGTCGGGCCCGCCGCCACCCGGGCCTCCCGGGTTGCCACCCTTCGCGAACTGAGGTGTAAAGAGGCTCTCCAGTTCGGTCGGACTCTCGTTGCACCCGACGGCAAACACGACCGCGAGAACCACCATGATGCCTGCGTACTGTTTCACATTGACCTCCCTTAGCTGATCAGGGCGTTCGCTTGCATTGGTTTTTGATGAGGAGTACTCTACGAATCGCTGGTAAACGCCGCGTAAACTGCAGGTAAACTGGCGAAGAAAATCATGTTTACCGTTCGCCTCCTAGGTGGTGCGTCACTTGAGGGA
>JBDHED010000188.1:0-4053 GCA_039591175.1 Gemmatimonadota bacterium | reverse complement strand
CGTGCCGTCGCCATTGTTCACCAGCGCCCCGTTTGAGGGCCCGGCGCTGACGCTGGCGGTGCTCGGATCGAGGTTGCCCTCCACGTCGGTGTCGTTCGCGACAGCGTCGATCGTCACGAGTGTCTCCTCGTCCGTGGTGGCGCCTTCGTCGTTCGCCACTGGTGGATCGTTCGTTGCACCGACATTGACGTTGAGCGTTGCGCTGTCGCACAGGTCATCGCCGTCGGTCGCTCCGTCGCCGTCGTCGCCCGTGTCGCAGATCTCGTAGTCGAACAAGTCGCTGCCGCTGAACTCGAGCGCCGGTGCGTAAGTAATCCAACCGGTCACCGGATCCACGGAGGCGGTGCCGTTGCTAGGTCCGCTCCCGGGCACGACCGACACCGATGCGGGGTCGAGGTTGTCGTCCGGGTCGGAGACCATCGCAGGCACCTCGATCACGACCGGCGTGTCCTCGTCGGTGATCGCCGTATCGGGGACAGCGCACGGCGGTGCGTTCTCTGGGCCCGTATCTCCCACGAGGAAGATGTGGCCGAAGAGACCTTCATCGTCCGGTGCGTTGTCGTTGATACCGACCGCCGGCGCCTGCGAGCCGGTCTGAGTCTCCGCCTGCCAGAGAAGACCGCCGCTCGAGCAGCGGCCGAGGTCGGTGATATCGAAGCTGTAGCTGATGACGGACCCATTGATCGTCACCTGCAGGCTCGGCAGACCAGTGACCTGGCCGCGCAGGTAGCGGAGCTGGACATCGGACACACCATCGGGCTTGTCGTCGAGCAACTCCTTTGTCACGGGATCGACAACGCCAACGTCAAGGCGGACCCGATACTGGATGTCTTCATCGAAGAGATCGCCCGTGGGATCGATGTCACCGGCCATCTCGATGGCGACCGTCATCTCCGTGCCGTTCGTCGTGACGTCGCAGAAACGGATGTCGGCGTCGGGCCTGCTCGGGTCTCCGCTGTCCAAGGCGGGATCGGCGCAGGCCACCAACATCGTGCCGTCGAGGCCGACGGCGCCGCCCCTGTCGTAGACCCGGCAGGAAGCGGACAGCGGTAGCGGTTGGGCGGACTCATACGTGTGCTGGACGAACAGCGTCATGTTGCCTTGGGCGTCCTTGCGTGTATCAACCTGGGCGCCCTCCAAATCATGGACTTCGCCGCCCAGGGCTACCTGGCCGCTGGCGAAGTGACCGTCGCCGAAGTCCCAGATGTAAGAGACGTCCGGCACGAGGTTGTTGAAACCGAACACCGTGCATTCGAATGTCACCGTGGTCCCCGCGGGCATATCACCGAGCGCATCCACGCTGACGGCTTGGACGATCCCCGCGTCCACCTTGATCACGCGGAGGTTCAAGCCCTTGGCCGTGAACATCGTGACTATGTCATTACCGTCGATCACCTGGACCAGGAGCGAGTCGTTCTCGCCCGGCTCGGCGATCGTGAGGACGAACTCGCCCGACGATGGTGGATCGATGACGAGGTCGCCGCCCGCGGGAGTGCCGAAACTGCTCTCGCCGATCTGTAGCAAGACTATTCGGGCGATGCCGCTTGCGTCGCTGGCGTCTACGGTGACGTCGACGGTGCCGGATGAGGCCCCTTCGCTGACACTGACGCTGTGGATCACCGGCGGGTCGGTGTCACCGCTGGCGGAGTGGAGAAGCTCAAACGTCAGGTCAGTATACAGGCGTTCGACGCCTGTGGCGGGCCCCGAATCGCTCGTACACTGGAACTGGGCCGGCAATACCACCAGCGCTTGACGGGCGTCGTCACCCGTCTCCAGAGTGTTCAACTTCGCCAGCTGGGACGGCCAGAAGGTCGGTAGACAGTCCGTTGGCTCGGGCGGGTCGATCTCCCACTCGGTTTGGGGGCGTCCCATGACGGGGTCGAACGGATCCGCGCCCGCGATGGATTCGCCGCCTGCGCCGACGTCCTCGAAGCTGCCGCCGTGGAGCAGCACGCCAAACACCTGGCTGGCGCCGCCCTCCGGGAATTCCTCTTCCTCGATCACGATCCGTGGCTGAGTCGGCCTGCCGGCGGTCGCTTGGGCGTCACCGTCCGCGGTGTAGTACTCACCATCGTCCGTCTCTTCGAGCTGGTAAGTGTGGGTTGTCGTAGTCGTGGTCGCGCCGTCGATGAGCGTGAGGTCAAGGTGCGGTCCGCTGACCACGGATGCCTGCGCGGTCTGGGCTGCCGCTCCAGCGGCGGCGGGCGCAACGGCCGGCACCGTCACGTACTGCGGCAGGCTGTACAGTGTCGTATTGATGGACGACTTCTCGGCGTACACGTTCATCGTGCTCATGCCGTTGAGGTAGCTCTGCTTCGCCTCCACCAGTGCTTCGCCGACCGAGGCGCCGCTCTCCAGCATTTCGTCGGCGAAGAAGGTGAGGAGAAGCTCAGTTCCGCCGAGGCCGTTGGTCTCGCCAAGGCCATAGCCGGTGCTGCCGATCAGCACGCCCCGCTGGATCGCCATCGCCTGCGCGAAGTCGAGCGCCGGGTCGATGCCCAGGCTGGCGTCGACGGCCGAGGAGGAGCTATCGGGCACGTTGAAGCCCATGTGACAGCCCATGCCGAACACGACTCCGTTAGCTAGCGGCGCCGCCAGCACATCGAACGACCCAGGCAGAGGGGAGGGCAACGGGGCGGATTCCCCGCCTGCCGTCGCGAACTCCGCGCTCGTCACGTAGTCGCTCGCGTCCAGGCCGGCTTCTCCGTTGAAGCCGCCCGCCGAGATCGCCGCATAGTGCGTGTAGTGGGCGTTGGGAACGTTAAGGTCGGAGACGTTGGTCGCACAGCCGGTGAAGCTCCCGGCGTCCTCACCAAGGAGTCGGCAGCGCAGCTCGTCGGCAGACCAGTTGTCGTCGTCGGGCAGCACCGGGTCGTCGATCAGCCGGTCGGTCAGTGAGGCAAGCTGACCGGAGTCGTCGAACGTGTTTGCGACGACGGTCGTGCCGTCCGCGAAGAAGTCGTAGCCGGAGACGAAGGCCGTGTCTGGATCGACCAGGCCGTCGCTGACGAGGAACGCCTCTGAGGTCGCCACGATCTCCTCCGGGGTCTCGACCATCCGGCCTATCGGCAGATCCGGAACGTACAGCGCCCGTCCCTGCCAGGGCGAGGGTAGCAGATCACCGTAGAAGTCGTCGGTCAGGTTGAAGCCACCCAGGACGCTCCAGTAGAGCGGGCTGTCGGGCTGCAGGAACGAGCTCAACAGGTAGAGGCTCTCGTTGCTGATGATCGTCTCGTCTGGCACGCGCCTGAACGGGGCGATGTCGTCGCTGCCGATCAGGACCAGGTACTGGACGTCGTTCGCGGGGTCGGCGTCGTTGAAGTTGCCTTCGTCCATGATCACGCTTCGGATCTGGTCGGTGACGGCATTGGCGCCGTTCACGTCGCAGGGGTTCGTATCCCACGCATCGTAGATGTCGCTCGGCACCGAAATCACCTTGCCATCAATCAGCGAGTGCTCGGCAAGACCGACATCGGCCCCCGCCTTAACCAGCACGTCGTTGATGGCGTCCCAGCGGGCCTGGCCGTAGGTGGCGATCAGCCGTTCTTTCTGCGTGACGAACAGCGTCGTCGGCGTCGCGCTGTTGGAGTAGATTGTCTCAACCGAGTTAGTCGCGGGGACCACAAGCTCGGAGCCGGAGCACTCAGAGCCCGCAAGTGCGTCACCGGCCTCCGTACCCGTTCCGGCGGCGGCCAGCGCCGAAATCAACGGAACGGACGTCTCCACCCGGAGCAGGTAGGGATCGGCGACGTCGAAGGCGCCATTGGCTCCGACCACGGCGGCGATCACCCGCGTTCCCGGAAGATCAACGCGAGTCCAGGCGTTCTCAGGGGTTAGTCCGGAGTTCGCCGACACCTGCGCGACGTTCAGTTCCGGGTGATCGGCTAGCAGCGAGCCGAGGCTCAGCTCCGCTACCTCGATGTCTGTGCCGCTGACGCCGGTGTCTTCGATGCCGGTGAAGGCTTGCGCTGAGATGGGCGCGAAGTCGAACGTGCCGAAGTCGAACGTGCCGAAGTCGAACGTGCCGAAGTCGAACGTGCCGAAGTCGAACGT
>JBDHED010000187.1:0-4067 GCA_039591175.1 Gemmatimonadota bacterium | reverse complement strand
CCCCATCGAGCCGTGGTTGTGGTGAACGTGGTTGTTGCGGATCACCAAACCATCACTGTAGAAGAGCTTCATCCCACCGGCTTCCCAGTTGGGGTCGTGGCCGCCGGTGTTGTTGTACGACACCTCGTTGTCCTCGACGAGTCCGTTGTCGGGCCAACCGGTGATCCCCATCTGTCCGTTGTGATGGATGTAACACCGACGCACGGTCCCTCCGTCGGCGAGGACGATGCCGGCCCCATCGCTGTACGAGAGCTCGCAATCTTCGACCAACCACCCGATGCCTTCGTGACGTCCCGGCTCGATGATGCCATGATGCACGCCGGGCGTGTAGCGGGTCAGGGTGAGGTTGCGGATGGTGATGTTGTCGGCCGTCCCCACGAACGCCTGGCTGGTGGCATTCTCGCCGTCGAGGACCGTACCCGGCTCACCGAGGAACGTGTTGCCGCTCTTGGGTACGACCCGCTGCCGGCGGTGGGTGCCGGACTTGAGGACGAACGTCGTGCTGCCCGGGTTGGCGTTTACCGCGGCCTGGATGCTCTCACCCGGAAACACATCAACGTCACCAGTAACCGGTGATTCAGACGAGGCTAGCGGCCCCGATTGACCACAAGCGACCAGAAGCAGCGCCAACACTGCGATGATCAATGAGCAAGAGCTGGCCCGCATCGGTGCGATCAAAAGAGACGTCACGCCGCTCTGACTTTCGATTATGGCCTGTTATCTGAAGCTTTTGACGGACTCTAACTGCGGCTGGCCCAATCTGCAATACCCCAGCAGGCGGCTACTCTTGCCCCTACCCGTCTAGTTAAACGTCCCGTTGGGGTCCTGCCCGTCGGCCTGCCATGCGTCCCACGAAACGTGTTTGCCCTTCCACCAGAACGGGTTGTTGGTGTGGGCATTGTACGTGTTGCGGTCGAAACGGTTGTTGTTGCTCGTGTACGCGGAACCGCTGCCGGTGTCGACGATCCCGGTCAACCCCGACGGCAGTCCGATCGTGTTGTCGTGGACCCAGAGGTTCTTCAGAATGAAGGGTCCCAGATCACCGCTCCCGCGATCCTCGTGTATCCCGAGAATTCCGTGGTCGTTATCGGTGACGGTGTTGTGATAAACCTCGACGTCGGCCGACACGCTAACGACGATACCCCAGCTCGAGTTGTTACGAACGGTGTTGTTGCGGATCGTGCCGCTGTAGCTGATCTCGTAGAGGATCCCGCCCCTGTCGTTTTGCTCCACCAGATTCCCGTCGACCAAGCAGTTGGTGACGTTGTGATCGAGCCAGATTCCGACTGATGCTTGGTTATGGTGGACGTGGTTATTACGGATCACCAAACCGTCACTGTAGAAGAGCTTCATTCCGCCAGCTTCCCAAGTATAACTGTACCCGGCGGTGTTGTTGTACGACACCTCGTTGTCCTCGATGAGCCCGTCGTTGGGCCAACCGGTGATCCCGAGTTGTTCGTTGTGGTGGATGTAACACCCGCGAATGACGCCCTGGTCGGCGATGACGATGCCAACGCCGTCGCTGTAGGAGACCTCACAGTCTTCGATTACCCAGGCGATCCCTTGTCTCCACTCTGCCTCGATGGCACCGCTGGATGCACCCGGGGTGTAGCGCGTCACGGTGAGATTTCGGATGGTAACGTTATCGGCGCCGCCCCAAAAAGCGAACGTCGTGGCGTTCTCTCCATCCAGGATCGTACCTGACTCGCCGACGAACGTGTTGCCGGTCTTGGGGACGACTTTTTGTCGGCGGTGAGTACCGGACTTGAGTATGAAAGTCGTGCTGCCTGGATTCGCGTCAACGGCTGCCTGGATGCTCGCGCCGGGGAACACCTCGACGCTACCGGCCGGTGGCGGCGGTGGTGGTGGCGGCGGTGGCGGCGGTGGCGGCGGCGGCGGTGGCGGTGGCGGCGGTGACCCGCTGGGAGCGGCCGAAATCTGGACAGTGGCCTCCCCGCGAGTGCTCCCGCTCTGAGCGGTAACGGTGTACGTCCCGGTCTCAGTACCGGCGACGTACAGTCCATCATTCGTGATCTGGCCGCCGGTCGCCTGCCAGGAGACGCCAGTATTCAGGGCGTTGCCGTTGGCGTCGCGAACGGTGGCGCTGAATTGTGCCGTCTGGCCCTCCGTCAGATCCACCGACCGAGGCGTGACGGTGACCGTATTGGAGCCGGACGTCGAATCCGGCCCAGAAGAGGGCGGGCTGGGATTTGGCGCTGGATTGGAGCCGCTGGTCGTCTGCAGGATCTGGACAGAAGCGCTCGCGGCCAGCCCCACGCTGCCTTGTTGGCTTTGAGCGAGAACCGCAAAATTCCCCAACCGTGATCCCGCGGTGAAAACGCCTTCAGCTGAGATAGAGCCGCCGGTCGCGCTCCACGTGATGGGCCCCTGCAGCTGCGATCCTTGTGGATCAACGAGTTCAGCCACGAAGGCGATCGACTCACCGGGCCGGATTTCGGCGGAAGGGGGTACGACGAAGATGTCACTTGGACCGATGCTTGGCGTCGCGGTTTGAGGGGCCTGAGGCGTTGAGGAGGCGCCACAGCCCAGTGCCAACAGCCCACAAATCAGGATATATGTCAATGATTTCAACGGATCGTCTCCACCGAGGGTGTTGAATGATCTATGCACTACAACCAGCGCGTTTGGGACGCCTTCGGGAGCTTGTTACGTGCATGTGAATTCAGCGATGAGAAAGACGGACCGAGGACGGGTTTGCCGGTTCGCCTGGATGCCTCGCAATGCTGGGAGATAGCTTCTAGCAGGTTGCATGCCAGCCGATCGTGAGCGCACCAGAGCGTTCAGTTGTGGTCAGTTGGCCGAACGAAGGAGAGGGAACTGACTCCTTTTGGGGGCAAGCGTGTCCAGATCTCAGGACGCGCCAGTGATTGGACTAGACGATGCCATGAGAATCCTGCTCGTACACAACTTCTACCAGCAGTCCGGAGGTGAGGACGCGGTCTATGCTACGGAAGGGGAGCTTCTGGAGGCGCGTGGTCACAGCGTCATTCGGTACTCATTGGACAATCGCCGCATTGATCGAATGGGGCCTGCTAGTTTGGCGGCGACGACGCTCTGGAATCGCGAGTCTGCGCGCGAGCTGGAGAGGCTCGTCAGGAGCGAGAAGCCCGACGTCGCGCACTTCCACAATACATTCCCGCTCGTGTCTCCAGCTGGTTACCACGCCGTCCGAGCGGCCAGGATTCCAGTAGTCCAAACGCTTCACAACTACCGACTCTTATGCGCGAACGCCCTGTTGTTCCGCTCAGGGCGGACGTGCCGGGACTGCGTGGGGAAGAGGGTCCGTTGGCCAGGTGTCTTGCACGCCTGCTATCGGGACAGCCGAATCGCCAGTGCCGGCGTGGTGGCGATGCAGACATTGCACGGTGTGATCGGAACCTGGAGTCGAAAGGTGGACGCCTACATCGCACTCACTCAGTTCGCCCGTGATCAGTTTGTGGGGGGTGGGCTTCCGGCTGAGAAGATACACATCAAGCCGAACTTCCTTCCCGATCCCGGTCCGGGTGACGGCGGTGGGGGTTATGCGCTCTTTGTGGGGCGATTATCGAAAGAGAAGGGGTTGGAAACGCTGGTTGACGCCTGGGCTACCCTGCCTGAGAAGTCGTCGCTGCGAGTAATCGGAGATGGGCCGATGGAGAGTCTCGCGCGGGAGGCGCAGGCCAAGATTCCGGGGTTTGAGTGGATGGGGCGCTTGTCCCCGGGTGAGGTGCTGGACGCGGTCGGTGGAGCCGCGTTTGTTATCATACCTTCCGAGTGTTTCGAGGGGTTGCCCCGAGTGGTCATCGAATCGTTCGCCAAGGGGACTCCGGTGGTAGCGTCGAACGTCGGGTCGCTGGCCGAGCTCGTCGAGCCTGGTCGGAACGGTTTCCTTTTTCGAAGCGGTGATGCGGAAGCGCTCGCAGCGCGAGCGAGCGAGTTGTTCGAGGATCCCGAGTCCCTCGCCCGGATGAGACGGTCCGCCCGTGCAGAGTACGAGGCTCGGTACACAGCGGACGCGAACCATTCCATCCTCATGCGCATCTACGAGCAGGCTCGGTTGCAGAGCG
>JBDHED010000186.1:0-4078 GCA_039591175.1 Gemmatimonadota bacterium | reverse complement strand
AGGGGGCAATTTGCGGACCATTCCGCTTGTTGTGGTTGTCTTTGCTTTTGTTCTGTCGGCGTGTCAGGAATCGACGGTCGGTCCGTCGGCCGCGTCTAATTCAGCGGCGGCTCAAGGCGAGTTCATGTTGGGTGCGGTCGAGGGCTTGAGGCTGAGCTCCGCGACCGTCGCGTCCGGCTTCGGTTGTACTGTGGGTCTCTTCGAAGGGTACCCGGCGGTATTCACGACTGATAGCCACGCTACCGAGTCCAACAGCGGTAAGGTGACCCTAACTTGTCGCGGGCAACTGCCAGCGGGTTATGAGCCGGAGCAGGCAGTTGTGCAGCGCTCCGACGATGTCCCAGGCGCCTGCTATGCATTCTTCGCATTCGCCACGCGGTGGCAACAGGTGATTTCTCCCTCGGGAGAGATCACGTTGCGGTGCCAGGCGTTGTAGGGTTATTGAGGCCCGTCCACGGATAAAGGCGCTGGGGGCTCAGCTCGAGCCCTCACGCCTTTTTTCGTTGTACAGAAACACCGTTGCACCAGAGCCCACAGCCGAACAGCTTCGTCGTCATGGTTGGGCGGATTCTAGGCGTGGGACATCGCACGATCGTGGTCGGGCTCGTGTGGAATGAGCGGGGAGAACTTCTGTTCTGTCGGATGAGCTCCGATCGGGGGGTCTTCCCCGGCCAGTGGGGCTTTCCTGGTGGGGGCATCGAGCCCGGCGAGCGCATGGAGGACGCGCTGCACCGCGAGCTCAAGGAAGAGCTCGGGATCGAGGTCGAGAACATTCGACCGGCGTTCTTCAAGGATCGCACCCACGATAAGATCTTCGCCGATGGCTCGACGAAGCCGGTGTACATGATCTTCCTGTTATTTCATTGCACTGCGGTCTCGGATCGTCTCGAACTGAACGATGAGTTTGTCGAGTACCGTTGGGTTCGAGAGGATGAAGTCAGTGCGATGCATCTGAACTCCGAGACCGTGGACACGCTCGCGCGGCTGGGTCCATGGCGATAACGCCACGCAACGAAAACTACGAAGCTGTCATCCGGGAGATCTTCTCGCGCGCGCAGTTCATCGAGGAGCTGGGTATCAAGTTGGTGCGGGTGGCACCTGGCGAGGCCGAGACATCGCTCGAGATCCACGACGCGCACCGCCAACAGGATGGCTTTGTCCACGCAGGGGTGCAGGCGACGATCGCCGATCACACCGGTGGGGCTGCCGCGGCGACGCTGTTTGCCGATGGTCAGTACCCGCTGTCAGCCGAGTTCAAGATCAACTTTCTGCGCGTGGCGGACGGTACCTCGTTGATCTGTCGCTCGAAGGTGCTGAAGCCCGGCAAGACTCTGTCGGTCGTGGAGTCGGAGGTCTACTCGGTGGTTGGGTCGGAGGAGAAGCTAGTTTCGAAGGCCACACTCACGATCGCGATCGTGGAATCGGGCGCAGACTCGAGATAAAAGGATCGCCGCCGCCAGCTTTCGCTGGCGGCGGCTTCTGTTTGGTTATTGCTGCCCTGGAGGCAGGACGTCCACGAATACGTCCTTGGTGTTCCCGAAGGTCGGGTCGGTTTGGGATAGCTCGAAGTCCGTGCTCCCGAAGTGGGAGACGCCGCTCTCGATCTTGCTCGCTTCCATTCTGTAGAGGACCGGCGAACCGTCATGCGCATCGTCGAGGTTGGCGGCCAGAATGTCGGGAATCGTGCACTCCGCGGCTTTCGGGCTGACTGCCGGGGTCGCAACCGTCAAGCAGCTCTTGCCTGGGACAGGGATGCCCGTCACTCGATCGACCACCGTGCAGGTCGTGCCCTCCGAAACGGCTGCCGACTGGGAGTCGACTTTGCAAATGACGTCGCGCACGGCGAGTGCTCCGTCGGTTGCCGTCCACGTGCTCGGCGCGAAGGCCAGGGCGCCCTTGCTACACGCGAGCAGGTCGCGGTCAGGTACTGATTGGCCCGGCTCGCAAGTGTTGGAGCTGCTCAGGCAACGTGCCGGAACTGAAACCGGGGCAAAAGGTGCCGGACCCTCGCAGATCTCCACATACAGGCCTGGATCCGGGATGTCCGCGATCGGGTCGTTGTCGATGTAAGGTTCGCCTATGCCGTCCATGTCGACGGTATAGTTGTTCTGCGTGCAGTCGTTGTCGGAGTTGACCGGGCAGATACCGACGGCCACCGTCGGCGGGTTCTCGCGGATGGAGACGTATGCGGCGGCGATCCCAGCCTCCAGGTCGTCGATCTGGATACCGAACTCGTCGCTGGATAGCTCAACGATTGCCCCTTCGCCTACCGGCCCGGCGACGATCCAGCCAGCATCTGTCCCGTCTGTGGGGTCGGTCGGAGGTGCCGGGTTTGTGCTCAGATTCTCAACGCTGGGCACGACGCAGTCGACGTCGCCGGTCTGGGGCAGGCCGGGGGCGATGTCGCACGTCGCCTGGGCGAACGCGACGACTGCAGCCGGGTCGACGCTGGCCCCGTCCGCGAACGGGCAAGCAGAAAGATCTTGCGTGCCGAACGGCGCGCCCACGCACACCGCGTAGTCGTTGTAGAGCGCCAACAGAAGCTCGTTGATCACGAGCTCGGCCGTGGTGAGATCGACACCATCCACAAACTCGGCGGCATCCTTGCACGCGGCGGTCTTATCACTCCTGAACTTGTTCTGGTAGACGTCGGTTACGCTCTTGTCCCAGGGACACTTGATGGCGGCCGCGCCGTCGAGGGCGCGGTCCGGGGCGACCGGCGCCCGGGTGTCACCCTGGCATCCCACGAGCAGTAGACCGATCGAGAGTACAGGAAGACATCGAAGAGAGAACCGCACGGGAGCCTCCTTCAGAGGAATGCTTGGCCTGACCTCAGATGATGCAATATGATACTTCAAGGATAAACAACGTGCCAGACCTATCCCAACCACCTCAATTCTGCTCTGAGTGCGGCTCACCTGTGCTGCCTGGGGCGAAGTTTTGCTCTCAATGCGGCACGCCGGTGGCGGGCCCGGCCGCTCAACCGGAAACCGCACCGCCCGATGCGGCTCCCGAACCAAATATCCCGCCCGAGCTGCGTGCCAAGTACGAGCGTGCCCGCGAGGAGCTTCGAGGCGATCGGCGCGAGGTCGTCGTGCTGTTCGCCGACTTATCCGGTTTCACCGCGCTCTCTGAACGTCTCGACCCGGAAGAGGTCAGTCTCGTCATGCACGGGCTGCTGGGCGAGCTAGCCGACGTCGTCTACCGGTACGAAGGCTATGTCGACAAGTACATCGGGGACGCGATCATGGCTCTCTTCGGGGCTCCGATCGCGCACGAGAACGACGCCGAGCGGGCGGTTCTGGCGGCCCTCGACATGCTCGAGGTGACGGCGCGGAGAAGCGACGATTCCGATCATCTGCTGTCGATCCGGGTCGGCCTCAACCAAGGTGAAGTGGTGGCCGCACACGTAGGATCGGAGTCACGGCAGCAGTACACGGTGATGGGTGACACCGTCAACGTGGCCTCGCGTCTCGAGGGCGAGGCGGCCCCCGACTCGGTGCTTGTAAGCCAGTCGGTGTACGAGCGGATCGGTGACCGATTCGAGACCGAAGCCGTCGATCCAGTCACGGTCAAAGGCAAGGCCGAGCCTCTGCAGGCCTACCGTGTAGTCCGTTACCGACAGTCCACGCCGGCGCCCGCACAAGAGGTGACCCCATTTGTCGGGCGCGACGAGGAACTCGCGCTGATCGACTCCTTTCTGCATCGGGTCGTCGAGGGGGCGCCCGGGACGTTCGTCATTGAGGCCGAGGCTGGCGCGGGAAAGAGCCGACTCGTGAACGAAGCCCTCTCACGGGCCAGCTTGCAGCTCGATCTTGTCGAGATCGAGTTCTCCCCGATCGATCTCCCCGGCAGCCAATCCGTCTCGGCTGATCTCTTTCGCCAGTTGATCGTCGATCCTGATGGGGCGGCGCCCGACGGTGACGCCAGCGTGAGCGAGCGTGCCTCCGAGCTCTTGGGCGACGACTTCCAGAATCACCAGGCTGGGATCGATCAGCTCGTTCGACAGCTCTTCCAGACGGCCGATGGCGAATCGACTCAGGATATCGACCCAGGTGTGGCTCGGCAGAACCGATGG
>JBDHED010000185.1:0-4098 GCA_039591175.1 Gemmatimonadota bacterium | reverse complement strand
TTGGCGGAGCGGTACGGTTGGGTCGACCTGCCAGCGCAATTCCAGGTCTTCGACAACGACATCGTCATCTACGGCGCGCTGGCGATGTACGCGATCGAGTTCTTGGCCGACAAGATCCCGTGGATCGACACCGTTTGGGACACCGTTCACACGCTCGTGCGGCCATTGGGTGGCGCGCTGATCGCGGTCGCGGCGATGGGCGAGGCCGCGCCGCTCTTACAAGGGATAATAGCGCTGATGGGGGCCACGGTCGCCGCCAGCACACACGTGACCAAGGCTGGCTCGCGAGCGGCGATCAACACGTCGCCCGAGCCGTTCTCGAACTCGGCCATGAGTCTGGCCGAGGACGGATTGGTCGTCGGGCTGGGTTTCTTGACGTTGGTGGTTCCGATTGTCGCGCTGCTCGTTACTGTCGCGTTGCTGCTCCTCATCTTCGTCTTCTCACGACGACTTTACGTCGGCGCGAAGCGTCGGTTCTCCTCTTGAGCGTGACCTCGCGCGCGCAATTCGGCCTGATCGGGCTCGGGACGATGGGCTCCAACCTAGCGCTCAACATCGAGGAGCACGGCTTCCCTGTCGCCGTTTGGAATCTGGAGGTCGAGCGCACCGCAGAGTTCGTCGCCGAGCACGCGGGTCGCGAGTTTACTCCGGCCGACACATTCGGGGAGCTGGTCGCGGCGATCGCACCTCCGCGCCGGATCTTGATGATGATCCCGGCCGGCAAGCCGGTCGATCAGACGCTCACCGATCTGACGCCGCTGCTCGAACCGGGTGACATCGTCATCGACGGCGGCAACTCGAACTATAACGACACCGAGCGCCGAAGCGGTCAGCTGACCGATCGCGGGTTGGCGTTCTTCGGTGTTGGTGTTTCCGGCGGCGCCGAAGGCGCCCGTCATGGGCCATCGCTCATGCCAGGCGGTCCACGTGAAGCATACGACGCCATCCGACCGGTGTTGGAGGCCATCGCGGCCGAGACCGCTTTCGGCCCCTGCGTTGGCTACCTGGGGTCGGGCGGCGGCGGCCACTTCGTCAAGATGGTCCATAACGGGATCGAGTACGCCGACATGCAATCGATCGCCGAGGCGTACGACGTGCTCGGCAACGGCGCCGGGGTGAACACCGACTCGCTAGCCGAGCTGTTTGGCGCGTGGAACGAGGGGCCGTTGGCGTCGTATCTGATCGAGATCACGGCCGAGATCCTTCGCGTTCGCGACACGGCGACCGACCAGCCGTTGGTCGAGCAAATCGTCGACGAGGCATCGCAAAAGGGGACCGGCCGATGGACCGCCGTGACCGCGTTCGAGCTAGGCGTGCCGGTGCCATCGATCGTCGCCGCCGTCGACGCGCGCGTGCTCTCCAGTCGACGAGCAGAGCGCCAGCGAGCAGACCGTCTGCTACAAGGTCCCGAGCGATCGCTCGCCGACGGTGATCGGGAGCAGTTGGCGGGTGATGTTCGGGACGCCCTCTACGGGTCGCGGATCGCCGCGTTTGCGCAGGGGATGGACTTGATCGCACAGGGATCCGACCATTACGACTGGTCGATCCCGCTGGCCGAGGTGGCGCGCGTCTGGATGGGTGGTTGCATCATTCGGGCAAAGCTCTTGGAGCCGATTCGATCGGCGTTCGATAGTCAGCCCGAGCTCGTAAATCTGCTGCTCGATGACGACATCGCCGAGCGGATCAACGGTGCACAACCCGGTTGGCGACGCGCGATCGCAACCGCCACTCGACTGGGCATACCAGTTCCGTGTTGGAGTGCATCGCTGGCTTATTACGACGGTTACCGGAGCGCTCGGTTGCCGCACAACTTGACGCAGGCCCAGCGCGACTACTTCGGTTCGCACACCTATCGGCGGCTCGACGATCCACAGAGCGAACCGGTGCACACCGATTGGGAAGCCCACGCAAGAGAGGCGGCGAAATGAGCGAGCCTGTCATCCGCGCCCAAACCGAGACCCGCATCGAGAAGATCAAGCTGCGCAAAGCCGGCAAGTGCGCACTAGTGATCTTCGGCGGCACGGGGGATTTGTCCAAGCGCAAGCTGCTGCCCGCGCTCTATCGGCTTCACCGTGATCGCTACCTCGACGCGTGCCTCTCGATCATCGGGGTCGGCCGGGGCGAGATGTCCGTGGGGGCGTTTCGCGACCTGATGCGGGAGGCCGTTTCAAAGCGAGTGCGCGACTTCGACACCTCGGAATGGGACGAGTTCGCCCGCAAGCTCGACTACATGCAGGCCGACCTAACGCAAACCGATTCCTATCGTGAGCTCGCCGTGCGGCTCGAATCCCACGGCGCTGGCTCACCAACCGACGGTAACCAACTGTTTTACCTATCGGTCTCTCCGTCGCTGGCGCCACCGATCGTAGAGGGCTTGGCGGCGACCGGCTTTTGCGTCGAGGGCGATGGCTGGACTCGCATCGTGGTCGAGAAGCCGTTCGGGCACGACTCCGAATCGGCGCACGAGCTCAACCAAACGATCGCCCACTCGTTCGACGAGTCACAGGTCTTTCGCATCGATCACTACTTGGGCAAGGAAACGGTTCAGAACATTCTGGCTTTTCGGTTCGGGAATACGTTGTTCGAACCGATTTGGAACCGGAACTACGTCGAGCAAGTGCAGATCACGGCGGCGGAGACGCTAGGCGTCGGACATCGCGCCGGCTTTTACGACGGTACCGGCGCGTTACGCGACATGATCGCGAACCACCTCTTGCAGCTGCTGACGCTGACCGCGATGGAGCCACCGATCGCGTACGACGCCGATTCGGTGCGTGAGCAGAAGGTCCAGGTGCTGCGCTCGATGCCCCCGATGAGCGCCCACGAAATCATCCACCGCACCGCTCGCGGGCAATACGGTCCGGGCACGATCGACGGTGAGCCGGTCCCCGGCTATCGGGAAGCCGAGCGAGTGGCCGACGACTCAAGCACCGAGACGTTTGCCGCGGTTGAGTTCCGAATCGAGAACTGGCGCTGGGCTGGTGTTCCGTTCTACGTCCGAGCGGGCAAGCGACTGTGCCGCGACGTGACCGAGATCGCAGTGCAGTTCAAGTCGACGCCGCACACCCTATTCGCGCGCACCGACGCGCGCGTGCCGCCGAACTCGATCGCTATTCGACTCAAGCCCGACGAGGAGATCGACATAACGTTCGCGGCCAAGGTGCCCGGCGAGGGGATGCGGACCTCGCGGGTCAGAATGGAGTTCGATTACCAGCAGACGTTTGGCGTCGAGCTGCCGGACGCCTACCAGACGTTGCTCCTCGACGCCATCGAAGGCGACGCCACGCTGTTCACGCGCGGCGATGAAGCCGAGGCCCAGTGGGCATTGATCACCCCGATCCTGGAGACCTGGGCACTGGCCGCCGCGCCCAAGTTTCCGAGCTACGACGCCGGCGGCGAGGGGCCACCCGACGCAGCACGGATCCTGGCCGGCAACGGCCACGTGTGGCGCGGGCTCAAAGAAGCAGCGGGTGAGTAGGCTTGGGTCGACGAGCGATCGTCATCCACCCCTCGCGAGAGACGCTTTTGGGCGACGCGGCGGCGCAGATCGAGACCGCGATCGACGCGGCCCTTCGGGCTCGCGGCCGGGCGCTCGTCGTGTTGACCGGGGGCTCGACGATCCCGCCCGTCTATGCGCGGTTGGCTCGATCGACGGATATCGACTGGAACAGGGTCGAGCTCTTCTGGAGTGACGAGCGGTGCGTGGGGCCCGACGATCCCGACAGCAACTACGGCATGGCGCGAGAGGTTCTGCTCGAACCAGCGGGCATCCCGGCAATCAACATTCACCGGTTCGACGGTGAAGAACCGGATCGCGACCGCGCTGCCCGTGCCTACGAAGCCCAGATCGAAGCCGCGCTCGTCGACGACCCGCGATTCGACCTCATCGTCCTGGGGATGGGCGTCGACGCCCACGTCGCCTCGCTCTTCCCCGGCCATCTACTGATCGCCGAGAAGGAGCGCTGGACCGGCGCTGTCTTGGCCGATGATTTTTCCATCCCAAAGCCGTCCGTCGATCGACTAACGCTGGCACCGCGCGCGCTGCATGCCACCCGCGAGGTGTTGCTCGTCGTGACCGGCGCCAACAAAGCTCCCGCT
>JBDHED010000184.1:0-4150 GCA_039591175.1 Gemmatimonadota bacterium | reverse complement strand
CCCGATCTGCTCATCTACTTGCGAACGTCCGTCCCCGTGCTCGAGGACCGCATTCGCACGCGGGGCCGCGACTACGAGCAGACGATCCCCACCGCGTACCTGGAGCAACTCGACGGCCACTACGAGGATTGGATCGCGCGTTACGATCTGTCGCCGGTGCTAGTCGTTGAGACCGACGCCCGCAACCTGGTCGATGAGGAAGCCGAGCTGATCAAGGTCGCCGATCGGGTTCAACGCAAGCTCGAAGCGACCCGCGGGTACGCGCTGCCGATCTAATCTGCGAGAGATTGAGAATCAGTACATGTCCTCGACGCCGCCCGCGACGACAATGTTGCCGATGTACGTCGACCGCTCGGAATCGGCGCTCAAGCGGAACTCGATCATGTCGCCCGTAACAAAGTTGGTGACGGGCACGTTGGCGATCCGCTCCGGTCCAGCGTAGAGAATTGCGTATTCGCCGTCCACCTGCAGGGCGAAATGCACCATTTCGGCGGTGATTTCGTCGACGACCCCGAACGAGATGTCGTCGGTTTTACGGTAAAGGCCCGCGCCTGAGCGATAGATCTTCAAGTAATCGCTTTCATACCGGCTGTAAGAAGTCTCGAGCGGTGTGAACAGGACGTACGCCATCTGATTTGGGGCGCCAATCTGAAGATCGAAGTCGAGCGTGAAACCCTCGGGGAGCGGCTCTGGCAATTGGACGCGGAAAGTGCTCGCGGACGAAGCCTCCAACACCTTCATGCCGTCCTTTTCGACGATCTGCATGTTGCCCTTTTCGTACACGAGCTGACTGACCGGAAAACGACCGATCGGCTCGTCTGCCAAGTCGCTTGCGAACAGAACCTTCTCGCCTCGAGCGAAATCGGGGTTCCGCTTGATGACCTTGCCGTCCTGGTCGACGATCACGACCTCTTGATCGTTTTCTTTGGCCTTCTCAATGCACTGGATGTCACCAAACGCGCAACGGATCGCCTTACTCGTCTCCTGTCGGGCTTTGCGGCGGACCTCGTACTCGGCCTGGTTTTGTATGGCCCGGCCGACATTGACCTGAGCGCTGGCTCCCGATGGGAGCGCGAACGCTGTGAGGACCGCGACGATGAAGAAGACGATCAACGTGAGGTCTCGCATCTGGTTCTCCCGGGTGAAGTCAAGATGTGGCGACTTTGATCGTGGTAGCCGTGGATCGAGAGAACTAGAACCTATCCGCACGGAAGCGATCAGCCAACGACAGATAATCGCTTGACGACGCCTGGATCGGGCGGAACTTGAGGCTTCGCATGGCGATCCCAAGGGTTATCATACTCACGATCGGGTTTCAACTCGTCGCTTCCACATTCGCGGATGCACAAACGAGCGGCAGACAGGATTCGGTCGTCCTTGGCGACAGCCTGATGACAGCCGGCATGACGATGGATGCGATCGAAGCCTATCGAGGAGGTCTCAAGCAGCATCCGGACGACGCGATCCTCCTCTCCAAGCTGTCGATCGCACTCGCCAGTCGGGCCCAGGAAACGGCGGGTCGCGAGGGCGACGAAGAGATCCTGGTCGAGGCTGTGAACGTTGCCAGCGCGGCGGTCCGGAGCGACCCCGACATGTCGCGCGCGTACACGGCGCTTTCGATCGCCGTCGGTCGTTACGGCCAACATCTGGCGCACGTCCATCGGATAAGACGCGCGCGAGAGGTGATCGATCTCGCCAAGCAGGCCAAGGCGGCGGCCGAGTACGCCGTCGTGCTCGACCCCCACGACTTCGCTCCGTATACGATCCTGGGCGTGTGGCACCGCGAGCTGACGACCGTTCATCCGGCCGCCAAGGCGGTTGCGCGGTTCTTTCTCGGGGGGTATCCCGATGTGTCGTTGGAAGAGAGCGCGCGGTTTCTCAACCGCGCCATCGAACTAGCCCCGAACCGAGTAACGGTGCGAATGCAGTTGGCGCTCACCTACTTGGCGATGGATGACATCGACGCGGCGCTCGAGGAGCTTCGGATGGTGGTCGAGCTCGATCCGCGGAGCGGGTACGAGCGCCTCGAGCAACGTGACGCGCGCGAGCTGATCGAAGAGCTCGAGCGCGAGTTGGAGTAAGAGGGGAATTTGCGGAACGCGATCCTGCACCTCCGTTTTCCGTTTGTCTACGTGCTGTCGCCGATCTACGTGTGGGGCGCCTATTCGGCGCCGGGCCCCTGGACGGGCCGCACGACACTCGGGTTCGCGCTCGTCCATCTGCTCCTGTATCCGGGCGCCAACGCCTTCAACTCGGCCTACGATCGTGACGAGGGTCCAATCGGCGGGTTGGCGAACCCACCCGAAGTGCCGATCGGAATGGAGCGGTGGAGCACCATGCTTCAAGCCGTGGGTGCGGCCTTCGCCCCGCTGGTCAGCTGGACGTTCGCGGTAGCCTATGTCGGGTTGTGGCTCATCTTTACTGCCTACTCCCATCCCAGAATCCGATGGAAGAGATCGCACATGATCGCCCTGATTGCGATCGCGATCGGCCAGGGAGGTCTCGGTTGGACGCTCGGTTGGAGCGCCGCCGGGGGCGATTGGCCGCTTGATGTGGCTGGTCACTGGTCGCTTGGCGCGGCGGTTGCGGTCGTCGCGGCGATGTACCCGCTGACCCAGGTGTATCAGCTGGAAGCCGACGCTGCTCGCGGGGAAAGAACGCTAGCCGCAAGGCTCGGCGTGCGTGGCACGCTCGTTTGGGGCGGCGCCGGGTTCTTGGTGCTGGCAGCTGCCGGCTGGTTCATCGGTCACCATGGCCTGACGGTCTACGGATTGGCGGTTGCCCTCGGTGCGGCTGTGGTCGGCGTCGATCGTCCCGGGGGTTGGATCCCGTCCCATCGGTGGGTGATGACGGTGGCATACGTGAACGCGACGTTTTTGCTGCTGTTCATGATCGCGACGTGGGGATGAAAAGCGAGAACGGATTCCAGCCCGCGCGATGGCTACCCGGGGGGCACCCGCAGACGATGTGGGGGCGCGTGCTTCGTCGTGGCCCCAAGGTCGCCATGCGGCGCGAAGCGTGGACGACGCCGGACGGCGATGAGCTGTTGCTCGATTGGGTCGATGGGCCGGATGAGGCGCCCCTGGTGGTCGTTCTGCACGGTCTCGAGGGGAGCTCGCACTCGCTCTATGTCCACGGTCTGTTGGACGGCGCCCGCCGCAGAGGGTGGCGCGGGTTGGCGCTCAACTTCCGCTCGTGTGCGACTCCGCTCGACGATCCCGACGGCGATCCGATTCTGAATTCCGGCGATCGGATGTACCACTCCGGTGAAACGAGCGATCTCGATTGGCTGGTCGGCGAGCTGGAGCGGAGCCAGCCCGGGCTCAGACTTGGGCTGATCGGCGTCTCGCTGGGTGGGAACGTGCTTCTCAAGTGGCTTGGGGAGCGCGGGGAGAGCACCCCCCAAGCGGTGCGAGCCGCGGTCACGATCTCGGTGCCGTACGATCTGGCAGCCGCATCGCGCCATCTCGAGTCCGGCTTTGGGCCCTACTACGTCCGGTACTTTCTCGACAGCCTGAAACCCAAGGCGCTGGCGTTCGCCGAGCGTCACCCCGACAAAGTCGACGTCGCCGGCGTGCGGGCCGCCAAGACGTTCTGGGCATACGACGATGCGGCAGTGGCGCCGGTCAACGGTTTCAAGGACGCCGCTGACTACTACGCCCGCTCCTCGTCGATCGACTTCGTAGACCGGATCGCCGTTCCGACGTTGCTCCTGAGCGCCGTCGACGACCCGTTCTTGCCGGCCGAGGTGCTACCGGAGGTCGAACGCCGCGCCGCCGCCAGCGTCGAATGCCGGTTCACCCCCAAAGGCGGGCATACCGGCTTTGTTACCGGCCCACCGTGGGCACCCCGGTGCTGGGCCGAGGAGCAGGCGGTCGAGTTCGTGGCTGGACACATCAGCTGGTAACCCCTGGGCTTGCACTTGGGTGCAGGCCTGTTATCATGGTCCGAGGTCTAGCCAAAAGAAATCGACGCGTATTCCTTGAGTTCGGGAGGGATCAGATGTCTGACTTCCGTCCGCTAAGACGCCTCCACGTGGTGGGCGTCTTCTTTTTTGCCCTGTTTCTCTTGCCTTCGATCCTCTCCGCTCAGGTTACGACCGGTGCGATGAGCGGCGTGGTGACCAGCACCGATGGCGAGGCAGTGGTCG
>JBDHED010000183.1:0-8034 GCA_039591175.1 Gemmatimonadota bacterium | reverse complement strand
CAGCCGCGCGACTCGTTGCCCGCGTCGGGCCTGCGGCAAGCGATCGCTGACGAGCTCTCGGAGCACGCAAACGATCATGCGTTTCCGATCAAGCCACAGAAGATCCTCTGGGACTTGCGACAAGTGCTCGAGCCCGACGACATCGTGATCAGCGACGTCGGCGCGCACAAGATGTGGATCGCCCGGATGTACCAGGCCGAGCGCGCCAATACATGTTTGATCTCGAACGGGTTCGCGTCGATGGGGATCGCTCTTCCGGGCACGATCGGCGCCAAGCTCGTCTACCCCGACCGCACGATCGTCGCGGTCACCGGCGACGCCGGGTTTCTCATGAACTCACAGGAGATCGAGACCGCGCTCCGCACCGACACGCCGATCGTGATCCTGATTTGGAACGATGCCGAGTATGGATTGATAACCTGGCATCAGCTGCGTCACTTTGGCCGGCCAAGCCACACCGACTTCACAAACCCAGACTTGGTCGCGTACGCCGAGAGCTTTGGCGCCAAGGGGTACCGCGTCGAGGCCACCGACGAGCTCGTGCCGATCCTCCAACAGGCGATCGACGATGAAACGGTTGTCGTCATCGACTGCCCAGTCGACTACGCCGAGAACATGAAGCTCACCGAGAAGCTCGGCGAGCTGGTGTGTCCGATCTAGATGGCCGATCACTTCCCGCTCTTGGTACCCGGTGCCCGCGCTGCCGGCACGATGGAGGTCACCGCACCGTTCGACAACGCGGTGATCGCGACGATCGAGCAGGCCGATCAAGCCGGTGTCGACAGAGCGCTGACGACCGCCTACCGGCTGTACCGAGATCGTGACACATGGCTCTCACCGGCCACCCGGATCGCGATCCTCGATCGCGCGAGCGAGATCATGCGCGAGCGACGAGACGAGCTCGCGATCGAAGCCGCCCGCGAGGGCGGCAAGCCGCTGATCGACTCCGAGATCGAAGCCGACCGCGCGATCGACAGCGTCCGCATTTGCGTCGAAGAGCTGCGCACCCAGCGCGGCACCGAGATCCCGATGAACGTCAACGCGGCGTCAGCCGGACGACTGGCGTTTACGCAACTCGAACCGCGCGGCGTGGTGGTCGCGTTCAGCGCTTTCAACCACCCGCTCAACCTGATCGCCCATCAGGTTGGTCCGGCGGTCGCCACCGGGTGTCCGGTGATCGTCAAGCCGGCCGAGGCCACGCCGCTCTCATGCTGGCGGTTCGTCGAGATCCTGCACGAAGCGGGTTTGCCCCCCGAGTGGTGCCAGGCGCTCATGACGACCGACCTCGACGTCGCCGGTCAGTTGGTGAGCGACTCACGGGTCGGCTTCTTCAGCTTTATCGGTAGCGCCAAGGTCGGCTGGATGCTGCGCTCCAACCTGGCACCGGGCGCCCGTTGCGCGCTCGAGCACGGCGGCGCGGCGCCGGTGATCGTGGCCCGTGACGCCGATCTCGACGACGCGCTGCCGCTGCTCGCCAAGGGCGGCTTCTACCATGCCGGCCAGGTGTGCGTCTCGGTACAGCGAGTTTTCGCGCACCGCGACGTGGCTCACCAGGTGGCCGAGCGGCTGGCCGAGCTGGCATACGAGATGACGGTCGGCGATCCGACACTGCCGGTGACCGAGGTCGGCCCGCTGATCCGCGAGAGCGAAGTAGTCACCCGTGTCGGCGAGTGGGTGGAAGAGGCGATCGACGGCGGCGCCGAACATTTGAGCGGCGCACGTGAGCTGTCGTCGACCACGTACGCACCGACTGTGCTCTACAATCCCCCGACGAGCGCCAAGGTCAGCACGCTCGAGATCTTTGGTCCGGTGATCGCGGTCTACCCGTACGATCGATTCGACGAGGCGCTCGGGTTGGCGAACTCCCTTCCGTACGCTTTCCAGGCGGCTGTCTTCACGCGTGATCTCGACACCGCGTTGCGCGCTTCCCGGTATCTCGACGCGTCGGCCGTCATGGTGAACGACCACACGGCGTTCCGGGTCGATTGGATGCCGTTCGCTGGGGTACGCGAGTCGGGGCTCGGCACCGGCGGGATCCCGTACACGATGCGCGACATGCAACTCGAAAAGATGACGATCGTACGGTCGGCCGAGCTGGGGTACCCGGGCGGTTGAGGGTAGCCCACCGCTAAACCCCCACACCGGAGGACCCATGGAGATCCCGACAGAAGCCTACGAACGGATCGCAGCCGAGATCACGAGCGACGCGAGCCCGGTCGGCATCGATGCCAAGAAGACCCACATCATGATCCTGTACAAGCTGATGGAGATCGAGAAGCGACTGGATCGACTCGAGCGCCCCGACTCCTAGTCCCACACATTCCCGTGGCACGAAAAGCACGACGGCTCGCCGTTGTCGCCGCCCCGCAGATCGGCACCGTGACACTGCACGCAATTCTGCTCGGGGTCGTTGAGTCCCGAGCGGTGAAACCTGCCGCCACGCCGAACTGTGTGGTCTTCGAGGCCCTCCGGCGGCGCGGTCGGGGTGCTCGAACCGTCGCACGACAACCCGACCGTGATCGCCACGATCGATAGCGCTATCCGGTAAGACATCACGGCGCGTCAGCCTCCTTCTGGTAGCTCGTCCTTGACCCACGTCCACGCCGCCACCGTGCTCGGCATTCCGAGAGTTCCGGCTGCCAGCGCGACAACCTGCTCCAGCGCTTTGACGTCGATCCCCATGGCGATCGCCTTGCGGACGCTCGAGTGAACCGCACCCTCGCGCATCGCGCCGATCGCGATCCCGAGCTTCACCAGTCGAATCGTGTCACCATCCAGCGGACCCTCATTGCCGCCCTTGCCGATCAGGTCCCAGGCCTTGGCCAGCTCTGGGTATCGCTTGACGAACTCGGTGTAGGTCGACGGCGGTTTTGGTAGTGTCATCTCACTCTCCTGCTCCTTTGACTCCCCTCAAGAGTTTCCTCCGCTTGCGCGCCACAAGAACCAAGTCGGCATTGTCCTGTGCCAACGAACCGTCTGGGAGAGTCAACGTGTCCTCCAGTCCGATGCGGGTTTCGTAACGGCGAACGATCGCGATATCGATCAATGGCCACGTCGTTGGGCCAACCCCATGCAGTAGCCGCGGCGCCTCGACGCCCTCGACATCGAGCTCATGTTCGATCTCGCTGACGATCTCGAGCGCTAATGCGCTGTCACCCTCGCGTGGCTCCAGCAAAACTCGCTGGCAACGATCGGCGAGCCCGCTGGCCAGAAACGTCTCGGCGGCATCGCGATCCTTGAGGCCAACCTCGACGCCGACGCCCATGTTGAGCAGCGCCTTCATCAGGTTGACCGAGCCGCGCTCGTTAAAATTGACCGACGCGAAGTCGGGTTTCTCCCGCCACCCACGCACCGCGCGCAATCGTTTCTCCGTGTCAGGAACGATCCACGCCGCCGTGCTGATACCGATCGCCGTGTCGGGGCAGGCTTGGCGAACAGCTCTGAGCGTTCGATCGACATCGTCCGCTGCAAGACTCTCCTTGCGAGCTTTGTTTCGCACATGCAGATGAATGGCGTCGGCACCGGCGCTAACCGCGTGGCGTGCTTCGCGTGCGAGCTGTTTCGCGGTGACCGGTAGGTGCGAGTGCTCGTGCGGGTCGCGGGAGCCGTTCAGCGCCGCTTTGAGAAACGGCCTACCACCGGGTTCCTGCTCTAGCTCTCCGGGGAATACCATAGATCGAACCAGTATGCGAGCGCGCGCCACTCACCCCACACGTCGTAGATCTCGAGCATCCGTTTGTCGGTCACCGGCTTGCGCGCCTTGGGGAAGTACTTCTCTTTACCGACCCAGCACCGCCAACACATGCGCGGCGGCGTACGGACCGATGCCCGGCAATTCCAGGATCTCGGCCTCCAGGTCTGCGGTCGATCCGTCCCACGACTCCCAGCGATCAAAGTCGAGGCGACCCGTGGCCGCGGCGCGGGCGATCCTGGCCAGCGGTTCGGCCCGGTACCCCCACCGGCCTTGCTCACGCAACCGCTTGGCTCCAATCGCCACGACTCGCTCTGGTGTTGGGAAGACCCCTTCGCCGTCGGTCAGCGAGACGAGGTTGGCGACCATCGATTTGGTGCCCGCCCATGTCGTATTCGTCGTGGCAAGGATCTTGACGATGTCCTCGAACAGCGTCGGCGATCGCATCAATCGACCGAAGCCGGTCCGTTCAGCATGGACGAACGGTTCGCCGGCTTCCCGGCACCGGGCGTAGAACGGCTCCAGGTCGTCGTCGATTCGCAGAAAGTGTCCGACCGCCGACCGAACTGCCGACCATTCGACGGAACTCAAGCCGATCCGTGCGCCGCGACCACCGGTGACCTGCGCCACGACCGGCTTGCCGCGCCCACCCGGCTGGCGCAACTCGACCTGCGTCGAGTGACCGCCCGGCAACCGATACCGATACTCGAGCGCGCGCCGCTCGTAGTCAGCCGAGAACGGCGCCAGCACGCACCAGCCACTCGACCATACCGTTGAAGGAAACGAAAAGTCGTTTGGAACCGGGAATCGGCGGCTGGCGGTTCTCAGTCCAACCCCATCTTCTCGAGCAGCTCAGCGTACCGCGGGTCGGAACGCAAAGGCTCCCAGAGCGGATTCACTTTCACGTAGACCAGGTCGATGTCCCGCTCTTCGTACATCTGATCGATGATCTCGAAGGCTTCATCGATCTCGCAGGCCTGGCCCTCGTCTCTATCAGCGAGCTCGCTGTATCCGACGATGTCGGCGAACCAAAGTGCGGTCAGGCGGTGCTGGTGGGTATCCATCGATTGCGAGATCAGGCGCCTCTGCCAAGGAACATCAAGCGCACGATATGTCGCAGCCCGATCAGAACCGGGAACAGAAAACCGAGACCTAGCCATAAGGTACCCGGCAAGTCGCGCATGCCGCTCGCAACTGATCCCCAGACCATGAACGTCAGGAACGTCCCGGCCGATAGGACGCCCAGAGTCAGCGACGCCAGCAACAACTTGCGCTGACGCTCGGGGATCGGTCCACTGCTCAGAACCGCCGCCCAGAGTCCCGGAAGACCGAGCAACCCACCCATCGCCATCAAGAAGAACGGCAGCAGGAACACGCCGAACATGAAGCTCGGCAAGTCGCTGCCGGGTATGAACATGCCGGTCAGCGAGAGCCCGAACGCCAGAAACCCGATCATGGCGATCGGGAGGAGCAGAAACGTCGCCAGGCCGGGCCCGAGCAGAAGCTCGGCGATGAAGAGGGTCTTGCGCAGGATTTCCATATCGGTTCCAACCTCGGCAATCGTCTATCGGGCCGCCAGAGCGCCGCTTGGCCGCCAGAACGCCGCAGAGCTAGGTTATGGCCACCTACCAACCAGCCAATGGATCGTTTTTCAACCAACTCAGGGGGGACTTTGAAGACATTCGAACGGCTTGCGGGTCTATTGCTGATCCTGTTTGTGATCGCAGCCTGCGGACAACAGGCCCAAGAAGCCGCCATGGAAGAAGAGGAGCCCGTCGTCACCGAAGAGACGACGAGCGCGGTGCGCCAGGCGTACCCGAACCTGCCTTCAGACGTAGTGTTCGAGAATGACCAGATCGTCGCACAGCGAGTGACGGCCGAGCACGGCGTGTGGGCCGGTGAGCATTCACACGGTGAGGGTCAGATCGCGGTTGTGCTCAAGGACGCGACGCAGATCTACCGGGAAGGTGGCGAGGAGACCGAGCGCGTGTTCAGCGCCGGCGAAGTTGTCGCGGTCGAGCCGACCGAGGCGCACGACCACATGATCTCGAGTGGCAGTGCGGACTTCGTGCTGATCACGCTTGCACCCGGTGAGCCGGGGACCGCTACTTCACAGGACTATCCCAACCGTCCGGCCGAGGTGGTGCTGGAGACCGACCGTGTCATCGCTCAAAGGCTGATCGGCGAACCAGGCGGATGGGCCGGCGAGCACACTCACACCGAAGGTCAGCTCGCGGTAGTGATCGAGGGTGGAACCATGACCTATCGCGAGGGCGGCGAAGAGACCGAGCGGACGTTCACCGAAGGTGAGGTGTTCATGGTCGAGGCCACTGCGGCCCACGATCACGCCGTTACCGGCGACTCGAGCGTCGAGAGCATCCTGTTTACGCTGAAGTAACCCGCGTTTCAACAGAAGAAAAGCAGCAAAGAGACGGGCGCGCATGACGCGTCGCCCGTCTCTTTTTATGTCCCGATCGCTGTCCCGCTTATCAGCGATCGACCTCCGCGACGCGCTCCCGGAACGGCTCCCAGAGCGCTAGGACATTGAGCCCCAACAAGATCGCGGCACCAATCCCAATCTGAGCGAAAGCGGAGGGGGCCCTCAGATACATTACAAACGAGAGGATCGCGACCAAGAAGCTCCCGGGCATAGCGACCGTAACAAATAGCCGAGTTAGCGAGGATCGTGAGAACTGAATGCCCCACAGCGCGAGCACCGATGCGAGCGTCGGGACGAAGTAGATGAACCAACCGAACATGGCGGCAGCGTTGACTTCCTCTTCAACCACTCCGAACAGCTTTCCGATCGGTATCGCCAATAGGACAGCTACCGCCAATGTGTTCCCGACGATCAGCAACACTCGCAGTGGTTTCATCAACTTGTCCGCGCTTTGCGCATTCTGAACGGCTCCCACAGCACGAGAACGTTCAGCCCGAAGAGGATCGTCGCCGCGACTCCGATCGGTGCGACATCAGGGCGCGCAGCCAGGTACAAACTCCGCGCCACAAGCGCCGAAACGATCGTCAACACCGCACTACCAACAAGCCCGGTCGCGACAAAAGGCCGGAAGAGGTTCGAACGAGGGTACTGAACACCCCACAACGCATAGAGAGACGATAAGCCCACAACCGTGTACAGCATCCACCCGACAAAAGACGTGTCTGTGAACCCCGGCCTTATTACGCCGAGCAACTTCCCGCCGGGTATCATCAACAACAGGATCACCACCGCTGCGTTCCCGACGATCAGCAATAACCGAAGTTGTTTCATCGCTCCCTTTCGGGTTTAGGGTCACTGACCAGGCGGACGGCGTCGATCCGCGGGTGGGACGCGTCGTCCGGGTTGCCTATCGTCGTCGACCCGAGGCGGTTGAGCGTCCGGCCCGACTTGAGGAGTAGACGGCGGGGGCGCGACGACTTCGGCGTCTTCGTCGGCCTCTCCAGCGGCGCCCGCTGCCTCGATCGCTGCAGTCACGCTATCCACGATCCCAACGGTGGCCAGCGAGTCAACGACAACGCCGGGCACTCCCATCTCTCTAAGCTGTCCGAGCACCCCGCGGAGCTCCTCCATCTCCTCGGCCAACCCCGGGACAGCCGGAGCACCCGTTTTTTCCTGCTCGTCCTGCTGCCGCCCGAGCTCCTCCAACCGCTGACGCTGGCTCTCGATCAACCGCTGCTGAGCCTCGTCCGCTTGTTGCATCTCCTGGAGCTTACCGACCGCTTCGAACAACTGCCCCGTAATCGCCTCGGGCGTCGAGCTCTCCGGCGGTGGCGGTTGCTCTTCTTCGCCGCCGCGCATCAGGAACACGGTGATGCCCACCGCGGCGGCCACCGTCACTATCGGCTTCAGATACGGCACGTCCCATCGTCGGCGTGAACCCCCTTGCGAACGACCGATTGAGAACCGACGCGGATCGATCCCCGTCGCCGAGGTGCGCGAGCCCAAACCCTCGCCCACTTGGACGCCGTAGATCGTCATCGGGTCCAAGGCACCCTTGAGATCCTGCTCTCCCAGATCCTTGAACTCGAATTCCGGCCGTTGCCGGATCTGGCGCCACACGTCTTCGCTTATGACGACTTGTCCGGCGCCTGCCGCCTCTTGCAGCCGCGCACCGATGTTTACGCCGTCACCGTACAGATCGCCATCCGGCATTTGCGCCACGTCGCCGACGTGAATCCCGACCCGCAAGCTGTGACCATCACCGGGCGGACTCTCGGCGGTGCGCTTTGTGTACTCTTTCTGAAGATCGATGCCCGCGCGAACCGCGGATTGGGTGCTCGGGAACTCGGCCAGCACCCCGTCACCCAGGAACTTCACGACTCGCCCGTCGTGTTTTTCGACC
>JBDHED010000182.1:0-4268 GCA_039591175.1 Gemmatimonadota bacterium | reverse complement strand
ATATAGAAACCCGGATCGGCGGGGAACGTCTGCACGAACCCGTCAGGGACAACCTCGCGAATCAGCAACGTGCCGGGGAGGAGTCCGCGCAACCAATAGCGACCGGTCTCGTCGCGCTCGGTCGCCGGGTCGTCACGCATCGTTCGGGTCCGCGGCTCGTCTTCGTCTAGCTCCGCGTTCTCGTTGACGTCCATGTAGATGACGACGCCTGGGATGCCCGGCTCATCGTCGTCGCGGGCCCCGTCGCCATTGAGATCGAGCCACTTCGTGCCGTGGACCGCGGCCGTCTCCTGGTTGCCGAAGTCGAGACCTTCGAGCACTTCACCGCTCGCGAGCTCGACCATGTGCGCGCCTGGATCGGCGGGGAACGTCTGCACGAACCCGTCCGGCACGACCTCGCGGATCACCCTGGCCCCCGGTCGAAGGCCTTCGAGCCAGTACAACCCCGACTCGTCAAAGTCGGTCGCCGGGTCGTCCTCCATCGTCACCGTGTGCGGCTCGTCTTCGTCGAACTCGCCGTTCTCGTTGAGATCAGCGTAGATCGTCACCCCGGGGAGGCCTGGTTCTTCGTCCTGACGCAGCCCGTCGCCGTTGCTGTCCGACCACTTCGCACCGTGGATCGATGCCGGCTCGATCTGTTGGTTGCCGAAGTCGACCTCTTCAACTGTGTCGCCAAAATCGACCGTCACTCTGTGTTCGCCACCGTTCGTTGGAAACGTCTGCATGAACCCGTCTGGGACGACCTCACGAACCACGTACGTCTCCGGCCGCAGCTCCCGGAACCAATAACGACCGCCTTCGTCGAAATCGGTCGCCGGATCGTCTTCCATCGTCAACGTCGTGGGCTCGCCATCGTCCAACGCGCCGTTGTCGTTGAGATCCAAGTAGATGATCACTCCGGGCAGACCCGGTTCGTCGGGATCGCGAGACCCATTGCCGTTGGCGTCCGACCACTTTGTACCGTGAATCGATGCCGGCTCGATCCGCTGGTTGCCAAAGTCGATGCCTTCGACCCTTTGGTTGGGGGCGACGTCGAGGACGTGCGACCCGGGATCCGCCGGGAACGTCTGGACGAAACCGTCGGGCACGATCTCGCGGATCGTCAGCATGCCGGACTCGAGATCCTCGAGCCAGTACATGCCCGCCTCGTCGACCTCGGTCGCCGCGTCGTCGGCCATGGAAACCGTGTTCGGTTCGCCCTCGTCGAGGACGCCGTTGTCGTTGAGGTCGACGTAGATCGTCACCCCGGGAAGGCCCGGCTCTCCGTCGTCACGAGTACCGTTACCGTTTTCGTCAACCCACTTCGTGCCATGAACCGAAGCCGGATCGACGACTTGACCTGCCACGTTCGAGTCGGGGGAAGCGGTACCGATTGGATTGGAGCTCTCGGAACAACTCACAGTCATACAGCCGAGGGCGATTAGCCCGACAGTACGGCGTGCGGTCCAGTTCATGGTCCCTCACTTCGGTGTCGCGTTGTCGATCGGGCCTGCGGGAACCCCGCGGCGTGCAAGAACGGGGTCGAATCTCTCTATTCAATACCAATTCTGGTGAAAAGTCAACGCACACTTTTGGCCATGATTTGCCACAAAACGGCACCGAGTCGATAGGCCGGGGCAAAGCTGTGGAAGGTGGAGGGATCGATGTGGTATGGAGGGGTGTCAGGTGTGAACACTGACCCGGTCAGGCGCTATCTCACCTCGTACGGGTGCTCGCCGATCCTCCGCATGCTTGAAAGCTGCAAAACGCAGCACCGTGTCCCACCGTCCATCTCGATCTGACGGGAAATCGTTGTTCACTGGTTGGGCTGCGAGAAAGCGACCTCACCATCTTTGACGACCGCTACGATGCGTCCCAGTGCTTCGATATCTTCCAGCGGATCGCCGTCGACCACGATGACGTCGGCGAGCATGCCGGGTTCGAGCGTCCCCAGCTCCGCGCCGTGGCCACAGACGTAGGCGGCGCGCTGGGTGCCGGCCTGTAAGACATCTTTTGGTGTGAGCCCAGCGTCCAGAAGGCGCTGCATCTCGACCAGCGGCATCCCGGGTGGGTCACCGCTGTCGGCGTTGTAATCGGTCCCCAGCGCGATCGCGCCCCCTTTGGCGTGGAAACGGCGCACCACCTCCAGGATACCCTCCGAGATGACCGCCATGAACGGGGCTTCGTCCGGAGTCCTGCCTCGGAACCGGGCCAGGTCCGCTCCTAGCGTCGGAACCAGAACAACACCTTGTTCGACCATGCGCGGAAGCAGAACATCGTAGCCGGGCGCCAGCACAAGACCGCGCAGGTCCGTCAACGGGTCTTCGCTGTTCGCCAGCGCTTCCTCCAGCGTGCGCCGATCGAGCGGTGGTTTCGGAACGTGGTCGATGGCGTCGACACCGGCATCAAGTGCCGACTCCAATACCGCGAGCTGCGTGGCGTGCGCGTGCACAACGACGTCACGCTCGTGAGCCGTGTTCACCAGCGCCGCAAGCGTCTCGCCTTCGAGCATCGGATACTCCGTCTGCCTGTGCGACGGGTGCAGGTAGACCTTGAGAAAGTCGACGCCGCGATCGACGAGATCTGCGACTCCATCTCGCGCCTCGTCAGGCGTGCCGACCTCGTAGTTGAGGTTCTGGTGAAGAACCGCGTCGGGGAGACCGCCGGGAGCGGTCATAATCGGGCCGGCGCTCAAGCCTCGTGCGATCGGCAGGTCGTCGAGTCGATCTTGTTCAAATTGCGGCAGATCTCTCAGGGGTGAGCCCGCGTCGCACACCGAGGTGACACCCGCTTCAAGGAACTGTCGGCGGATCGCTGGCGAGGCGGTCGTGTGAACGTGAGCATCGATGATGCCGGGCAGCACTGTCATCCCGGTGGCATCGATCGTCTGCACCTCGCCCGGGATCTCGAACGCGTCGGCTTCACCCACCGCGATGATGCGTTGTCCCTGGATGACGACGATCCCGTCGCTGATCGGGTCGCCACACGTCCCGTCGATCACCTGGCCGTTGGCGATCACCAGCGCATCGGGTGGGACCCGCTCTTGAGCCCAAAGGTCGTCACAAGCCGGGCCGACGAGCCCCGCCACGGCGACATACAGGAGAGCATCACACGTTTTCATTCGTCCGGCATGAAGTTCGAGACGTTACCGATCTGCTTCCAATCTCCGTCCTCTTTCTCGAACATCGAAATCCACGCGCTTATGAACTCAAGTGGACCTGACGGCTGTCCATCCGCATCGAAGCGGACCCCCTCGGCTGATATCCGCACAATGACCCAGCCCAAAGATCCGTCGTCGGACACCCTCACGATCGGCCGGATGAGATCGTCGTAACGCGTGTAGTCACGATTCGACAGGATGCGGTCCATCATCGCTTCGGATCCACCGGCATCGGTCGGATACACCTCTCCACGAGAGACCACCACACCCTCTGTACCAAAGGTTCCCTTCATCATTTCAGCATCGCCAAAGAGGTGCGCATCCATCGCGATTCGGTGTAGGCGAAGCAACTTCTGTTCGTCGGTCAGCACGCTCATCGGTGCGCGAAGATCATCGAGTCTGCCTTCGTTGAACGTTACCGAGTGGAACTCGTACTCGAACAACCGCTCGCCGTCGTCGATCGTGATCAGAAAGGGGAGGCTTACGCCTTCGATGTCACGCCAGCGGGCCAGCCCGATCTCTATTTTGGGTCCGTCTTCCCGTACCCGGACGAGCCCGACGGGGCGCCCGGTTGTCTCGTCCACGTGGAGTGCGTGCCCGAGTGGCCCGGTGAGAGAGAGACATTGCGTCTCCCCACACTGGAGCTTCTCCGCTGCGTCCAATGGACCATTCAACTGGTCGAAGAAGAGAAGCTGCGCGTGGAACTGGTGTCCTAGAACGACCGACTCATAGAACGGTGGTACCTCCTCTTCTCTCTCACCGTTGAAACTCCAGTAGTACTTCCCCTCGACGCCTAATGTGACTCTCCTGTCCGGATACAACAGATGAAAAATCGCGCGCTGCTGGTCGTGGTACACCGTAACCACGTCATACTCGAGGCCATCCGACACGGTTACGTGGGCCTCGGCGCGGACCGTCTCGATCGAGTTGCGCTTCTCCGCGGCTCCGATCACCGACAGGTAGTCCGGAGCCACTTCTTGAGCGGCGGCAACCGTCACATGGCCACAGAGAACGACACTCAAGAGGCCAAAGAGGTATCGTGACATCTCTCCTCCGTTTTCCATTATTGAACTGTACCGCCGGCTCGAAGTCGGCCCTTACGCCCGTCGGTAACCCATATAGTACGATA
>JBDHED010000181.1:0-4271 GCA_039591175.1 Gemmatimonadota bacterium | reverse complement strand
CTCGATCATGATTCAGGAAAAGCGCGGCATGCTGAAGCTCTGGAACGTGGGCTTGATTACGGCCACGTTCGCGCTCACCATCCTGGGCACGTTCGTGACCCGAAGCGGGATCATAGAATCGGTTCACGCGTTTGCCTCGACCAACATCGGAGTCGTCTTTCTGAGCTTCTTGGTCGTCGTCATCGGGACAGCGGTCGGACTCACGTGGTGGCGGTCGGATCTCTTGAAGACCGAGAACCGTCTCGAGTCGTTCGTATCGCGAGAGAGCGCGTTCCTCTTTAACAACTTGCTGCTGCTCGGCATCTTCTTCGCGATCTGGTGGGGGACGTTCTTCCCGTTCATATCGGAAGCGGCGACCGGACAGCGGATCTCCGTCGGGCCGCCGTTTTTCAATCTGGTGAACAAACCGCTGTCGATCGGTCTTCTGTTACTGACCGGGATCGGGCCGGTGATCGCCTGGCGGCGCGCCTCGCGACATAATCTGCAGCGAAATTTCCGGTTCCCGGTTGTGGCTCTGCTCGCGGCTGGAGCGGTGGCCGTCGTGCTCGGGATCAGTTCCTGGTATGCGATTGCCGTGATCGCGTTTGGCTCCTTTGTGTTGGCGACGATCGGCCAGGAGATGGGCCGCGGAGCCCGCGCGCGCATGCGCTCCAAAGGGGAACGGCCGCTGACCGCGCTCGTGAGCCTCATCGGTCGTAACCGGCGCCGCTACGGCGGCTACATCGTCCACATCGGAGTGGTGTTTGTATTTGCAGGCATCGCCGGCGTCTTTTTCGTAACCGAACAATCTGCGAGACTGGCGCCGGGGGAATCGATTGAAGTTGGATCGTTCCAGGTCTTCTACCGAGGAACCGACATCGAGCGGGGCCCGAACTACACGGCGACGGTCGCGAACCTGACGGTGTCCGAGAACGGCGGGCGCGCGTACCGGATACGCCCCGAGAAGCGCTTCTATCCCGAGGGGCAAGAGCAGACCACGACCGAGGTCGCCATCTGGTCGCGAACCTTTGAAGATTTCTACGCCATCTTCGAGGGGTATCAGCCCGCCACGCAGAGCGCTGACGTGACCATTATCGTCAACCCGATGGTGATGTGGATCTGGATCGGAGGCGGGATCATGGTGTTTGGCATGCTGATCGCGCTGACGACACCCCAGCCGGGTGCTCGTCGTCGTCGAGTCGTCGAGCTGGCGAAGCGAAAGACCGAGCGCGTCGGTGCGTGAGCGACACATTGCTGATCTTGATCGGGTTGTGGGTCCTGCTGGCAGCGGTGTGGCTAGCCGTTTATCCGCTGTTCGGGGGGTCCGCCGAGTCGGTGCCGGCAGCGGTTGCGCATAGACGCGAGTTAGAAACCGAGAAAGCGCGACTCCTTGAAGAGATCCACGAGCTACAGCTCGACTATGCGACCGGGAAACTATCGGACGAGGACCACGCAGTCCTCGAAGCGCGGCTCAAGTCACGCGCGATAGAAGTCATGCAACAACTGGAGGCTACAGCGGGTCGCTCGTCTGGATGACGCGGTAGCGGTCAACCGTTTCGGTGGCGGCAACGGCTTGGTCGAGACTCAGCGACGCGTCCGTTTCCGTGCCGCGCTCACTTGGCTCCGGCATCGGATCCGGGTGAATGATCGCTGACCGAGGGTCGTGCGGCGCGTTTGGATCGACGTCGATCACCCAATCGAAGCGCTTTCCCTCAAAAGCCGAATCCCGCTTCAGAAACTCGCGAAACTCGTCGTCGTAGACCTCGAAAACGACTCCGTCGTGCTCGGGATCGAAGTAGAAGACGCTCACCGTAGCAGGCGGATCGGTGCGCCGATCGAACACTTGATAGCGCGGCGGTACGCCTCTCAGCGCCGGTGGCTTGCGGGCGTGGATGCGGCGCGTCTTTTCGGCACTCACTGTGCTCTCCGAGAGGGTTCACGATCACACCGAACCAGGAGGCTCGGTCCGAAAACCGAATATAGCTTGCATCACCACGATGGCATTTGGTTCGCTCACACGACTGGGGGTGCTCTTGGCGCTCTGCCTGTCGGCGCTGGGTTGTCGCGCCGACGTGTGGGTCGAGAGCCCAGACGAACGCGCTCTCGTGCGCGCAGACACGGTGGGGCTCATGACTCGAGCGACCCTGACCGACACCGTTTTTCGACCCATGCCGGTCGACAGCGCTGCGGCCAGCTTCGCCTGGTTGATCGATCGGCCGGAGCCCAGGCTCCCTTCATCGCGCGCGTTTCCGCGCGACCCGGTCGCCGCGGTCCGTCAGTACCTGCGAGCGCTTTCGCAGACCGGATCGAGTTCTCGCGGCACCATCGGTGTCGGCGACGTCGGCTACGAGCGAGCGTTCACGTATCTCCACCCGCGTGTCCGGCGGAGTATGTCGGAGGAAGAGCTGGCGCGACGGTTGGATGGCGTCGTTCGCCCGACGATCGTTCGGTTGCGAGCCGTCCCGGGTGACTCGACCCGCGTTTTCGCCGAGTTGCTGGTGCTCCGGGAAGTCGATGAGCAGGCGATGCTTGGCCTGTACTACGGACACTTTGCAGCCCGCCCCGGGGACAACGGGTGGCAGCTGACCGGTGCTCGATTGGCGAGCGAGGATTGGCAATCACGGCTCGGACGAATCGACGACTGGAGATATGATCGCGCTCGTGCGGCCAACGAGTTTGCCACCGAAGACGTGCGCTATTCACGTGACCTGGTCGAGCTCGAAAGCGGTGAGTGGGTGCCACTCACGCGACCGGCGCCAACTACCGATTTGACGCTTGGGTTGCCTGAGTTGCACTAGCTGGCGCTGAGAAAACCGGGATGGTCCTCCGCACCGACCCAGTCCAGTCGCCCCGACGGGTACGTTCCGAGGACCCGCGTGAACCCCGACTTCGCCTTTAGCTCGGCCAGAGCATCGCGGGCATCCGACGTGGCGGTCGTTCCGAGGAAATCGAGGTAGAACATGTAGTCGAACGGTTTGCCACGCACGGGGCGGGATTCGATCCGGGTCAAGTCGATCCCGCGTTGCGCAAACGGCTCGAGCGTCGAACACAGGCTCCCTGGCGCGTTGTCGATGTGAAACACGATCGACGTCTTGGGCGGGCCGACCGCTTCGCGCGAAAACTGCTCGACCAGCCCGCCAAGCTGGGCATCGCCGAGGCTGAGGAGGAAGAATCGAGTGTAATTCGCCGGGTCATCCTCGATGTCGGAGCGGATCACCTTCCCACCGTAATAGGCTGCGGCTCCAGCTCCGGCAATAGCGGCCGCGCCGGTTATCCGCTCGGTGATCAGCATCTTCACGCTACCCGCCGTGTCGTAGGTCGCGATCGATTCGATCCCGGGATGACGCCGGAAGAACTCTTGACACTGATCGATGGCCAACGGATGCGAATAAACTCGTTCGATGTCGTCGAAGTACGTGCCGACCGGCGCGATCAGGCAGTGTTTGACGCGCAAGTAAACCTCGCCCCTCACACGGTAGCCGTAACGCAACAACAGGTCGTAGTTCTGAAAGATCGAGCCCACCAACGAGTTCTCCATCGGCGCCAGACAAGCGTGGGCCTCGTGTTTGGCGACTGCCGAGAACATCTCCGGAAAACCCTTGGTGGTTTCGATCTTAAACGGGCAGACGAGCAGCCGGTCGAGGGCCTCCTCGCTGTAGGCGCCATGGGCGCCTTGGATCGCTACGCAGACGGGCCGTGGAAGGGTCATTTATCCGGAAGCTCCCAGCGCATGTAAAGTACGTTCACCGAGACCGCGCAACCGCTCTATCGGCTCGTTGCTGAAGACAAACCGCACGAACCTGTCGCCGCTGAGATCGCCCCAGTGGCGCATCGGCGTGGCGGCTACGCCTCCTTTCTCCAGCAGCAGTCTCGAGGCGGTCATCGAATCGAAGCCAAGCGCCCCGACATCTAACAACTGGGACCACCCGCCGGCGGCGGGGACCATCTGGTACTGTGCCAGCTCACGGGTCACGATGTCACGGCGTTGCTCCCAGATCGAAACACAGCGGGCGAACTCAGCCTCGGGCTCGTCCAAAGCGGCGATGGTGCCGGCCTGGCCGATGCCGGTCGCGGTGGCGGTGTTGTAAATATGCGCCAACGCGACGTCAGCCAGTACCTCGCGTGGACCGTACACCCACCCCACGCGCCACCCGATCATGCGATACTCCTTTGATACCGACCCGATCGTCACGGTGCGCTCAGCCATACCCGGCAGCGTGGCCGGGTGAACCACCGAACGAGCATCGAACACGATGCGCTCCATGGCTGCGTTGTACAGGAGCCACAGGTCG
>JBDHED010000180.1:0-4305 GCA_039591175.1 Gemmatimonadota bacterium | reverse complement strand
CGGCCAGCCGCAGCTGTCCGAACACGATCACGACGAGGATCACGATCGCGAACGCGCCGGCCGCTCGGACACGACGCCCAGTTTCGAGACCGGGACGGGCCATCCACGCGACGACCGAAGCGAACCACGTGATGAGAAACGTGATACCGGCAGTTCCGGTCAATGAGGCGAGCTGGATCAGCGTCAACGAGTCGGACTGCGTGTACGCCAGCGAAGCCCAACTTCCGTAGGGAGTGACAAAACGCGAGAACAATAGCTCGACGCTCACCCACGCCAGCGGAAAGACGAGCGTCGCTCGAAACGGCGGGTCGTCGGTCGCGAGTAGACGGTGCGCGAGAAACGGAAGGAAATAGGCGGCCGCGTACGTGGCCGCGATCAGATAGTAGAGCACACCCGGCGCCGGGATGATCCCCCGCCAGATGACGAAATAGACCAAGACGTAGACGACGAAACCGATCGTTAGTCCCGAGAGGCGCCGTGACCGATCGAAGAACACGAGCCAGCCGATCGCGAAGAACCAGGTTGCCAACGGCAAGATCCAGCGCGCGTTCGCCACCAGTAGGAGCGCTACGCCGAGTCCCAGCCAGAGAAAGCGCCGGTTCGTCATGTGCCGAGACCGTCGATCACGAACGTCCGCGTGAGCCCGAACAGGTCGAGCGGCTGCGCGGGGCCTTCTGTTCCGACGACCCCATTCATGTCGCATGCGAGCAGCAGCATCACGATCCCGTGCACGCGTGACCACAGGTAAAAGGAGACGAGGTCCGGGTTATCGCTGCGAATCGCACCCGCGTCGATCGCTTCCGCGACACACTGTCGGAGGATCGCGTAGCCGCCCTGGCCGGGCACCTCGGAGAGTTTCTTCCGCCCGCCACGAAGCGGCATAAAGAGGATCTTGAACTCTTCTTCGTGTTCAGCCCCGAACCGGATGTACGCTTCACCCATCGCCACGATCCGGGCGAACGACCCGACGGGCAACGGTGCGATCGCTTCGAGCAGTGATCGCTCGTAGTTCTCAAACGAGAGCCCGACGACGTGCTCGACGAGCGCTGTCTTGTCGCGAAAATGCTTGTAGATCGCGGCCGGGGTGATCCCCGAGCCCTCCGCGACGGCGCGCATCGAGCACGCCTCGGCGCCTCCCTCAGCCAGGAGGGAGCGGGCGACCTCCACGATGCGGGCTTCGGTCCGAGCGGCGCCGGCGAGGGATGTAGTTAACATCGTATACCGATAGTAAACGATGTTTACCGCTCTGTCAAGGGCTTCTCGCCAACCTCTTCAGCCGCGCCAGTCGCTCGGGCTCGTTTTCCACCAACCCCGGATCCTTGGATAGCTCCTGGTGGGCCTTGGCAAACCATGATTGAGCCTCTTCCTCGCGCCCCAGGGCGAGCAAACACTCCCCAAGCTCCTCGAACACGAAACCGTCTGGCGCACGCCTAGCGTCCTCCTTGCGACGCAACAGTTCTTGCTGCTGGGCCAGCGCCTCGTTCTCGCGGCCGAGCGACCGAAGCGTCCGCGCTACGCACCACTCCGCGACGTCGATCTCCGTTTCCTTCCCTTGCTCTTTCTGGAACGCCAGCGCTTCCTCGAACAGCGTCAGCGCTTGCTCGAAATCGCCTTTGTCGTGATATGTCCAGCCGAGGTTGTTGAGCAACGAACCCTTCCATCGCTTCGCCCGCAGATCCTCGGATGACCTGGCGTAGTCCAGCGCCAGCTCGTTCCAGCGCAGGGCCTCCGCGCCTTTCTCTACGATGGCCATCATGTGTGCGGCATCGACGGCGAAGATTTCGGCGTGGATCGACTGGGCCAGGTCCCATGCCTCCACGAACGCTTTCTTGGCGGGTTCCTTCTTTCCTGCGGAGTTGAACGTGCGGCCACGCTCCAACAACCAGCGCACGCGCACCACCGGGTCCACCGAGTCCAGTTCCGGCTCGACGGAGTTCAGCAACTGATGCGCCTCGCCGAACTTGCGCTGCAGCGAGAGCGTGCGGGCGATCTGCGTGTCCAGTTGCAGCAGAACGGAGCGATCCCCGGCCGCCTCCAGCTTCGGACGCATCGCGCGGAAATTCGCTTCCGTGCCGGCCGGATCGTCGTAATCCCAGAGGTCGTCGAACGGCGTGGTGGTCGTTCGGCTCGTCATCCGCTCGAAGATAGGCTCCCGAAGCTCTCGACGCGGCGTGGTCTTCCTGCTAGCGTGATGGGTCATGACTCTTTACCTCGACATCCACCACAACGTCGATGCCACGCCCGAGGAGATCGTAGAGGCGCACCTCAGCGACCTCGACGCCCAGGAGAAGCACGGTGTTAAGTACCTCAAGTACTGGTTCGACACCGAGGCGGGTACGATCTGCTGTTTGGTCGACGGGCCGTCCAAGGAAGCGTGCCACGCCGTCCACAAAGAAGCACATGGCCAGGTAGCCGACGACATCATCGAGGTCGAGGGCGGTATGGTGGAAGCGTTCCTCGGTGGACCGTCGACGAATCTCGGTGCCGCGCTCAGCGTCGACGGCAGCCTCGACGGCGGATTCCGCACGGTGCTCTTCACTGACATCATCGGGTCGACGACGATGACCCAAGACCTCGGCGACGAAGCGGCGATGGATCTCCTGGGCGTGCACGACGAGATCGTCCGACGCGAGTTGTCGGCGAGAAACGGTCGCGAGGTCAAGCACACCGGCGACGGGATCATGGCGTCATTTGTTTCGCCTTCGAAAGCGGTCGAGGGCTCGATCGCCGTACAGAAGGCATTGAAGGATCACAACGAGACCGCACCTCGTCCGGTCGAGGTTCGGATCGGTATGAGCGCCGGCGAGCCAGTGGGTCAGGCGGAGGATCTGTTTGGCACGGCGGTGCAGCTCGCCAGCCGTGTCTGTGACACCGCGAACGCGGGTGAGATTCTCGTGCACAACGTCATCCGTGACCTGTGCGCCGGAAAAGACATCTCATTCGTGGATCGCGGCGAGATCGAGTTCAAGGGTTTTGCGCACCCGGTCCGGATCCACGCCGTCGAGTGGGCCTAGAGTCACAAAATCCGGAACACTTGACGGGACACCGAAAGCGACATGTATTGGGGCAGTAGGATCTTCCTCAAATCGGTGAGGAATCGATGGCTACGACCCCCGCGATCGCCCGACTCGAGCAAAAAGCCGCTATGGAGACGGTTGAGGGCGCCCATGAGGCGCTGGGACTCAACTACGTCGAGCTGGCCCAAGCGTTGGGCGTCGATCGGCGCACTGTTCTCCGTTACCGCAAGGGGACCGTCGTGCCTTCGCGCCGTGCCCAGGCGCGGATGGAGAAGCTGCGCGACATCCATCACTTGCTGGAACAAGTTTTTACCGATCGTGACAGTCAGCTCGAATGGCTCTACGGTTCCGCACCGCTCGTTCGCGGCCAACGTCCAATCGATCTCATGCGCAAGGGTGATCTGGAGGAAGTGCTGGCGATCCTGGCCGGGTTGTACTCCGTAGCCCAGGCTTAGAACCGCGCGCCAAATGAGCGCAAACAACGACCGTAAGTATGACCTCATCGTGTGGGGCGCGTCGGGCTTCACCGGCAAGCTTGTCACCGAACATCTACTCAACGGGTACGGCACGGATGGCGATCTGCGCTGGGCGATCGCGGGCCGCAACAAGGCCAAACTGGACGCTGGCCTGCCCATCATCATCGCCGACGCCCACGACAGCGAATCGATGCAACGGCTAGCGAGCGAGACGAAGGTCGTGCTCACGACGGTCGGGCCATACGCGGAACACGGCGCACCACTCGTGGAATCGTGCGCGACGAACGGCACAGACTACTGCGATCTCACCGGTGAAGTGCAGTGGATGCGTGCGATGATCGACCGGTTTCAATCGGCAGCTGAAAAGAGCGGCGCACGAATCGTTCACTGCTGTGGATTTGACTCGATCCCGGCGGATATCGGCGTCTGGTTCTTGCAGCGCGAAGCCAGACGACTCCATGGCGAGCCGTGTGCAGAGATCAAGTTGTTCGTCACGGCAGCAAAAGGCGGCGCCAGCGGAGGAACAGTCGACAGCATCCTGAACATCTTCGAAGAGGCGCGGCGCGATCCCTTCGTGGCCCGGATTCTGGCCGATCCGTACAGCCTGAATCCGGAAGGCGAACGCAGCGGACCCGATGGCAAGGACCAACGCACCGTCGAGTACGATGCCACGGTCGGTGGTTGGACCGCGCCCTCCGTCATGGAAGCCGTGGATACCCGAATCGTACGCCGAACAAATGCGCTGCTCGACTATCAGTATGGGCGCGACTTCAGGTATAGCGAAGCGACGTTGATGGGCAGCGGTCCGGTTG
>JBDHED010000179.1:0-4312 GCA_039591175.1 Gemmatimonadota bacterium | reverse complement strand
GGCGGGCCGACATGTTCGTCACCACCGGCTTGGATCTCGAGCTCTGGGTTCCTACTCTGCTCGATAAGGCGAGCAACGCGAAGGTGAGCGACGGCGGCCAGGGGTACGTGACTGCGTACACGGGGATTACGCTGCTGGATATCCCCTCTGCCGTGGATCGAAGTGCGGGTGACGTGCACATCTACGGAAACCCCCACTTGACGACCGATCCGCTCCGGGTCCTCCAGGTAGCGCAGAACATCACCACTGGATTGAAACGCGTCGCACCGGATCGATCCGCGATCTTTGATCGCGGATTGGCGCGATTCCGCACCGAAGTTCATCGCCGTCTGTTTGGTCCTCGTCTGGTCGAGCTGTTGGGTGGCGACACGCTCGAGCGATTGGCTCGGGCGGGCACGTTGTTTGGCTTCCTGCGCGAGAACGCACTCGAGGAAAAGCCGTTGATCGACGAGCTGGGGGGGTGGCTGAAGGCTGCGGAATCGTTCCGGGGCCAAAAAGTGATCTGTTATCACAAGAACTGGGCGTACCTGGAGCAACGGTTCGAGCTGACATGCGCTGACTACGTCGAGTCCAAGCCCGGCATCGCGCCGACCCCCCGCCACGTGGCCCAGCTCATCGAGATGATGAAGGGCCAGGGCATTCGGGTGCTGCTGGCTGCCACCTATTTCGATGGTCGCAAGGTCGAATCCGTGGCCAGCCGTGGCGGGGCGATTCCGGTTGTGCTGTCGCTGCAGCCCCCCGCTGGATCGGGTGCCGAGGGCTACTTCGCGATGGTGGATGGGTGGATTGGTGACATCGCCGATGGGTTCCGAAGGGCAGGTAGCTAGCGACCGATGCTCGACCTGATCATCCTACCGCTAGTCGCCGCACTGATCATTCTCGTGATGCACGCTTACCTCGGGCTCCACGTGTTGTCGCGTGGGGTGATCTTCGTCGATCTCGCCTTCGCCCAGATCGCGGCGTTCGGGACCACCGCCGCGTTGTTGGTCGGTCTTGAGCATGGAACGTCAGGATCGCTGGCCTTCGCCCTCCTTTTCACCGCGGTCGGGGCGTTGATCTTCAGCTTCACTCGGCTGGAGAACTCACCGGTCCCGCAGGAAGCGATCATCGGGATCGCCTATGTCGTAGCGTCAGCGGCGGTTTTGCTGCTGGCCGGATTCACGGCTGAGGGTGCGGAGCACATTCGCGAGACCTTGACCGGAAACTTGATCTGGGTGGATTGGCGCACGGTGATCAATCTCACCGTCGCCTACGGGGTGTTTGGCGCGTTCCATTGGGTTTTTCGAAGGCAGCTTCTCGACGCATCGTTCGAACCCGAGAAGGCAAAGCGGCCTCGTTGGTGGGATTTTTTGTTCTACCTGAGCCTGGGGTTCGTAATCAGCTTCTCGGTGGATATCGCCGGTGTGCTGTTGGTCTTCAGCATGCTGGTGATACCGGGTGTCATTGCGTTTCTGTTCACCGACCACCTCGTTCGGGGATTGATGATCGCGTGGGCAGTGGGAGCGTTCACGTTGGTCGCTGGGGTCGTCAGCTCGTTCGTGTGGGATATCACCACCGGTCCCTTGCTCGTCGTCGCGTTCGGGTTAAGCCTGGTGATCGCTGCAGTTGTCCGGCCCATCATCGGTGCCAGGACCGGAAGCGTGGTCCACGTGCACGACGAAGATGTTGATCCGGACTGATCGGAATAAGAAATCGGAAGGAGATCACGATGAAGATCGAGGTTGACTGGCAAGGTGAAAAACGATTCCGGGTCCAGACACAGGGCGGGATCGAGCTGACGGTCGACGGCGACGCCGAGATCGGCGCCACGCCGATGGAGAGCGCGCTAATCGCGCTCGCCGCCTGTATGGGGATCGACATGGTCGACATTTTGTCCAAGGGCCGGCAGGACCTGAACGCCTGCACGATGGCTGTTTCCGCCGACCGCCGGGATGATCCTCCCCGTAGGTTTACGGCTATTCGACTCGACACCACCCTGACTGGCCGCGGAATCGACCCTCACAAGGCCGACCGAGCCGTCGAGCTGAGCCGGTCGACGTACTGCTCGGTGTGGAACTCGATGGCCCCCGACATCGATCTCGAGACTTCAGTCCAGATCGTCGAATCGGACGGCCCGAGTTGACGGTTTTTCCCCACCCAGGCTAGATTAGTCGCCCGTTTCCGGTCGTTTCCTTCAGGTTCAAACCCTTTCAATCGAGAGGTCTGGCGGGTGGGCGCCAACCACGAGCTACGACTGCTCACCGGGGGCGCAAATTCTGCGCTCGCGGCTGAGATCGCCGCCCAAATGAAGGTTCGGTTGACCGATGTTCAGCTGAGCCGGTTTGCGGACGGGGAGATCTTCATCAAGATCAACGAGAACGTCCGCGGGCGGGACGTCTTTATCATCCAGTCGACCAATCCGCCGGCCGAGAACCTGCTGGAACTGTTGCTCTTGATCGACGCGGCGCGACGGGCGTCGGCACATCGAATCGCAGCCGTCATTCCGTACTTTGGATACGCGCGGGCCGATCGTAAGGACCAGCCACGGGTCGCGATAGCCGCCAAGCTGGTGGCCAACATGCTGATCGAGGCGGGGGCGGATCGGTTGATCACGATCGACCTTCACTCGCACCAGGTACAGGGCTTTGTCGATATCCCGCTCGACCACCTGTACGCGTCGCCGGTGTTTCTCAACTACTTCCGGTCGAAGGGGCTCAAGGATGTGGTCGTGGTAGCGCCGGACGTCGGCGCGGCCAAGATGGCGCGCGGCTTCGCGCGGCGCATGAACTCAGCCATCGCGTTGATCGACAAACGCCGGCCGGTCGCCAACGAGGCCGAGGTGGTTCATCTGGTTGGCGAAGTGGAAGGGAAGACCGCGATCCTGATCGACGATATGATCGATACAGCGGGGACCTTCGCCCAGGCGGCACACGCGCTGGCCGAAAACGGCGCGGTGGCGGTCTATGGGTGCGCGACGCACGCGCTCTTGTCGCGGAATGCGAGCCAGCGGTTACAGGATGCGCCGTTCAAAGAGGTTTGCGTGACAAATACGGTACATATCGCCGAGCAACGAAAGTTTCCCAAGCTCAACGTGCTGCCGGTGGGAGACCTGCTAGGCAAGGCGATAGCGTTTACTCACAATTATCAATCGGTGTCCTCGCTGTTTCTCGAGTAGTTGGGCGAGCGGCGCGGAGCAAGACTGAGCAAGGAGCACTACGATGGCTACAGCAGCGAGCATAACGGTGGATCGCCGCCAAGATACCGGTAAGGGCGCGGCGCGCGCCGGACGGAGATCGGGTCGGGTGCCCGGTGTCTTGTATGGCCACGGCGAAGAGTCTGTCGTGGTGAGCGTGGACGCGTTGGAGCTCAACCGACTGATTCAGTCCATCTCGATCGAGAATACGATCGTCGATCTCACGGTGAAGGGCGAGAAGAACCCTCTCAAGGTGTTGATCAGAGAGGTTCAGCGGCATCCGTACCGCGACGATTTGCTCCACATCGACTTTTTCCACATCGCGATGGATGAGATGATCCACGTCGACGTTCCGGTGCTCCTGGTGGGATTGCCAATCGGCGTGAAGGACAAGGGCGGGGTCATCGACCATCAGCTCCGGGAGATCGAGATCAACTGTCTTCCGGCGAACATCCCTGAGAAGATCGAGATCGATATCTCCGAGCTCGACATCGGCAACTCGGTCCACGTTGGGGATCTGGAGTTGCCGGCTCTGGAGATACTGACCGATCCCGATCGCTCCATTGTAGCTGTGCTCGCTCCAACGGTGATTGTGGAACCGGAAGAGGAAGAGGAAGAGGAAGAGCTGCTGGAGCCGGAGCTGGTCGGCAAGGAAAGCGAAGCCGAAGAGGAAGAAGCCGCGGCCGAAGAGGCAGCGGGCGAAGAGAAAGCGTAGTCGGCGCTGGCGATCCGGATCGTCGTCGGCTTGGGAAACCCGGGTCCAGACTACGAGGCGACCCGCCACAACGTTGGCTATCGCATCGTCGATCGGCTCGCCGGGCGGCACGCACTGCCCGACTGGGTACGGCAGGATAAGCGACTACAGACAGCGGGAACGATCGGCGGTGAGTCGGTGATCTTGATCAGGCCGCTCACGTTCATGAACCACTCGGGTCGGGCGCTGGCCTCGCTCTATCGGGACACAGAGTTCACCGTCGAGGAGCTCCTGGTTTGTTTCGACGATCTCGCGCTCCCGCTCGGTCGATTGAGAATTCGATCGTCGGGCTCTGCGGGGGGCCACAACGGCATGCGGTCGATCATCGAGCACCTCGGGACCGAAGAGTTCCCGCGCTTGCGGGTGGGTGTGTTTCCAGAGAGCGG
>JBDHED010000178.1:0-4320 GCA_039591175.1 Gemmatimonadota bacterium | reverse complement strand
CGGCAAATAGGCGGAAAACTCCGCGGATTTACGGCATAATGACGAAAAACCGCGTTTTGGTGCCTGCTTGACATGCAGGAGGTCACTGGTTCGAATCCAGTGCCGCCCACCATGCCTAAGCTCATGTTTTGCAAGGATTGACGGCGATGCGATCGCTGGTCCTAGGGTCTCGATGGTTGCAGATGCTGCTGGAAGAACTGACGAGACGCCTCTCTCGCATACATCGCGCTCTTCCCCGTAAACAGATGATCCTGCCCCGGAAGCAGGATCAGGTCGTGAGGTCGACCGGCATCGAGGAGCACGTGCACCATGCGCATGGTATGAGAAACGGGAACGATCCGATCGTTCGTGCCATGTATCATGAGCAGGTTCCCGGTCAAGTTCGCGGCAATAGATAGATTCGATGCACTTGCATACCCTTCAGGGTCCTCCCTGAGGAGCCCTCTATAAGGCTCCACCCCGGTTGCTCCCAAGTTTGTGAGGTCGCTGGCCGGTGCGAGAGCCACTCCCGCGTGGTAGTCCGCCGGAGCGCTCAGCAAAGCCCTTAGCGTCAAGTACCCGCCGTTTGAGATCCCGAAGATGCCGACGCGATCCAGATCCATGTACGGACGGTCCTCTGCCAACTGTCGGAGGACCGCCACGTGCTCGTCGATCACCGCGTCGGGTGACCTCCGATACCGAACGTCGTGGAACGCCTTTCCTCGCTCGGGCGTCCCTCGTCCATCCACCATCATGACGATGAATCCGAGCTGCGCCAACGCTTGGGGATCGACCCGATCGAGGGGATACCAGTCCTCCGCAGCGTAGTAGTCGGGGCCGGGAACGAAAGTTCGGGGGACAAGGGTCGTTTGGGGACCGTCGTAGATGTACTCGATGACCGGATAGCTGCCCGTCGAAACGAAGTCGAAGGGCTTGTACAAGATGCCATAAAGCGCTGTGTGTTCATCGGTCGCCGTCGCTACGAACTCCTCGGGCGGGTTCCATCCCGCTCCCAGCAGGGCGGTGATGTCAGCCTTCTCCAGCGTGCGGATCAGCGTCCCGTCGGTCGCACGCAGATCGACACGCGGAGGCCGGTCGATTGACGAATGCGTATCGAGGAAGAACCGCTTGGATGGTGACATCCGCACGTCGTGGATGCCGGACTCCTCTGTAAGTTGGGCGCGCCCTGTCCCGTCGAGACGCACTCTATACAGGTGCAGATCGTACGGTCGGGCGACGTCGCCGTGCGCCCTGTAGTAGAGCCACCCGGTCTCCTCGTCGATCGCCACGAGGTCGTGAACCGGGAAAGCTCCCCAGGTGACGCGGGCGCTGAGGTTGCCGTCAAAATCGTATCGATACAGGTGGTGCCACCCGTCCATCTCGGACATCCAGATGAACTCTTGGCCGTCCGAAAGTGGAGCGAAGGTCGGGCGCCTCGCCCAGAAGGGCTCGTAGAAGGTTTCCCGTTCCTCCCTGAGGACGGTGCACACGTCTCCGGTTTCCCCATCGACCGCTACGAGCCTCATATGGTGGTGGCCTCGATCGACCACAACGACGAGAAGTTCTGAACCGTCCTTGCGCCAGCCGAGCACGGCGATCCTCTTCTCCGGATCCCCTCCGAGTTCGACCCGGCGTCGATCCTTCGAGTCGACGTCGATCAGGTGTAGTTCTGGTCGGGGCGTTGGCTTTCCCACCGAAGGGAAAGGCAGCCATTCAATCGGGGACGCCGGGTCGAGTACGCCCACCGGGATCTTCGGCACCCGACGCTCGTCGACTCTCTTGATCGCGAGCCTGGTGCCGTCCGGTGACCACCAGGTCCACGGCTGTTCATCATCGGCCCATGCGTAGTCCGCCACTCCATCGTCGGTCATCGGAACTAGGCGATCGGTCCGACCATCTCGCAGCCAGAGGTTGTGATCCTTCAGATGGGCGAACCACTCTCCAGTTGGCGACGGGATCTCGAGCATGTCGAAGAAATAGCGTGTAGATCGAACCACCCGTTGCTCCGACGGGCGGGCCTCGGGCTCGGCGGGAGCGCACGGATGGACAAGAGTCCCGGGATCGAGGACGGCAGTCTTCGTATTTGCCACCGGGTCCACCAGGTAGGACGTGCTGTCCGGTGTTCCGGCTGTGTAGCAGAACAGACTACCATCCGCCAACCACCGGGGGTTCACAAAACCGCCGCGAATCAACGTTGGAAGCTGGAGATAGGTCTGGTAGACGAGCTCTCGGTCGGCCTCCGCGGACGCTTGGCCAGACAAACCCGGCGGCCATACCAAGGCAAACAGGGCCAAGCAAAAGGCCGTCGGTTTGACGCTCGAACGCATGGAGTTTTCCGGTCGGTTCAGGAGGCAGCCGTCCTGAGGTCGTACGGAATGCTCGTTGCCGCTTTCAGAGTGTGTGATTCTGACGTAACCTACTCGCTCTGTGGTCGCTTGGCAGTATCGACTGTAAGGGGGGTAGAATTCAACATACTCGCGATGTGGTCGATTGCAGAGTAGCATGAACCGAGCGATGAGACGAAAGAGCGGCCCCACCACCAGGCTCAGTTCGAAACTCGCCCTGCTCCTTCCCGAAAACCGTCTTTTCTGGCCGCGCTTGACATGCAGGAGGTCACTGGTTCGAATCCAGTGTCGCCCACCATGCTACCAACAACAGAGGGCAAGCGTCGTTGCCGTAGGTTCCGTCGCTTCGCTCTACTCCTCGAACTCCTCCGCGAAGCGCTTTCGCTGCTCGAGTGCGCCGATCGCGATGAGAACGTCGTCCTCCTTGAACTCTGTCGCTGGGTCCGGATTCGTCAGCGTCTCACCAACCCTTTCGATAGCCAGGACGTTGAGACCCGTGCGTGACCCGATTTGGCTTGCCGCGAGCGTCCCTCCGGACAGACTCGGTGGAACCGGAACCTGATACAGGTCGGCGCCTTCACCTACGACGACGAGCCCTCGACCATCCAACAATGCGAAGATCGTCTGTGTGCCCAGAGTGGCGTAGCTGAGGACAAAGTCCGCGCCGGCCCGGCTCACCGCCTCGACATTTCGTTCTTCGGTGATGCGGCTCACGATCCTTAGGTCGGGGTTGGTGCGCCGGCAGTAAACGGCGAGGTAGATGTTGGTCGCATCGTCGTTGGTCGTGATCACAACGCTGGGAGCGGACTCGATCCCCGCCTCGGCCAAGACAGCCTTGTCTGCGGCATCGCCGATAACCAGGTGGTCGCATAGCTCCAGTAACGTGGGCTCGAGATTGCCATCGCGCTCGACGACGTGGACGGGGATTTCGCGCACCTTGAGAGCACGAGCAGCGGCCCGTCCGACGCGGCCGCCGCCGATGATAACTACGGGATTGAAGTTGGCCTGATGGATGAGAAGCAGACTCTCGAGATCGGTAAGCTGATCTTCGGTGCCGACAACCACGGGAACGCAGTAGTCGCTGAGAACGGTGTCCGGTCGCGCTGCTTCGAGCCGACCGCGCCTCCAGACACCGACGATGTTCAACCCGGTCACCTCACGCAGTCGCGTGCTACGGATGGTTCTGCCGGCGAGGGGCGTCCCGTGCACCGTGAATTCGGCTATGCGCCGATCGCGGAATGATCCAACGACGTGGACCCGCGTTGACCCAGCAGCTACGCGTGCGGCCAGGTGTTCACCCAGCTGCCGTTTGAGATCAAGAACGTGATTGCAGCCGGTCAACTCGAGGATGTGAACCGCATCGGGATCCTCGGCGATCGCAACAATGGGCACCTCGGTCGAAACCTCGCGGACGGTGAGCGCGATGTTGGTATCGATTCTGTCGTCGTGATTCGCGAGCACTAAGCGGGCGTGCTCCGCCCGTGCCGCGCGCACCGTCGCAACGCTCATCAATGTACCGCTCATGACTGGGATGTCCTCCGAGTAGAGCTCCATAAGCCGGCTCGGGTCGGACTCGACCACGAACCACGGCACACCCCTGAGGTCGAGCTTTCGGCCGAGCGCGGCGGCAACGGCGTCGTAGCCGCACACGAGGACATGCCCACTCAAGCCTTCCGGCAGTTCGCGAGGGGCCCTTGTTCGGAGGCGCGCTTCGAGCCACGGAGCGTAGAAGAGGCTAATGAATGCGAATGGCAGTACGATCAGCAGCAGCACGATTCCCGAAACGAGAACGACCACACTGAAGAGCCGCCCGATATCGCTGTGAAAAGTGATGTCGCCAAAGCCGAGCGTGCTCATCACAGTGAGGGTCCAGTAGAATCCAGTCAGCCACGAGTGACGCTCGCCCTCGATTGTCCACATGATCCAGTGGAATCCGACCGTGTAGATCACGATCACCCCGGCAAGAAACGCCAGATACCTGAACAACCCTCGCAGG
>JBDHED010000177.1:0-4355 GCA_039591175.1 Gemmatimonadota bacterium | reverse complement strand
GAACGATTTCGACGGTTGTTCCGGGATAGTTGGAGACCGTGACGTAGCGGCTGGTGAGGTTCTTGAAGAGCACGCTCTTCCCGACGTTCGGGTTCCCCACCAGCACTACGGTGTCTTCCGTCGCGCCCGCCTTGATCAGTGTGGTCTCGCTCATGTCTCCTGAGACTAGGCTAGAGTGACACGCCGGCGCCGTCTGTCGGGCGATGGCTGTCGTCTTCTGAGGGGAAAATCCTGACGGCCGCGTTTAGCCCCTAGCGGTTGCGTTTAGCCTCTAGCGCGTCTACGCTTTTGCGGCTCGTCGGAACTGCTATCGCCTGTAACTAGACACGACACTAGACCGATCGGAGATGGTAACAGTGCCGAGACTTACACCCGACCCCAGCTTCTACCCGTCACCCAAGCTGGCGACCGAAGCACCACCGGAATCGCTGGCGTACGTTGCGATGCTCAACCCAAAGCTCGAAGGTTTTCCCGATGCGATGGGTGTCGTCGACGTTGATCCGGACTCAGAATCGTACGGCAAGCTCGTCGGCAAGGTCGACATGCCGGAGGCAGGCGATGAGCTTCACCACTTTGGTTGGAATGCGTGCAGCTCGTGCTTGTGCCCGACCGCGTCACATCCTCACATGGAGCGTCGATACCTGATCGTCCCCGGGCTGCGTTCTTCGCGCATCATGATCGTGGACACAAAACCCGATCCGCGAAACCCGACGATCAAGAAGGTGATTTCAGCCGAGGAGCTCGCCGAGAAGACAGGCTATTCGCGGCCGCATACTTCGCATTGCGGTCCGGATGGGATCTACATGAGCGCCCTCGGGGCACCCGACGGGGAGGGGCCCGGGGGGATCTTCGTTCTCGACCCAGAGACGTTCGAGATCCGTGGCGCCTGGGAGAAGGACCATGGGCCTCAGTACCTGGCGTACGACTTCTGGTGGCACTTGGGCCACGACGCGCTCATCACGAGCGAGTGGGGGACGCCCAGCATGGTGGAGAACGGGGTCAACCCGGAGCTCTTGCTGGGTGGCAAGTATGGGCACCAGATCCACATCTGGGATCTCCCGAACCGCAGTCATGTGGAAGCGATCGACTTTGGCGCTGAACAACAGATGGTGCTCGAGCTTCGACCCGCCCACGATCCCAACAAGACCTATGGGTTTGCTGGGGTAGTGACGTCGCTTGAAGACTTGTCGGCATCGGTCTGGGTTTGGTATCGGGACAAGACCAACGGAGCGGCGGCGTGGAAAGCCGAGAAGGTGATCACGATTCCGGCCGAACCAGCCGACGCCGATCAGCTGCCGGAGCTGCTCAAGGGGTTCGGAGCGGTGCCGCCGCTCGTGACGGACATCAATCTGACCGTCGATGACCGCTTCCTCTACGTGTCGTGCTTCGGCACGGGTGAGATAAAGCAGTACGACGTGTCGGACCCGTTCAACCCGAAAGAGACGGGTTCGCTCCGGATCGGTGGGATCGTTGGTCGCAAGCCGCATCCGAGCAAACCGGACGTGGCGCTCAACGGCGGTCCTCAAATGGTCGAGGTGAGCCGGGATGGGCGCCGCATCTACTTCACCAACTCACTCTACATGGCGTGGGATAATCAGTTCTATCCCGATGGCCTGAGGGGCTGGATGGTGAAGGTCGATGCTGATCCGGACGGTGGCATGCGGTTCGACGAAAACTTCATGCTCGAGTTCGACGAGTTCAGACCGCATCAGGTCCACCTGGAAGGTGGCGACGCGTCCTCGGATTCGTACTGCTTCTCCTGAGGTAGGCGGTGAAGGCTGGCGCCTTCCAATGGTGGGCGCTGCTTTTCGGGCTAGGCGCTTTCCATGGCGTGAATCCCGCCATGGGGTGGTTGTTCGCGGTTGCTCGAGGCATGCAGGAGGAGAGCCGTCCCGCGGCATGGTGGGCGATGGTGCCGCTGACCGTGGGCCACTTCCTGGCGATCGCCACGGCGATCGCGGTGGCCGTGATCGCTGGCGATATCGTCCCGCTCGCTGCGCTGAGATGGCCGGTCGGGGTTGTGCTGATCGGTCTGGGCGGCTACCAACTCGTGCGCCACCGCCACCCGCGTTATCGGGGCATGCGGGTCGGGACGTGGGGGTTGCTCGTGTGGTCGTTCCTCATGGCCTCGATCCACGGGGCCGGTTTGATGGTGATCCCGCTGTTCCTTGGTCCCTCCGATCTCACGCTCGCGGCGATGGCCACGGTCGTTCACGGCACGGGGTACGCGCTTGTAACCGCGTTCCTCGCGGGCCTCTTCTATGAGAAGATCGGCGTCGGCGCGCTGCGGCGGGCGTGGGTCAACGTCGACCTGGTGTGGGCACTCGCGCTGATCCTGATCGGAGTGGTGACGCTCAGCGCCTAGCCGTTGCTTCCGCGACGTTGCTTGACGCGATGATGTCGTCGAGCGCGAGGATGAGCTTCTCGAGAATTCGACCCCCGCGCGGATCGTCGACTAGTGCTGCGGCGATGTAACGGTGGCCGTTGTGCTCGATCAACGCAGCATCCGCGTGGTGCTGCCGGAAGCTCCCCGATTTGCGATATATCGTCGCCTCGGGACGGCTCGCCAGCCCTCTGACGAACTTGTGCTGGATCCCCGGATCACCCAGGATCTCCAGCATCTCGCGGCTCCGCTCTTGGTTGACCAGGAGACCCTTGTCGAGCAGCGCGAAGAAGCGAGCCGCTTGACGGGCGGTGGCGCCGTGTGAGTAGTTGAATAACGGATCGCGCCGGACCGCGGGAGTAGGGTCGTAAGCTTTGCCGACCCACAGTCCGCCGTTTCCGGTCAGATCGTAGAGCCGATACTCGGGCTTTTCCAACGTCTCGGCGATCGAATCGAATCCGACCAATCGGATAGCGCGCGTGGCCGCGGCGTTGCTCGACACGCGGATCATGTCGGTGAGAGTTTGTCTGAGCGCGCCGGAGTCATCGATTTCGCCGGCCTCGATCTTCTCGAAGACCGTCAACAGAACCGCGATCTTGGGCAGGCTGGCGGCGTAGAACATCACGTCGTCGTTGATCCCCGCGTAGCGCAGCTCTTCCGGCACGGTGAGATCGACCAGCGCGACGCCGATCTGCTGGCGACGAACCAACGGTTGGAGATCGAGCCCTACCAGAGCAGCTCGGAGCTCGGCCTGAAGACCGCGGTCGATCTGTTCGAGTGCCATCGGCGTGGCGAGCACGTTGGACGCCTTATCGCCGGCCTCCGACGGTGAGTACACGCCACACGTCGATGTCACACCAATCGCAACGATCAGCGCGATCACGCATGTCACCGAGCGCATCACGACCTCAGCTCTCCGGTCGGTCTCGAATCAACCGTTCGACGAGGGTCGCGATCGTCTGATGCTCGACGGCGGAGTTGATCTTGAGAACGTTGGACATCATCGCCACCAGATAGACCCGTGGGTTGTCCGCGCCGGCTGGCGACTCCACGATCGCCACCGAGTTCATGTAGTTGAGTCGGTTGCCGCGGTACTTGCCGCACGTAAAACCCTCTTCCGGTCGACAGCTGTAAAGCGAACCGGACTTGAAATACACCGCCGCGTCGTTGAGTGCCGGAGACGACGCGTAGCGATACCGGCGGCGAGTGAAGTAGATGAGTTTTTTCATCTCGAGCGATGACCACCGATCGATCACCTTCCCCTGCTCGACCGCGACCAACCACTTGAGCAGTGCGAAGGGGCTGGCGTAGCTCGAATTTCCAGGAACCAAGTTTTGACCCCCACGGGTAAAGAACGTTCCATGCCGCCACTCCTCTTCGCCGATCCCGATCCGTCGCAGGGGACCGTTGATTACTTCGACCGAGGTCGACTGGAGGTCCGGCTTGGGTGTGTCCCGAAAGTAGGCGCTCTCTTCCTCTGGCGAAGCCGGGTAATCGCGACCAAAACGCGACACGTACATCGCCTCGCGCCACACCGTGCTGGCGGCGGCGTTGGAGCTTGGAGACGCCATGTGGTCGACCCACTCCCAAAGAGTGAACACGTCGCCCACGCGAATCGGGCGGTGAACGAGTGAGTTTTTCTCGATATCGACGATCGGAACCGAGTGGGAGTCCGTGTGGATGATCGACTCGGCGGTGATCTGGGTATCGCGAAGAACGCGCAGCCGGTCGCCCGGGGCAGGCCAGAGCCGCGCCAACTCCGAGAAAATTCCCGTCATCACGACCAGTTTCCCGATGCTCCCCGGCGCATACGTCTGGTTTTCTCGCAGTGCGGCGTACTTCGGGCTGGCCGGATCGGTGATATCCAGCACGGCGATCGAGTAACTCCGGTTTCGTCCCCGAAAGATCGACTCGATTCCCTGCTGCAGATAGGGATCACGCGGAGTGTCGGCGGTCAACTCGAAGGTCGTAT
>JBDHED010000176.1:0-4402 GCA_039591175.1 Gemmatimonadota bacterium | reverse complement strand
CATTGCTTTTGTTACTCCTTGTTGCTACTGCAGGGTTAACACTACTCGGCTCGCGCCGGTCTCGAAGGGTCCACTGGGTCATCTCGCACAAAAAAAACGCCGCGCCTCTGGTTGTTCTCGAGACCGGCGTCTGACGAATGTCTGTTTTTCGTGCAGTCGATCCCTGTTCGGTAGAGCCCTTTGAGCGCAGATAGTCTCGCACGGATAGGGGCGGTTGTCAAGTGTTTTTTTGTAGTTTCGGGGCATGTCCGAGGGAAACGGCTCTGGACCCGAGATCGATCTGGCCGAGGTCGACGCCTTTGCGGAGGCCGCTCACCAGGGCCAGGAGCGCACCTCGGGGCTCCCATACATTACCCACCCACGGGCGGTTAGGAGGATCCTCGACGACGAGTTTCCCGAGCCGGTCGATGACAGGACACTCGCGATCGCCCTGCTCCACGATGTCCTCGAGGATTGCGAAGTGCACCCGACGGTCCTGCTCGAGCGTTACGGAGTAGAGGTCCAAGAGGGTGTGACGCTTCTTTCGGTGAACATTCTGGCACTCGGCATTGAGCGCAGTGCAAACGTGTACTGGTCGGGGATTCGTAATGGTCCTCGCGCGGTGCGGCTCGTCAAGGCAGCCGATCGACTTCACAATATGCGGGAAGCGTTGAGTGACGGTCACGAGCGGTTTCAACGCAAGTACCTAGACGAAACACCACGCGAGCTGATCCCGGTTCTCGAGGACGCTGGCGAGACGTGGTTCGCAGAGCGGTTGAGAGTCGTGACGGACGAGCTCAAACATGCGCTCGGGTAGCCGAATCGTGCTCCTGTTCGCGGCGTTTGCCGCATTAGCGGCGGGGTTGTTCCAAGCCTACAGCCGTCGCGCGCTCGACACGCGTGAGGTCGCAACCCCGGTGACCGCAGCGCGCGCATTCGTGACTGGTGACAATACCGTGGTCGGTTTGTTGGGGGGTGTCCGGTATCTCGATCCGGAACGTGTCGAAGCGGCTGGGCCGTCGATGCGCGCGCTGGTGGCTTCGGTAGTAGGGGCTCGGGACAGCGGACGGCTCTACGCCGACGTCGAGTTTGACGATCAGCAATGGGCGGTCCAGCGCGCCGTATTCGTGATGTCGGACGGCACGCGACTGCCGCTGACCGGGGATGCTCGTCCGACACTCGAACCGGCCGCGGAAGGTCCCTGAGTCGCAGAAGATGCTTCGATGGACGAAGCGCATCTCGGTTGTCGTCATCAGCGGTGTCGCGCTGTTCTTGGTGCTCGGCACGGCATACGAGCAGTGGGCACGCGGCGAAGTCGCGCGATCACTACCCGCGCCTGGGCAGCTGATCGCTATCGACGGGGTTCGACTTCATCTCCGCTGCTCGGGCCAGGGTAGCCCGGCCGTCATTTTGGAAGCCGGCACGGGTCCCGCTGCGTCGATGGCTTGGACCGAAGTGCAACCATCGGTCGCCGAGTTCACCCGAGTGTGTTCGTACGATCGTGCGGGACTCATGTGGAGCGATGGTGGGGATATGCCGCGTGATGCCGAACGGATCGCAGCCGACCTGCATGCGCTTCTCTTTGCTGCTGCTGTTTCACCACCGTACGTGTTGGTCGGCCACTCGATCGGTAGCGTGTACATACGAGTGTTTGCCGATCGGTTCCCAGACGAAGTTGTAGGTTTGGTTTTTGTGGATGCGTCACATCCCGACCAATGGCAGCGGTTTCCACCCGAGCTGGCGCAACGGGCCAGAGTTCCCGCACGAGCCCGGTTCATTGGACCTTTGCTGGCCCACACCGGTGTCCTGAGAATGAGGGGCGGCGTGACCTTGCGACAGCTTCCGGCCGACGACGCCACTATCGTCAATGCATACCTACCGCGATCGGTTAAAGCGCTCCTGGCGGAGTCTGAGGCGCAGGACGTGAGCATGTCGCAGGCAAGGCGAACGGGCGCATTCGATTCGCTGCCGCTCATCGTGCTCAGCAGCGGCCGCGATCCGGACGTCTTTCCGCCCGGCGTGACGCCGGCTCTCCAAACGCAGTTTCGGCCCCTATGGATGGAGTTGCAGAAAGAGCTCGTGACTCTCTCGAGCAACGCCGATCACCGCGTGATCGAAGACAGCGGTCACTTCATCCAGATCGATGCGCCGGAGGCTGTCACCAACGCTGTGAGAGATGTCGTCATGGCGGTCAGGACCGGTGGTAGCGTGACCAGCGTGTCGAGGCGCAGATTGTGACACGCCCGGCGCCCGCAGGTCGTCTGCTTGCCCGCCTGCCCAATTGGCTCGGCGACGTGGCTATCATTCTGCCCGTTCTCGAAGCGCTGGAGCGAGCCGGTTTCGATGTGGTTCTGGCTGGCCGTTCCTGGTGCGATGATCTGCTCGCCGCCTACCCCATGGCGCGGTTCGTCACATGTCGGAGTCATCTCCGGACCGGCAGGCGGCTGCGAGGCGCGGGTGTGTTCAACGGAGTGCTATTTGTTCGCTCTATTGGGTCCGCACTGGAGATGCGTCTGGCTGGCGTTCGAGCCGTCGGTTACCGCGCCGAGCTTCGCCGGCCTCTTCTCTATCGTTCGATGCGCAAACGGCCCGGTGATCACATCCTGGAGTACTACCGGCGGATCGCCCGGTTTGCCTGCGAGGTCTTTGGGGGCAACGTTTCGGCCTTCGACAGCACACCCTTCAAGCCGGTATTGCGTCTTACTTCCGGACATCGAGAGCAGGCGAGGAGTGCTCTCGATGCGGCCGGAATCTCACCGCCGTTTCAGGTTTGGTGCCCCCTCGCTGCACACAAGATCCACGGCGCCTCCAAACTCTGGCCGCGCTACACCGAACTGTGTGACCGTGTGTTGGCCGCCGGTGAGCAGATCGTGAGCTGTCCCGCACCCGGCGAGGAGGAGCAGGTCCGGGCTGCTCTGCCCGGTGCCCACATCCTGCCCGGTTTGGGCCTGGGTGCCCTGGCTGGCGTCTTGGAACAATCCGAACTCGTGTTGGCAAACGACACCGGGCCGGCGCACGTAGCCGCAGCACTCGGCATAGAAACCGTGGCGTTGTTCGGACCGGGCGGCAACCCTGGGCGTACCGGTCCCGTCGGTGCGACGATTCTGGGTAGTGCCGATGGCTGGCCCGACGCGGACGCGGTCTTCGGGGAGATCATGCGCCGCGATCGAACTTGAAAGAATTGTGTGTCCCTACTATAACGTAGCAACGACCTCACGCATCACTTCTTACAGTTGAGTTCAACCGGGGGGTAACATGCGGGTCACAGCAACGGTCCTCGCACTGGTCGCACTTTTGCCCACACTTCTCCACGCGCAAGAGCTTCCAACAGCCACCAAATTCACCGACGTTTCGTGGTACATGATTTCGCACGTGGCGTATGAGCCAGGTCAGCGACAAGCTGCCCTGGCGATCATACGAGAGCACTTGGCGCCGGCTGCCGATGCGGCTGGATTAGAGAAACCGCAGCTTTTCGAGCATCAGACGGGAGAATGGGACGTCACGCTCATTTGGTCCATGCCCGAGGGAGCAGCCGGAATGGAGTGGGAGATCAATCCGTGGCAGGAGAGCTGGTGGGCGTCGTTCGCCGAGCGAGAAGGTGGGATGGAAGCCGGGATGGCGATCTGGCAGGATTATATCGGCAAGGTAAGCCGCGCTTCAAGCAGCGTCGTCGTCAACCGCGGTATGTAGCAGCTGGCGACTACGCCGGTTCAACCTTGACCGGGCACACCTTTAGCTCGGCGGTTTCCGTGATCGGGTCGTAGCCCGACCCGGTCAACACGTTGACCGGAACATCGGCAAAGCTGAAGCTGGCGAACACCGTGCCGCGCGGTGAGCGGTTGGTCGCCTTGACCTTGATCCGCAACGACCCGCGAGGGCTCGACACCTCGGCCCACTCGCCGTCGGCCAAACCCCACGCGTCGACATCACTAGGGTTGACCTCGAGCGCTTCCTCGGGCAGCAGGTACTCGATACCGGCCGAGCGGCCGGTCTGGGTGCGAGTGTGGTACGACGCCAACCGACGCCCGGTCGTCAGCCAGACCGGGTACTCGTCGTTGATCGTCTCCGCCGGGTCGCGGTACTCGATCAGCTTGAAGATCCCGCGCCCATTGACGAACTCGTGTTCGTGGAGGCGCGGTGTTCCCGGATGGTCGGCGTGTGGCACAGGCCATTGATACTCGCTGTGCTCGACGCGGTCCCAATCGAGCCCATGGTACGTCGCCGACAGCTCGCACAGCTCGTTGAATACCTCTTTGGCCGATTCGAACTCGAAGCCCCCGAAGCCGATCCGCTCTGCCAACCGCGACACGATCCACCAGTCGGGCTTGGCTTCGCCGGGTGGTGGTACCGCTGCCCGCAATCGTTGCACCCGCCGCTCGGTGTTGGCGCAGGTGCCGTCGGTTTCGCCCCACGCGGTGGCTGG
>JBDHED010000175.1:0-4495 GCA_039591175.1 Gemmatimonadota bacterium | reverse complement strand
TCGCCTTCGGGCTCGGGTCGAACCCGGTGGTAGGCGTCGCACGTCGTCCCGTATCCCGTTAACTCAGCCAGAATCTCGGCGCCGCGCTCGCGCGCGCTGGCCAGCGTCTCAAGGACCAACATCCAGGCCCCCTCTGCCATCACGAAGCCATCGCGATCAGCATTGAAAGGCCGCGACGCACGGGTCGGATCGCCATTGCGCGTGGTCATCGTCCCCATGCGGCAAAAGCCGGCCATCACGCCGGGCACGATGCACGCCTCAGCCCCGCCGGTGATGATCCGATCAACCCACCCCGATCGGAGTGCCTGCAGAGCATACCCCGCGGCGTCTGAAGCCGACGTGCACCCGGTTGAAACGACATGACTCATACCGCGCAGGTTGAAAGCCATCGAGATCTCACTCGACAACATGCCGACGAAAGACGCCACGATGGCGTACGGGCTCATCCTCCGATAGCCCTCGTTGAAGTACGTCTCGTACTGTTCCTCGCCAAACGCGATGCCCGCGGCCCCGGTACCGATCAGCACGCCGGTGCGCTGCCGTTCATGAGTGGTCAGACGGTCGGAGTCGATGTGGGCATCCAGAAGCGCTTCTCCGGTCGCTGCAAGCACCATCGCGACGACACGCATTTGATGGCGACCGATCCGGCGTGGTAGGTGGGCCTCGACATCAAAACCGTTTACTTCACCCGCGACCTTGCACGGGATCATAGCTGGGTCGAACTGCGTGATCGGCCCGGTCCCGCTCGTGCCGGTCGCGCACGCCTCCCAGAAACTCCGCCGGCCGATTCCATTCGGACTGACGGCGCCCATGCCGGTAACGACAACGCGCTGGGTGTCTCTCATGAGGCCCGAATATAGGAGCCAGCGCTCCCGGTTCACGCTCGATGCGTGGCGCATGGCATTGTCGGTCGTAACTTCAATTGGTGAGCCACGAACGGTACGTACGGCAGAGGATACTCCCCGAGATTGGATCCAGCGGGCAGCAGCGTCTGGCAGATGCCCATGCGGTGTTGGTGGGGTGTGGTGCGCTGGGCTCCCACCAGGCACAGTTGTTGACGCGTGCTGGAGTCGGCCGGTTGACGATCATCGATCGTGACCTGGTCGAGCGGTCGAATCTTCAGCGGCAGGTCTTGTTCACCGACAGCGATGCCGAAGCGGAGACACCAAAAGCGGTAGCCGCCGAGCGTGCGCTGCGAGCGGCGAATCCGGATGTGCGGATCGAGGGTGTCGTCGACGATCTCAACGCGGTGACCGCGACTCAGCTCCTAGCCGACGCGGACGTGCTGTGTGACGGCACTGACAACTTCGAGACGCGGTACCTGATCAATGATTTCTCGGTTCGCGAAGGGGTTCCGTGGGTGTATGGCGGTGTGGTCGCGACCGGTGGCCTCGTCATGCCCATTGTGCCCGGTCAGAGATCGTGCTTGAGATGCGTGTTTGAGAACCCGCCACCACCGGGAGCGCTTCCAACCTGTGACACGGTGGGCGTGCTCGGTTCCGCGGCCGCCGTGATCGCTGGCATCCAGACGACCGAGACGCTGAAGATCCTGGTCGGTGCTGAAGAGCAGCTGCTGAGCGGCCTGGTGCGTTACGACGCTTGGACCGGAGAGTTCACGACGGTGCAAACCGGGTCGCCGCGGACCGAGTGCAAGACGTGTGGAAAGCGCGACTTCGAGTACCTCGAAGGCGGTGGGGTATCGGGCGCGCTGCGGTTGTGCGGCCGGGACGCGATTCAGCTCCTACCCGGTCAAGGTTTGCCACCACCTCAGCTCTCGTTGATCGCCGCTCGGCTCGAGCAAGAGTGGGACGTCACCGTCAATGAGTACTTTCTACGCGCCCGGTGCAACGGAATAACCCTGCACTTGTTTCGTGACGGGCGCTTGATCGCCGACGGCACTACCGATGAGACCGAGGCCCGGAGCCTGTATGCCAAAGTCGTCGGGACGTAAGCAAGAGCGCGATCAGCTTTCCAGCTGGTTTCTGCGTCGCTCGACGCAGCGGACATTGATTGTCCTCGTGCTTGCGATTGCAGGCCTGGCGGTCGAATACTGCAGAGACGATGGGGGACGCGGGCCGAGCGAGGCCGCATCCACTGATCGCGATCGATTCGAAGACCAGGTTTTTCGGGTCGATCACGTAATCGATGGTGATACGGCGGTCCTCTCCGACGGAACCTCGGTGCGGCTCATCGGGATAGATGCCCCCGAAATGGTCCCGGTTCAGCAATGCGGCGCCATGGACGCGACTCAACTCAATCGCGAGCTGATCGACGAAAAGACCGTTACGCTGCGGCTGGATCCGGTCGAAACTCGTGACCGATTTGGAAGGTTGCTGGCCTACTTGGAACGCGACGAAACGATCGTGAACATCGAACTGGTCCGATCGGGTTGGGTGTGTGCGTTTCCGTTTGGTGACACGCGGAGATTTCGGGATGATATCTCCGCTGCGGAGGCTGAGGCTCGGGCAGCCGGCCGAGGTGTGTGGAGCGATTGTCCGCCGGTCCCGCGAGGCTGTCCCCGATGATTACCAGCGCTGACCCGCACGCCGTTGCGTTATTCGCCGTGTTGGCGACGCTGTTCTTCTACCTCTACTGGCAGCACAAGATGGTGCAGTTCCTCCTGTGGGGGCTGGCCTGGGTCGTCCTGATGGTGCGTCACACAATCGCATTCCTATATCAACCGCCTACGCTTCCATGGGTCGTTCCAGACGTTTTCTTGCTTTCCCTTGCCGGTGGGCTCGTCTTCCTGGGTGGTCTGGCGATCGCTGCTGCGTCTCAATTGGGTCGCCGAAGGGCAGCATTGATCGGCCTCGTAGTCGGCGTGTTGATGGTGGTGGTGGTCGTTGCCGTGATCGAGTGGCTGCCCACACCCGGTCGACCGTGGGCGACTACGCTTGGCGGCGTGGGTGCACTGTGGATCGCGGCCGGTTGGATGGTCGATCGCTTTGGTCGACGCAGGACGCCGATCGGGGCCCCCGTGGCGGGCCTTGCGCTGGTCGCTTGGGGGGCTCTCCTGCCGGTCGGATGGGTATACGCTGGCCAGTCCCCCCCGCCAGCCTGGCTACCCTCCATGGAGATCGGCCTATACGTGATGCTGGCGGTGGGGATGATCATCCTGGGCGTGGAAGAAGCGCGACTCGTATTCGCCCCGCGTGGCATGCTCGACGAGGATCCGAACATGATCATCGTCTACCAGAGAGAAAAGTACCTGTTCTCGAACCGGACGTTCGAGCAGCGCACCGGGTGGAGCTTCCGAGACCTGGATCGTCAGGAACCGTTCGAGTACATCGCCGAGGAATACCGTGATGAAGCCGCTAACCGTCTGCGGAGTCTGCTCGACGGGGAACATTCCGACACCGGCTTCGAGGTCGAAATCGTGCGCTCCAACCGAGAGGTTGTACCGGTCGTCATTTTTGGCGATTTGATCGCCTGGGAGGGACGGTCGGCGATCAAGTTCGAATTGATCGATCTCACCGAGCAACGGAAAATCGAAGCCGAGGTCCGGGCCGTAAACGCTGAGCTCACGGAGATAAACGCCGAGCTCGAGCGGACCAACGAGCTGCAGTCGGAGTTCCTCTCGAACACGAGTCACGAGCTCAAGACGCCGCTAACCTCGATCATCGCCAATACCGAGATCCTGGAGTACGAGATGTGCGGCCCGGTGAACGAGGAACAACGCCGGATCCTGAGCAGCATCGGCCGCAATAGTCAGCACTTGCTCGAGATGATCTCGCAGCTGTTGGACTTTGCCCGCCAGGAGGAAGGACGTACACCGGTGAAGTACGAACAGGTCGATCTCCAAAAGCTGATCACGTCGGTGGTCGAAACGGTGCAGCCTCTAGAGGCGGGTGAGCTTCGATTTGTCGTCGACGTCGATGATCGGCTGAAGCCGTGTTACATGGATGGGGAAAAGATCTATCGGGTCTACCTGAACCTGACGGAGAACGCGGTCAAGTTCTCGAAAGAGGGCGAGATACGGGTTTCGGCGCGGCTCTTCGATGGCGAGCTGGAGGGATCGGTGGCCGATCAGGGGATCGGCATCCCGCCCGAGAAACTGGACGAGATCTTCGAGGCCTTTCGGCAGGTCGACGCATCGCCGACGCGAGCCTATCAGGGCGTCGGGCTGGGGCTCGCCATCACGCGGCAACTGGTGGAGCTCCACGGCGGACGGATCTGGGCCGAGTCCGAGGCTGGCAAGGGCAGCGTGATGCGATTCCGTATCCCGTACTTACTGGACATACCGGAGCGATCAATGGAGACGAGTGCGGCGTCCGCTGGCTAGGTCAGAGCGACTTCCCGGTGCCCAGTTGCCGCCCCGGCGCGGGTCCCTATCTTCGATCATGGTTTTTTCACGACCCGGTTCAGTCTGTCGTCGCGGCTAAAGCCGGGCCCAACTCTTTTCGAATCCGACTGTGGAAGATCTGCTGTTCGAGCGACTCGACCGCATGCAGTCCCGCGTCGAGCCAGAGATCGTTCTTCAAGATCTGTACTTCAT
>JBDHED010000174.1:0-4514 GCA_039591175.1 Gemmatimonadota bacterium | reverse complement strand
ATCCTCCAGACCGGACGGGTGGAGGAAATCGAACCGATAAACGTCTTCATTGCAATCGGGGTTGTGGTCTACCTCGCTCGCGGCGCGTCATTGATGGTCGGTCGCCGCTTACCCAGGATACGGCTGATTGCCGTCGTCATACTCGCCATCCTCACCGCGTGGAGCTTCGCCGCTTCCGGTTCGGTGCTCGGGGCGCCGTTGATCCTGCCGACCTTACTCATGGCTTTTGTCCTGATGGCGTTGCTCTCGGTGTCCTTCTTTTTGGCGGCGGTGCTCGCCGTCCCAGGCTGAGAGTACCGCGCGCTCTCCCACGTGCTGGGAGCGATCCGAAACCAACCTGCCAAAGAACACACCTGACCCGGTGGGCTCTCCCGCCTGGATCGGTGGGAATCGGAACGAAAACACCCTTAGAGTTCTCGCTCACGACCGAGTCGCGGCTTTCATCGACGTCACGAACTCGACCACATCGCGGCGGTCGCCGATCCGCCGGACGATCGCGGTGCCCGCAATCACGCCAGCGGCGCCGGCGCGGAGCGCCTGTTGAACTTGCTCCGGCAAACCGATGCCGAACCCGACGACCGGAGGCGCGGCACCAAGCTCATGCAGCCGGCCGAGCAGCGCGTCGTGCGCGAGACTCGCGCGATCCGAGTCGCCGGTGACACCGGCGCGTCCGAGCACGTACGTGTAGCCCTTACTGCGCGTCGCGACTGCTTCCAACGTACGGTTGTCGGCATCGACCGGTGCGATTAGCACGGGATCAACACCGTGACGATTCGCGGCGTCAGCGAACGGTGCGACTTCAGCCACCGGCACGTCGGCAATCAGAACCGAGTCCACTCCGGCAGCCGCTGCGTCTGCGAAAAACCCCTCCATCCCATGCGCGAGCACAGGGTTGGCGTACGTCAAGAGCCCGATCGGGATCTCGGGGTACACCTGACGCGCATCGTGCACAAGATCGAGGCAGACGCGTGGCGTCGTGCCCGCGGCTAGCGCACGCGTCGACGCCGCCTGGATTACAGGGCCATCGGCAACGGGATCGCTGAACGGGACGCCGAGCTCGAGTGCGTCGGCGCCGCTTTTGACCAACCAGTCGATGACGTCGAGCGACCCGTCAGGATCGGGATCGCCCAACACCGTAAACGGTATGAACGCTCCCTCGCCGAGCGCGGCGAGGTGATCGAACATCTCCCCGTAGCGACTCATCGGTGGCGCATCATCGTCTCGAGATCCTTGTCGCCGCGTCCCGAGAGATTGATCAACATCGATTGCGGTGCGGCGCTGGCCTCGGCCAGCTCGAGCGCGTGGGCCACGGCGTGCGCCGACTCGAGCGCCGGGATGATGCCTTCGGCTTGGGCCAACGTTTCGGCGGCAACCAGCGCAGCTGCGTCTTCGACGCCGACGTAGCTCGCGCGTCCCGTCTCCTGGAGGTACGCGTGCTCGGGACCGACACCGGGATAGTCGAGCCCGGCGGAGACCGAGTGCGCTTCGGTGATCTGCCCCTCGTCGTCTTGTAACACGTAGGTGTACGCTCCATGAAGAACGCCCGGCCGGCCGCGCTCGAGGGTCGCGCCGTGATGCCCGGTATGCAGCCCTTGACCGGCGGCTTCGACACCAACGAGCTGCACTTGCTCGTCGTCGAGAAACGCGCTCCAGATCCCGATCGCGTTCGAGCCGCCGCCGACGCACGCGAGCACGATGTCCGGCAAGGCGCCGACCGCGTCGTGAAACTGTGTGCGCGCTTCGGTACCGATCACCGATTGGAACTCGCGCACGATCGTCGGAAATGGATGCGGACCGGCCACGGTCCCCAGCAGGTAGTGGGTCGTCGGGTACGACGCCGCCCAATCGCGCATCGCGGCATTGATCGCTTCCTTGAGCGTGGCCGCGCCGGCGTCGACGGTCTCGACGGCGGCGCCCAACAATTCCATTCGGAAGACGTTGGGCTGTTGCCGGTCGACATCCTTGCTTCCCATGTAGACCACCGTCTCCAACCCGAGCAGCGCGCCGGCCATCGCGGTCGCGACGCCGTGCTGTCCGGCCCCGGTCTCGGCGATCAACCGTTTCTTGCCAAGGCGTTTCGCCAACAGTGCCTGGGCCAGCACTTGATTCGTCTTGTGCGCTCCGCCGTGGAGTAGGTCCTCGCGCTTGAGCCAGATCGTGGCACGGGTGTCGGCGCCGAGGTTGCGGCATCGGTAGAGCGGGGTTGGACGCCCGGCGTACGTTGCTAGGAAGTCGTCGAGCTCGGCGCGGAAACTGGGATCGTTCTGCGCCTCGACAAATGCCGCCTCGAGCTGTTCGAGCGCCGGGACCAGGATCTCGGGGACGAACACGCCACCGTACTCGCCAAATCGCGTCGTCAACCTCATCGGGGGGCGCCCCTTCGTCCCGTCACCCGAAGCGCGTCGAACAAGGCGCTGATTCGCGCAGCGTCTTTGACGCCCGGCGACGACTCGACGCCGGAGTTGACGTCAAGCGCAAACGCTCCGACCGCAGCCGCGACGCTGGCGTTCTCCGGCGTGATTCCACCGGCGACGATGATCCGCTCGCAATCCGGCCGGCTGGCGATCGTCTGCCAATCGAACGACTGCCCGGTCCCGCCTCGCTGGCCGGCGACGCGCGGCTCCAGCACGACGCGGTCAGCCACCGTGTCGAACGATGAAGGCGAAGCCTCGTCCACGTGGACGACATTCCAGATCTCGCAATCGGCGGGCAGCATCTCGCGTAATCGTTCGATGAGTTGCTCTGGCTCTTCACCGTGGAGCTGAACGGCGACCAGCGACAAGCGTTTCGCCATCTTGACGATCGCACGGGGCTCTTCGTTGACAAACACGCCGACCAAACCAAACGGGGACGCATCACCGATCGTAGCCGCCTGTTCGACGTTCACGCAGCGCGGCGACTCGGCAGCGAAGATGACGCCGCCGTAAACAGCGCCCCTTTCCCACGCGGCGCGAGCGTCCTCGGGGCGCGTGAGACCGCACACCTTGACGCGACCAAAGGCGAGCGCACGGGTCGCGGAGTCGAGGTCCGGCTCGGCCATCAACGACGTGCCGACGAGAAGTGCGTCGACGTGCGGTCCGACGCGCCGAACATCACCATTGGAGCGAAGCCCGGACTCGCCGATGACAAGTTTTCCTTCGGGGACGGCTGCCGCGAGCTTCTCGGTCACCGTCAAGTCGACCGATAGCGTCCGCAAATCGCGGTTGTTGATTCCGATGATCGATGCATCGAACTGAAGCGCGCGGTCGAGCTCATCACTGTCATGCACTTCGACTATCGCATCCATCCCGAACTGCCGGGTCAGCGCCAAACACTCGGCGCACGTCCTGTCGTCGAGCACCGAGAGCATGAGCAAGACTGCGTCAGCGCCGTTGTCGCGCGCCTCGGCGATCTGATAGGGGTCGACCACGACGTCCTTGCAGAGCAGCGGTACGTCGACCACCGTGCGTGCGGCGCGCAGATCGTCGAGGCTGCCGCCGAAGAACCGCTCGTCGGTCAACACTGAGATCGCCGCCGCGTACGGCGCGTAGCTCCTCGCGATCGCCGCTGGGTCGTAGGGCTCGCGCATCGGGCCCTGCGACGGCGAGGCGCGCTTCGATTCCAGGATCAGCGCGACCGCGTCGCCACCGAGCGCCTCCATCAAGGAGCGTGAGCTCGGCCCCACCCGATCGAGCAACTCACCCAACGGCAGATGATCCCTGCGATCCGCGATCTCGCGCCGCTTGTGCTCGACGATCGAGCCCAACACGTCGGTCGGAGGCGCGTCAGTCGAGCTCACGACTCACCTCTATCCACCGATCGAGCTGATCCGCCGCGCGACCGGTACGAATCGTCTCCAGCGCCCCCTCCGTTCCTTCTTTCAGATCCGATGCGTTGCCACAGAGCCATGCCAACGTCCCGGCATTGATCGCGACCACCGCTTCGTGCGCCGCTGCTCCGCGGTTCTCCAGCACGGCGCGGATCGCACTCGCGTTGTGCTCCGGGTCACCGCCACGAATCGCCTCCAACGGGTATCGATCGAGCCCCGCGTCCTCGGGGGTGATCGTGCCCAGCTCGACCGCGCCGTCTTCGTACCGCGCGATCGTCGTCGGGCCGTGCACTGCCACCTCGTCGAGCCCGCTGCCGTGAACGACCCATGCGGTCCGACGTCCCAACAGCCCGAGCGTCTTGGCGACCGGCTCGCACAGCGCCGGGTCGTACACGCCCATCATCTGCACTGGCGGTCGGCCGGGGTTGACGATCGGGCCCAGCAAGTTCAGCAGCGTCCGCGTGCCGAGCGCCACGCGCACTCCCATCGCGTGGCGCAGACCGGGGTGATAGCTCGGGGCGAACAGGAAACAGATCCCGGCCTGGTCGAGGCATCGCCGCGCCGCGTCCGGATCGAGATCGATCGGTATGCCCAGCTGCTCCAATAGATCCGCCGAGCCGCACCGCGACGATACCGAGCGGTTGCCGTGTTTGACGAGCGGGATCTCCATGGCTGCGCCGACCATGGCGACCGCGGTTGAGACGTT
>JBDHED010000173.1:0-5430 GCA_039591175.1 Gemmatimonadota bacterium | reverse complement strand
CGCCGCCGCGGACGAGATCCCTGCGGGCGAGATGCAAGGCTACGAGATCAACGGCGTCAAGGTTGGGCTCGCCAACGTCGACGGCGAGTTTCACGCGTTTCACGATTGTTGCACACACCAGCAGTACACGTTGACGGATAGTTTCTTGATGGGTGAACGGCTCACCTGCGACTGGCACGGAGCATCGTTCGATATCAAGACCGGTGAAGTGCTTGCTCTACCGGCGACCAAGCGCCTGCCAAAGTTCGACTTGGAAGTGAGGGAGGGTGAGGTCTGGGTGGCCGTTCCGGCCGCCGACGAGATCGATCTACCACCCGAATAGTGTGAGTTCTCCAAAGACCGCCAGCCAAACCGATTCTTTGCCTGCCGAGCTAGCCGAGTCGCCGCTGGACATCGCCGCGATACGGACCGAGTTCCCGATCCTAAATCAGCAAGTCCACGGGCACCGGCTCGTGTACCTCGATAGCGCCGCGTCCGCACAGCGGCCGGCGGCAGTTATCCGTACGGTTGCCGAGTATTACGCCAAGGACCACGCCAACGTGCATCGAGGCGCTTACGAGCTATCGGTCCGTGCCACCCGGCGGTACGAAGCCGCACGCGGCAAGGTAGCCCGCTTCCTGGGCGCTGGACGTGCCGACGAGGTCGTCTTCACGCGATCCACGACCGAATCGATCAACCTCGTCAGCACGGCGTGGGGTGGGGCTAACCTGGGGCCGGGCGATGTCGTCGTGGTAAGCGAAATGGAGCACCACTCCAACCTGGTACCGTGGCAAATGGTGTGCGAGGCAACGGGTGCCGAGATCAAGGCGATTCGGGTCACCGACGATCAGTGTCTGGATCTCGACCACTTGGATATACTGCTCGGAGAGGGCGATGTGCGGCTCGTTGCGACCGGCCACGTCAGGCCGCCCCCCAGCTGCCGATCGATGTGCGCGCGATCGACTGTGACTTCTACACCTTCAGTGGCCACAAGGCGTGCGGTCCAACGGGGATCGGGGCGTTGTGGGCGCGGCGCGAGCTGCTCGAGTCGATGCCTCCCTATCAGGGAGGTGGCGAAATGATCGAAGAGGTCAGGATCGAGCGCTCCACGTACGCGGCGGTGCCGCACAAGTTCGAAGCTGGCACGCCGAACATCGCCGGCGCGATCGGGTTGGGGGCGGCGGTCGATTTCCTGCAATCGCTTGGGCTTGAGACGATTCACTCCCACGAGAAGCGGATCGCGCGGCTGGTGCTCGAGAGATTGGCCGACGAGTTCAAAGCGATCACCCTTTATGGCCCTGCGCCCGACGTCGCACGCGCCGGCGTCGTGTCGTTCACCTTGGCCGACATCCACCCCCACGATTTGGCGACGATCTTGGACCACGAGGGGGTCGCGATCCGGGCCGGTCATCACTGTTGTCAGCCGCTCATGCGTAGGCTCGGTGTAGCGGCGACCGCGCGGGCGTCGTTCTACCTGTACAACGCGGAGGATGATCTAGAGGTGTTGGTGAGTGGCTTGCACCGAGCGCAGGAGCTGTTCCACGTATGACCCGAGTCTCGCGCTGACGCGTAGCGTGATGCTCGAATCGATCTTCCGCGAGCTCATCCTCGAGCACTACCGCAAGCCCCGCAACAAAGGCGCGCTGGAGAACCCGACGGTCACGGTATCGATGCGCAACCCGATGTGTGGCGACGAGATCGATCTCATGTTGATCATCGATGGCGACCGGATCGAGGCGGTTGGCTTCACCGGCCAGGGGTGCTCAATCAGCCAAGCATCGGTGTCGATGATGACCCAAGGTGTCAGCGGTCGCTCGATCGACGAGGCGCTCGATCTAGAGAAGCGGTTCGTGGCTTTGATGCGCGATGACGAAGGGGCCGGCGATGACCGGAAGCTGGGGGATCTGCGCGCGCTTCAGGGAGTGGCCAAGCTGCCGGTTCGAATCAAGTGCGCGCTGCTGGGCTGGAATGCGCTCGATGAAGCGATCAAGGCACACCGGAAGTCACCGACCGGTGCGATGGGTGAGAAGCTCGAGTTCGAGGATCTGACCGAGTTGCCAGAAGGGTTCAATCCGACCACACACAAAGACGACCTGCCTTAGCGATTGAACGTGTCGCAAGCGTTGAGATCGCCGGTCTGCAAGCCCGTTTCCAGCCATCGCTGTCGCTGCTGGCTCGTCCCGTGTGTGAACGACTCGGGGCTCACCGCGCGGCCGGATTGCCGCATGAGACGGTCGTCACCGATCGCTGCCGCGGCAGCCAACCCTTCCTCGACATCGCCCGGCTCGAGCAACGCCGCGGTGCGGTTGGCGTGGTGCGCCCACGCACCAGCATAGCAATCGGCCTGAAGCTCGAGCATAACCGACAACGCGTTCGCATCGGCCTGATTGCTGCGACTCTGTAGCTGGCGCACGCGGTCCGACGTACCGACAAGGTTCTGAACGTGGTGTCCGATCTCGTGTCCGATGACGTAGGCGGCGGCAAAATCGCCCGGCCCGCCGAGCTGCGCTAGCTGCTGAAAGAAGCTCGTGTCGAGGTACACTTTCTGATCGAGTGGGCAGTAGAACGGCCCGGTCGAAGCGGAGTTGGTTCCGCAACCCGACCGAACGATGTCGGAGAACATCACCAGCGTGGGCGGGCTGTATCGCGCGCTGGAAGCGGCGAAGATCTGCGACCAGACATCCTCGGTGCTCCCGAGCACTGCCGACAAGAAATCGCCGACCTCGTCGCTTGGACGTTGCGTTGACTGGGGTTGTGGCTGCGTGATCTGAGTGTCCCCGACGATGTCCAAGAGCTGCGCTGGATCACCGCCCATGCACATCCATCGCCAGTACCAGCAGGAGGAGCCCCGCTCCCCCGCCGCCGATCGCGATGCCGGGACGGCGACCGCGACGATCCTCGATGTTCGTGCTCCGTCTGCTTTGTCTCCAACGCATCGCTCCGCACCCCTGACCCGAGCTTCGGTTCTTGGTTCGCGATGGGAGTCTAGTCCGAAGCGGTGATGAGAGCGATGGCTCGCCGTCGATGGCCTAGCAGCCGTAACCCGCGCCAGAGAACCACTCGTGTAAGGTGTCGTCGCGAAACGCGTAGATCGCGAAGGCGTGGTACTCCCAACCTTCGACTTGGTAGAAGAGCTCGGCTACCCCGTCGCCATCGATATCGATGACCTCCGCGAGATGGTAACCGAAGCCGGCTTTGCTGCTGGGGGTGGCCTGCTTGAGGGTCAACAGCACTCGCGGAACCGTCTCCGGACCTTGGTCCTCGACCCACATGAGGATGCTGGCATAGAACGGCTCGTTTTTCGCTGCTGATTCGGGTGAGTCATCATCCGGCGGAATGACGACTGCCTCGACGACGCCCATCGCCTCGGCCCACCCATCCTGGTCCAAGTCGAAGGTGCGAAACCCCTCGGCCCAGCCCCATCGGGGTTCCCCCCACTGCGCGTCCGGTCGGTTCAGTGCGGCTTCGTAGTGGGCAAGCGAATCGCTGGCGATCTGCATGATCGCGTCTCTGAGTCGTTCAGTCGCCGCTGGGTTGAACAATGAGTCCCACACGAACTCGGCCTGCGGCACGGGTTGGCTGAGTGCCAAGTAGTAGTTGAGCGTGTACTCGTACTCGAAGCCGCGTCCGGAGACAGCCAACGAGGTGACGCGCGGATCGAATCGGCCAAACCGGATGTACTCGTCGGGCAAACTCAGGTTGCCGGTGCCGACTCGAACTGGGCTGCAGCTGTATATGGCGGTCTCTATCTCCGTCACGCTGAACGCGCCGATGGCGTCACCGTGATTATAGACCGTAAAGTCGCGGATCGAGGTGAGCGGTGTCTCGCGGCCGGTCTGGAACTCGTTGTCACCGGTAAACGGATGGACACCGAACGTCACGGCCTCGGCCAGCGAACCGCCTTCCAGCAGAGCTATCGGATAGATCTCACCGCGTACGGAGTGGGGCAGATTCTCACGTCTGAGCTGAAGAACGGCGACGAGTTGTTGCGCCGAATCCGTTGTGTCGGCGACCGCCACCACGTTGGCTGGCGTCGAGGCATCCTGGCCAGCCAGGAGCGCGATGAGGAGGAGCGGCGCGATTCCCATCGGAGACGCACAACCTGTGCACCAACCGTGCCATATGGGTCACAAGGTGGTCGTTTCTATCGAAACGCGTGGTGGGTGTGAAAAGCCATGGAACGGGGGCTGGTTTTTTTGCGAACGCCGGAGGCATCGTGCGCTTGGGGGCGCACTCGTTACGGTTTGTCTTCGCCCCAGTACGGTTCGAGCTCCACCCCGAGCCCATCGGCCAATCGGTTGACGAACGCGAAGTAGGCCGTGACCTGGACGATGTCGAGGATCGCGGTGTCGTCAAAGCCCGCCGACCGGAGCGTTCCTACATCGGATGGCGACATCGCTTGCGGCTCACGGGTCAACTTGACCGCGTAATCGAGCATCGCGCGATCGGCGGGGCTCAACTTGGCCTGTCGGTAGTCGTGTGAGAGTTGAGACACCAGCTTGTCGTCGCGCGTCAGCCTACGGAGACCCGCCCCGTGATGGAGCAGTCAATAGTGGCAATCGTTAGTTGCCGATACGACGACCGCGATCATCTCGCGCTGAGCGCGACTCAAGGGCGAACGGCCGCGCATGATCGTTTTGTAGAACTCGTAGTGCCCGGTCAACGACTCAGGGTTGAGCCCGTGGATCTTCAGGATGTGGTCGACCCTGCCATCGCGTCCCGACAGCCGGCGATAGATCTCGGACAGTTCCCCCTCGGCGTCGTCCTCATCGATCATATCGATCCACGCCACGGTGGTTCAGCCTTTCGGAAGCAATTGACCGATGAGCGCCAGGATCAGCGTAAGCTGGCCAAAACCGCCGAGCAGGCCGCTGGACAGCCGACGAAACGGCGTGCTCCGGTACTGTGTCAGGGCCTGAGCCGAGCCGTCTGCGATCATCGGAAGTAGACACGCGATCGCAATCAACACCGTTGGCGAGCCGAGCGTGATGAACGCTAGCGCGCCGGCGACGTTACCCGCGACGAGTCCGGTACAGCGAGCGCAAATCGGCATTTGCCAGCCCATCACTGTCAGGCATCGGTCGGGGTTCCCATGGCAGCCGATGGCGAGCGCCGCGCGCGGTCTCAATGGCCGCGGAAAGTGGACGATCGGCGGGCGCTCGCGCGCCATCAGAATCCTCCCGCCTCGCCGAGCATGCTGATACCGAGCACAAACTCGACGTACAGCCCTGACAGCAGGATAAAGATCACAAACGGAATCCACGTGTACTTACAGACATCATCGGCGGTTCGGGGTTTGGTGTCGCGGATGAGAAACCAGGCGATGAGCGAGATGATCGGCATCGGCCACGCGCACATGTTGCCAAAAAAGAGCAGCGCCTTGACGAGCGCGGGCAGGCCGGGATCGGACGTAACGATCGGCGGCAGCCCCCCTGTGGCAGCCATCTCCGG
>JBDHED010000172.1:0-11199 GCA_039591175.1 Gemmatimonadota bacterium | reverse complement strand
GTCGCCGCTTGGGCCGTGGCCGTCGTTTTCCTGACGATCACCTGGTACGGCGGTGCTCAAATGACACTCGCCGCCAGTGACGCGCGGCCCGCTGATCCCGAGCGAGATCGCGTGCTGATCAACATCGTCGATGAGATGTCGCTGGCGTCGGGCCTGCCACGACCCGACATCTTCGTCATCGACGATACGGCACCCAACGCGTTTGCCACTGGTCGCGACCCTCAGCACGCGGCGATCGCGGTGACCCGCGGATTGTACCAGAAACTCGACCGCGATGAGCTACAAGGCGTGATCGCCCACGAGCTGTCACACATTCGCAACCACGACATCCGATACACCACGCTGGTCGCAGTGAGCGTAGGCGCGATCGCGCTGCTGGCCGATTTGGCGCTCCGTCACATGTGGTGGGGCGGCGGACCGAGGCGCGCGCGTAACACGGGGGCTGGAGCCATCATGGTCGTGGTCGCGTTGCTGGTCGCCATCCTGGCGCCGATCTCGGCGCGGTTGCTACAAGCCGCCGTCTCCCGTCGGCGGGAGACGCTGGCTGACCTCAGCGGTGCCGAGATGACTCGTTATCCCGAAGCGTTGGCTCGCGCCCTCGAGAAGATCGCCGGCGATCCCGAGGTACTGGAGGTGGCAAATAGGGCCACCGCGCCGCTCTATATCGTTGACCCGATTAAGGAGTTCGAGAAGCGTGCTCGGGGGCTTTTGAGGACCCATCCTCCGACTGAGGAGCGAGTTGCGCGGTTGCGGTCGCTTGTTCTGCCTGACCGGCGCCCGGGGCCTAGTTGACGGCTATCCCGAGTCGGCGGACCCGGTTTCACTATCGTCCACATCCAGGATCGCCTCGACGTTGCCGACCGCGAACACCCTATCTGCTGCCCTTAGCTCGCAGTACGCTTCCAGGTACTCACGTCCGTCATAGAAGTGGATGTTGAATGGCCGCACGACACGCTCGGTCGTTTCGCCCGTCGTGCGAGCCGTGTACCGAATACCGATCCGTGAGGCGGAGTCGACGGCGTCCCGCAACCGAGCCAAAATCTCGGGGTCGGTCTCAGCCGCTGGCTCGAGCAGCTCGGCATACTTCGCGAACATCGGTCCCCCGCCGGCGGCCAACTTCGCTTCCAGCCCGGCTAGCACACCATCATCCGGGGCAGACGCACGGGCCACGGCTACCAACTGTCTCAATCGCGATCGTTCGCGCTCGGTGAGCTCCATCGAATCCCTCCTCGGTGGGCGCCGGGAGTATAGACGCGGGTCAAACCACGATCCACCGTTACGCTTTGCCCGATTATGTCCGGTACCCTATATTGCGCGCGCCGCCGCTGGCTCCCTAGGCGCGGTGGCTATATAGTCGCAAGTGACTGCTCAGTTATCACTTACGACTTTCATTTGAACCGTTTTCTCGTTTGTTTCTCGGAGGTTCCCCATGGGTTCCAATGGGAGTTTCTCGGTTGGTCGTATGCTCAAGAACTTATTTGGACGGGGAGAGGCCCTGGCCGAGCAGGGCTCCGTCAAGTGGTTCGACGCACAAAAAGGATTCGGTTTCATCGAGCGTCCTGACGGCAGTGACATTTTCGTTCACTACAGCGATATCGTCGGGAGCGGTTTTCGGACGCTGACCGAAGGTCAGGAAGTACAGTTTCAAGTCAGTAAGAGCTCCAAGGGACCGCAGGCTGTAAAAGTGCAGCGCGTAGAAGAGCGGTAACGCAGAGGCTCTTTCGATCTCAAGCGGCCGGTTGCGTTGGTATCGCGACCGGCCGCTTTTTTCTAGGCCGTTACCCTTCCAAGTCCACCCAACGAACGAGGTCGGCGAGCGTCGATCGACCATCTCGTCGCCAGCTGAGCGGCGGCCGCTGCATCGCACCGAGGAGCGAAATGCGTTCGACGCCGGCCATCGACAGCCGGCGCGCGACGTTGTCAAACCGCTGGTCAGGAGCCGCGACACCAACGGTAGCGATCAACCCCTTGCACTCAGCACATAGCCGAATCGAATGATCCACACCGTCGACGGGTACCAACGTGAGAAACCGCGACACCGGGGGCACCGACGGCGGCTCCGCCTGGCCACGCGCAACTACCGTCCACGGAGCATCGAGATCGCCCGCCCACTGGTTGGCGAGTCCAGCCGATGTTTCGACATCCATGAGCGATCGCCATTCCCCAAACGCCGCCCGCTCGCCGGTGCTCGCCTCGCGTCGTGGCGGGGACGGCCAACGGTCGACGCAAGCCCCCAGCAGCGGCTCGACAAGCGACGCCAATTCGTCGGGGGATCCCTCGACGAACGCCGTTACCGGAGAGAGGCATCCCATCTGACCCGCAAACGCCGCATCTCCTGCCAGCGCGTCGATTACTCGACCACGATCCTCTGTCAACGCCTCGCGCATGATCAGCGCAAGCGACAACCGGGGGCCGTGAACGATCACATTGGTAGCGGGGCTGACGCTCGATCGCAATCGCCGCACCGTGTCCGCGCGACCGGTCGCGATCACCGTGGTAGCCGCCCCGAGCACGGACTCACGACCTGCGGGTGAATCTGGCCAGGCACTAACCACGACGGCCGCAGCGAGCTCGGGGTCGTCATCCGCCATAGAAGCCGCGAATCGCGCCGTCAGGTCATCGGTCTCAGACGCCGGCTTGAGCCACACCGGCGCCTTGACCAATAGGGCTGACATGATATCGGTAATCGGAGTGGTTGGGACCCCATGCGCCGCTACCGCTACCACCAACTCTGGCCCGACTGCGAGCCGCGAGCTGGAACCGTTGGCCACGAACTCGTCCAACACCCCCAAAGCCCCTAGCTCCCCAGTCACCCAACCTTCGAGCGAGTCACGGGTCCAGCTGCTGAACGCAGCCTCCAGTACCTCGACGATGGATGATCTCGGCACCCGGTAGCGCGTCGCCAGAGCTTCGGTTGCCGCGCGCCGCGTTGACCAACCATCGTCGCGCCATTTGGCACAAACGTCTGCCAAGCGGCCTATGATTTCGCTTGCCGACCGCGTCTTGAGCCGCTGACCAGCGGCAATGAGACCGGCGACTCGATCGTCGGTAGCGCTCCTCACCGCTGCTCGAGCCACAGCTCAGCCGCCAGCGAGCACCCACGAGCCTCGGCACTCGGCTCGCGTCCGTGCAGCAGGACGCCTCCATCGGGGGTGCGCTCACCGACGTCGCTTGTCTGAACGGCAACCGCACTGGCGCGGTTAGCGAGATCGAAGTGCACCAGGGCTCCGACCCCGCCGGGCTCTAGCTCAACTCCGGTCTCAGCGTCGATGACCATCACCCGCGCCCACGGGGGAACGCGGAACCCCACTCGAGAACGATCGCGATCCTCGACAACCGCCGTTCGCAACTGCTCGTCGTAATACTGAGTCGACAACTCGGTCATCCCGTACTCTTCTACCTGGTAGTCCGTGGGCACACCGAGTCGGGCTGCGATCGCGCTCCCGATCGCGTCGGGATCGGTTTCCCGGAGCGCACCTTTGAACCCACCGGTAACCATCGTACGGCTGCCCACAGGTAGCTGGCGTCGGTGTGATCCGAGCGCCGCCAACGCGTTGTGAAACGCTAGGGCGGCACCAGCCATCAAGACCGGCTCGCCTTTCTGCTCGGCGTCGTCGAGCGCACCGATCAGCTCCTCCAACCGCAAGCCCCCCGACGGCGATCCTGACAAGAGGAAAGCGCTCCCCAGATCGCCAAACACCTCTCGGTAGACCGCGAACATGTGGACCAGCGACGAATCGGGGACTTCGGCCGGCGAAGGCGAGAGAAACAGACACCGAATTCGTTCCCGATCGGGAAACAGAAAGCGCCGTGCGGAAGAAATGATCGCTGCGTTGTACAGGGCCAAGGTGTCGAACCGGTGCACCCCGGGCGTTCCCTGGACGGTCCCGGAGGTGCGGAAAGCGGCCGCCTCGCGCTGTTCGGGAAAAGTCGCCCATCGTCCGACCTTGAACGCCCCAGTTGGCACCGGTGGAATCTGCTTCCAATCAGCGACGTCACGCGGAGCACTGACACCGCGCAGCGCACAGAACTGACGGTAGACCGGATTGAAGCGAAACTGATGCGCGAAGACATCCCGGGCCAACTGATCGAACCCAGACGCGTCGATCGGGTCCAACCAACCGCTTCCAATCGCATGCAGGATCTCGGCGTCGAGCCGCTCGGCCTCCTCCTGGCGAGCCTTCTCGCGCGGCGGGAGCGCGGCCGCGCGGGTCACGCTAGACCCCCCGTGCCGACGGCGACCAGATGAACTTGTGGATCTGCAATTGAACGCGCACTGGCAAGCCGTCGGTGAGCACCCATTCGGAAAGCAAACGTGGATCGAGCTCGCCATGCGACGGCGACAACAGGACTGAATGGCGCGCGGTCAAGTCGTGCTCGCCGATCACGCCGCGGGCCCACTCGGAACGTGCTCAATCGGCCACGCCCCACTCGTCTCAAGCAATACCTCGTAGCCTTCTTCCAGCAATCGCTCTAGGAGCTGCGTCGTCTCGCGCTGGATCAGCGGCTCGCCGCCGGTTACCTCCACCAACCGGCAACGATAGGCACCGACTTCTTCGAGGATCTCGTCGATCGACCGTTCCGATCCGCGGTAAAAGGCGTACTCGGTATCGCAGTAGGTGCAGCGAAGATTGCAGTAGGTGAGGCGCACGAATACACAGGGCCGGCCGGCGTGGGTCGATTCACCCTGAATGGAATAGAAGATCTCGTTGACCTTGAGCGCCACGCGGGAAATCTATCGGTCGTCCGGGGCGACAACCATATCGTACCGCGGTTCAGTCGAGAAACTCGAACCGATACCGCTTGAGAACCCGTTTCGCGACCATCCGACCCAGCGTGAAAGCGCGATGGACGGCCGGGGGACTGAACTCCAGCGGATCGAGGGTCCGCAGAATGTGATTCTCGGCCGCTACGTCAGGATCCGGTGTGATTCGGATCCGCATGTTATCGATCCGTGCGACCTCGTGAAACGCCGCGCGTAGCTGATCGAGGGCATCCGGACTGCATCCGGATCTTTCCAGCAGCTCACGGGCGGTTTCGTACAGTCGTCGAAAATCGCGGTGCATCCGGATAACGTTCTCTTGCTTCGAGTCCCGGCTGTGCGCCGACTTCTGATAATGCATGTCGCCGTATCCGCGCTCCGAAAGCGAGCCCAGGCCGTGGAGGTACTTGTACGGAGCGCTAATGGAGGAGATGATGACCAAATCGGCACCCGAATCCTCGGCCACGTCGGTGGTAAAAGGGTTTCGGTCCTCGCCATCCTCGACCACTACCCGATAGTGACCGAGCCGATAGGGTTTCCCCGCTTCGTCGACGAACCGTATCGGCGCGTAGAAAGGGAACGTAGCCATTGATCCAACCGCTGCGGTCGCCATCGGCACGCCGCGAATCGAGATGCTGGTCAGACGTCGCCAAGGCTGAGCGACGAGCGGTGCGAGAACGGGGTGGTCCCGCGAGACGCCGGCGGTCACAAACTCATCAACGATCTTGTGACCTTCGGAGCCCAGGATGCGATGAATCGCCTCGGATCCCACCGGCTCGTCGCGGAACAGTTGCAGGATCGGTGACTCGCGTTCACCGCTGACAAACGTCACCGGATGGTTTAAGTCGACCCCCAGAATCGCCGTCTCCGAACGCAGATCCTTCCACGATCGACCGCCGAGGATCCCTTGCCCCAAGTAGCGCTCTATCGAGTCCAGCTTCCACAGCGGAAACAGGGTGTTCAGCGTCGACTCGGCGGCCCACGCTCTCCACGTGCGGCGATTCCTCCACGAGGGTCGTGGCCCCTCACGCGCCCATTCCAAAGTCTTGTGCAGCAACCCGTCCCCCTGCCCCAGGTACCTGGCGTCAAACGGGTCGAAGCGAGCCTCCCCGGTTTTGATCGCGCCGACCAGGTCGTCGCGAGTCGCGCCAGCGCAGGCGGCAACCACGAAGAAGGCCCCGGCCGAGGAGCCGACCACCAAGTCGAACCCCGGCGGGCCCGTCTGGCGCGGCTCGTCCGGTCGACGAAACCCCGACCGCAGCACGAACCCGCGCTCCTGGAGGACCTCGAGCACGCCGAAGTGGTAGGCCACCGCGGGAACGAACCCCCCCAGAAACTTGGCAGCGATCCGGCGCGGGGTGGTGACCTCGATCGGCTCGACCGTCACGCGCGCGTGGCCCCCGCCGCCAGGTGTGTTACGTTGTTTTCATGCTTGGTCACCGCTATCTCCCGATCGGGCTGTGTTTCGCCACCCTGATTGGCGCATGCCAAGGCAGCGCGCCAATCGAAGATACCACCGCCGATCCAGACTCCGCTGCGATGTCTGACTCGTCGGCCGCCGATCACGTGCACGACGACGAGATCCCGAGCCGCGTTGACGAGCTGGCCCGCGACGCTGGTTCCAAGCCTCAAGAAGTCATGGACTTCATGGGAATCAGCAGGGGCGACGTGGTGGCCGACATCCTCGCCGGCAGTGGCTACTACACCTACCTGTTGAGGGAGCGAGTTGGGCCGACCGGTCAAGTGTTCGCCGAGGGGTACCGGCCCGCCTTGGCGGCGCGATTGGACCGCGGTGACCTGGCCCAAGCCAGCAACATCATGCTAGTCGACTCGCTCAGCCAGCTTCCCGACGGGGCTCTCGACGCAGTGCTCATCGTGCGGGGCTTTCACCTGATCGCCGATCCCGGGGTTGCGCTAGGCCACCTGCTGCGGGCACTCAAGGCTGACGGCGGGCGAGCAGACCGTGATCGACGAACTCCAGTCAGCGGGATTCCAGTTCATCTCAAACAGTACGATCCTCCGCAACCCATCCGATGACCATACCGAGTTCTGGGAGGGTCGGCGTCACTTGACCGACCGGATGCTCCTCAAGTTCGTTCGACCGGGAGAGCTTGCGCCCGCCACCCCATCCACCGCGTCGGCGGGGCCCTAAGCTCGACCTAATCCTCGAGAATCTCTGCGATCTCAGCGGCGTGCCGACTGACGAATGCGCCGTAGTAGTTGACGTGGGGCTCGACCAAAGGCTCATCGCGCGCCCGTCGAGCAGCATTCTCGCTGGCCAACCGACGAGCACGAACGGTAGGGGCACCCAGGTGGTAGAGCGTCGCCAGCAAGCCCGGGCTGTTCGAAATGTCCATTCCCGCATCACCGTAAGCGCGCTGCGCCTCGGCCAAGAGAGCGGCTGCGTACTCGAGGTTACCCGGCGTAGAGGTGACTGCCTCTAGGACGTCCTTGGCTCCGCGTTGAGGTCGATCGAGTAGTCTGGCGATCGCCGGTTCGTACTGGACAGCCAGCCGAAATGAAACTTGGGCTGGGCCCAGGGTCCAAAGATACGGGTTACGCACCACACCACCCCGCCGGCCGTCCATCTCGCCGCGCTGAAAGGCAGCCTCTTGATCGCCGACCCATCGCTCGAGGTCCTGTTCGCGCAGCGACCCGAAGATGGCCCCAAAGAGCTCCTCCCCAATCGCGTCAACACGACCCACCAGCAACGTCTTCTCGGCCGCGACGATGCCTCCCAACGCCACCGGTGAGATGTCGAACAGGTCGGCGACCCGAAGAATGACTGCGCGCTCGGTCTCGAGCCAGGCCCGAGCACCATCCGAAAGCGGTGTGTTGGCGCGACGCCGATCGTCTTCGGACAGCAAGCCCCAGCCCGGCGTCGGACTCACGACAACCGATGCCCCCGTCCCCTCTCCGGAACCGGACCCAACCGCCTCGACACCGGACGGCGCATTCTGATCGGACCACCACAACCGAAGCGACAGGCCGACAACAACCGCCACTAAAACCAGCAACCATCTGCGACCGATCTTGGGGCTCAACGGCTGCTTGCCAGCTGTCTCAGACGGGTCAGGTTACGCTCGTCCATGACATCGTCTTTGGGCGTTTCGATCACCTTGGCTACGGACGCTAAACGACGATCTCGCATGAATGTCTTGAAGCCCGTCTCTCCGATCTCCCCCTCGCCGATGTGGGCGTGCCGGTCGACCCGGCTTCCCAAAGGCTTGACCGAATCGTTGAGATGCAAAACGCGCAAGCTCTCCAAACCGAGGATTGCATCGAACTCGGCCAGCGTCTTTTTGCACCCTGCGGCCGTCGAGATGTCGTAGCCGGCTGCGAACACGTGGCATGTATCGAGACAGATCCCCAGCCGGGAGACGTTCTCGACTCCTTCGACGATTCGCGCTAGCTGCTCGAACCGGTAGCCAACGTTCGCCCCCTGACCCGCGGTTGTCTCGAGCAGCACTTGTGTAGTGTCACCCTCGACGCGGTCGAATATCTCATTGAGTGAGTCAGCGACCCGATCGAGCACCGCGTGCTCGTCGGGATCATTGTCTCCTACGGGATGCATGACCAGAAACTGCAAACCGAGCCGCTGACACGTCTCGAGCTCATTGGCAAACGCCCGGCGTGACTTTTCCAGAATCGTCTTGTCGCGAGTTCCGAGACGCGTCAGGTAGATGTCGTGAGCCAGACAAACCTCACACTCGGAATCCGACCACGCTGAAAGAAACCGTTCGACGTCGGCGTCCGAGAGCTCGCGCCCACGCCACTGCCTAGGACTCGACGTGAAGATCTGGATCACTGTGCAGCCGAGCGCGTCTCCACGATCGAATGCAGTATGAAGACCCCCTACCGTTGACATGTGTGCTCCAAGCAACATTGCGGTCAACGTAGAGGCCATGGTTGGCTGGGCGCCACCTGCTATTTAGTCTTACTCCCATGAACGGATGGGAGTCCATCGTTTCGGCGTTCATGTCACTGCGCGCACACAAGCTGCGTTCGTTTCTGACGTTGCTCGGGATCATCGTCGCGGTGACCTCGATCATCGCGGTCGTAACCGTGATAAACGGTCTCAACTCAAAGGTCACCGACCTGGTTACCGGCCGCGGTGCGGATGTGTTCACTCTCGATCGGATGGGCACCAGCGACGTCTTCGATTGGCGTTCGATCATCGAGGCCCAGCGGCGGCCCGAGCTGACCAACGAGGACGCCCTGGCATTGAGCGAGCAGGGCGAGAACCTCTTGTACGTCGCCGCCGATGTGTACCGTCGGGACAAGGTTTGGGGCGGCAATCGCTCGGTCGATGACATGATGATCCGCGGGGTGGGCACGGAGTTCCCGTTCCTGTCGACGTTCGAAATCGAGCGTGGCCGACATCTGGCACCGCTGGAGATCGACCGGTCACGTCCGGTCGTCGTGATCGGTCACGAAGTAGCCGAGGAGCTATTCCCCACGAGTGACCCGATCGATGACACGATTCGAGTGCGTGGCCGTCATTTCACGGTGGTCGGGATCGCCAAGCCCCAGGGCACCGTTTTCGGGGCTACACAGGACGACTTTGTCGTCATCCCGCTCAGCAGCTGGCAGAAGATCTACGACCGACGAGCCAGCGTCAGCATCTCGATCAAGGCCGCCGACCCCGACAACGTTCAGGCCGCAATCGATGAGACCCGGATGCTGATGCGGGTGCGGCATCGACTACGCCCAGCCCAACCCGACGACTTTGGGTTCATCACGACCCAAGAGTTTCTCGAGCTCTACGATAAGGTGACCGCCGGAGTCTATTCGGCACTCGTCGGCCTGGTGGCGATTTCTCTGCTGGTTGGCGGAATCGTGGTCATGAACATCATGCTTGTTGCCGTCACTGAGCGCACGCGCGAGATCGGTATTCGCAAGGCGCTCGGTGCCCGACGACGCGACGTATTGCGCCAGTTTTTGGTTGAAGCGGTAATCCTCTCTGCGCTGGGCGGGATTATCGGTGTCGGGCTCGGGTTCGCCATCGCGGTCACGATTTCGAAGGTCACACCGCTTCCCTACTCCCTGACTTGGTGGTCGATCGCACTGGGGATCGGCCTGGCATCGATCGTCGGGATAGTTTTTGGCATCTACCCCGCAGCCAAAGCGGCGCGGCTCGACCCGATCGTCGCCCTGCGATACGAATAGACCGATGCGGCCAGATCTCCCCAGCAAAGCCGCCACGAGCCAGTTCGTCGAGAGCGCGCGGATGGCCTTCGCGACGCTGTGGTCGCATCGGCTCCGTTCGGCGCTGACGATTGTCGGCATCGTCATCGGCGTCACGGCGATCGTCGGCATGACCTCACTCGTCCGCGGGCTGGATAGCGAGATCGTCGGCGAGATACGCGATATCGGTGCCGACCACATGTTCCTGCGAAAGTGGGCCGGTCGGATCATCGCCGGTGAACGCGAGCTCATACGACTCGAGCGCAGACCGGAAATCACAGAGGGTGACCAAGCCGCGATCGGTCGACTCTCGACGGTCCAAAACACGGATATCATGCTCGGGACGGTGTTCCCGGTCAGCCGCCAGATCTCCTATCGCGCAAATAAGACAACCCAAGATCTACTGGGGACTACAGAGCGGTACGCTGCGATCAACGCAGCCGAAGTCGAGAGCGGGCGTTTTTTCACCGCCAGCGAGGTCGCCAACCGTAACCGAGTCGTCGTTTTGGGGAAGGGGATCACGGACGTGCTCTTCCCGCACGTCGACCCGGTCGGAAAATCGCTCCGCATCGGTGGTTTGCCATACACGGTTGTCGGAGTGTTCGAAGAAGAGGTGATGTTGATCTCGGGTCAGACCAAGGACAACCGGGTCATCATACCTTACACCTCGCTCCACCGGGACTTCGACACGAGCCCGGTTATGGATATCATGCTGACGATTGTGCCGACGACCCAGGCCGGCCTCGATCGCGCACGAGACGACGTCACGTTTCTACTTCGCGCACGACACAAGCTGCGGCCTGGCGAAGAAAACGATTTCGACATCGTCACGCAGTCGAACTTCTTGGAGCTTTGGGATCAGATCACAGGGTCCGTGTTTCTGGCCATGATCGTCATCAGCTCGATCGGTTTGATGGTCGGGGGGATCGGGGTCATGAACATCATGCTCGTCAGCGTTACCGAGCGAACCCGCGAGATCGGCGTTCGAAAGGCCCTCGGCGCCCGCCGACGCGATATCATGTGGCAATTCCTGATCGAAGCCGCGGTGCTCACCGGCATCGGCGGTGTCTTTGGCGTCGCGATCGGCAGCGCGCTCGGCGCGGGAGTGGCCAAACTGATCGATTTTCCGGTTGCCATTCCGCTGTGGTCGTTCTTTGTCGGAGTGGGCTTCAGCGCGGTGATCGGAATCTTCTTCGGGATCTTCCCGGCCCACAAGGCCGCCTCGCTCGATCCTATCGAGGCACTGCGCT
>JBDHED010000171.1:0-4547 GCA_039591175.1 Gemmatimonadota bacterium | reverse complement strand
CGCCGCAAACGAGGAAGCGGTATTCGGGTTTCTCGACAAGCGCACCGGCTTTCTCGACATCGCGCGCATCGTCGAGCGCACGCTCGAAGTCGTACCGGCGGCGCCGGTCAGTTCCCTCGACGACGTTCACGAAGTGGACGCCGACGCGCGCCGCGTCGCCCGCGAGCTGGTCGCGGGCGGCTGACGGCACATGCTGGCAAGGATCAAGGCGGCACCATGTTGAGTATGATCTGGGATTGCGCGGGTACATTCCTGATTGTGCTCACCCTGCTCGTCTTTGTGCACGAACTGGGTCACTATTGGGTCGCGCGGCGAAACGGAGTGCGCGTGGAGGTCTTCTCCGTGGGCTTCGGTCCCGAGCTTTGGGGCCGTAACGATTCCCACGGCACCCGCTGGAAGTTCAGCCTGATTCCCATCGGCGGCTACGTAAAGTTCTTCGGCGAGGCGGCCGAGGGCGCCACCGTCGAGGAAACCCTGGCGCAGATGTCGCCGGCGGATCGGGAGGTGGCCTTCCACTCCAAGCGGGTCGGTCAACGCGCCGCCGTCGTTGCCGCCGGCCCCTTCGCCAACTTCGTGCTCGCCTTCGTCCTGCTGGTCGGGCTGTTCATGACCGTGGGCCAGCCTTACTCGCCGGCCCAGATATCGATCGTCGTCGAGGGCAGTGCCGCCGAAGAGGCGGGCTTCCAACCGGGCGACCTGATCGTGCGCGTCGGCGACACCGAGATCGAGCGCTTTGAAGAGCTTGTCGCCCTGATCAGCCTGAGCGGAGGCGAGACGCTCGACATCGCCGTCATCCGTGATGGCGAAGAGCTCGTGCTGCCGGTGACGCCGAAAATTGTCGAGGAAGAGGATATATTCGGGAATCCGCAAGTGCGGGGCAAATTGGGGGTCGGTCGCGAGGGCGCCGAGTATCGCCGCCTCGACCCCTTAAACGCTTCTTGGCAGGCGGTCGAGCAAATCGGCAGCATCGTCGGAATCACGGCCAGCGCGCTTGGCGAGATGATCGTCGGCTCGCGCCCGGCCAGCGAGCTCGGCGGTCCCGTGCGTATCGCCCAGATGTCCTGCAAGATCGGCGAGATCGCGCTGGTGGCGGCGATCTGGTTCGCGATCATGCTGTCGATCAATCTGGGTTTGATAAATCTCTTCCCCATTCCGGTGCTTGACGGGGGACATCTGATGTTCTGCGCCGTCGAATGGGTGCGCGGCAGGCCGGTGACCGAACGTGTTCAGGACTTCAGTTTCCGAATCGGCCTTGCCCTTGTTCTGATGCTCATGATTTTCGCTACCTGGAACGACCTCGTTCAGCTCCAGTTCTTTGAGTTCGTGAGCGGTCTGTTCTCGTAATCTGATGGTGCGTCGGAGTTTTCGGTGTCCGCGGTAATCAGGATCTTGCGTGTCGCCTTGCTTGTAGCGTGCGCCGCCATGGCCTTCGGGGGCGCGCAGGCGCAAACCTCGTCGGACCTCGTGACGAACGTGCAGGTCGTCGGCAACCAGCGTATCGAGGCGGACACGGTTCGGTCCTATATGCTGATAGGCGTCGGCGACCGTTTCGAGGCGGGCCGCATCGATCGCTCGCTCAAGTCGCTGTACTCAACCGGCCTGTTCGCGGACGTCACCATCCGGCGCGAGGGCAACGCCGTCGTCGTGCGGGTGGTCGAGAACCCAGTGATCAATCAGCTCGCCTTCGAGGGAAACCGAAAGCTTCTCGACGAGGATCTGCGGGCGGAGGTGCAGTTGAGGCCGCGCGTGGTCTACACGCGCTCGCGCGTGCAGGCCGATGTCCAGCGGCTGGTCCAGCTCTACCAACGAAGCGGTCGCTTCGCCGCGACGATTGAGCCCAAGGTCATTCAGCAGCCGTCGAACCGGGTCGATCTGGTCTTCGAGATCAACGAAGGCGAGGTTACCGGCATCCGCAAGATCAACTTCGTCGGCAACCAGCGATATACCGACGGTCAGCTGCGCGGGGCGATCTCGAGCCGCGAGGAGGTCTGGTATCGATTCTTTGCCGCGGACGACACGTACGACCCCGACCGTCTGACCTTCGATCGCGAGCTCTTGCGCCGCTTCTACCTCGAGCGCGGCTATGCGGATTTTCGCGTGGTCTCGGCCGTTGCCGAGCTGACCCCCGACCGTAGCGACTTCTTCGTCACCTTCTCGGTCGAGGAGGGCGAGCAATACCGGTTCGGCGAAATCGACCTCACGACCGAGCTGAAGGGGCTCGACGTCGAGCCCTTGCGGGACGTGGTCGAGGCCGAAACGGGCGAGGTCTATAACGCGGAGCTCGTCGACGATGTCATCGAGACCTTGACCATCGAGGTCGGACGCCTGGGGCATGCCTTCGTCGACATTCGCCCGCGGACGAAGCGCAATCGCGATGTGCGCACCATCGACGTCACCTTCGCCATCAACCAGGGGCCAAATGTCTACGTCGAGCGCATCAATGTCATCGGCAACCTGCGAACCATCGACAAGGTGATACGACGCGAAATGGCTATCTCCGAGGGCGATGCATTCAACGCCGCGCGGATGCAGCGCTCGAAGGAGCGCATCAAGGCGCTGGGCTTTTTCGAGGAGGTGGAGGTCACCCGCAGGGAGGGAAGATTCCCGGACCAGGCTGAGATCGACGTAACAGTCGAGGAGAGGCCTACCGGCGAACTTTCCTTCGGTGTCGGTTTTTCGACGGTCGACTTGTTGATCGGTGACATCAGCATCCGCGAGCGAAATCTCTTGGGTCGCGGCCAAGACCTGCGGGCAGCGCTGGGGATAGCCTCGCGCCGCCAATCATTCGACATTTCCTTTACCGAGCCCTATTTCCTCGATCGCCAGCTGAGCGCAGGATTCGACACCTTCTTGACGCGGTCCGACTTCTCGGATTTCGCCGGCTTCAATCAACGCTCCATTGGCTTCAAGCTGCGAACCGCGTTCCCGCTAACCGAAGTGGTGACCTTGGGCTTCAACTACGAGCTGCGGAGCGACGAGGTCCGGGATGTCGACGCGGGCGCGTCACGGTTCATCCAGGCTCAAGCGGGGAGCACGACGACGTCGGCGATCGGGTATGTGGCGGCGATCGACCGGCTCGACGATCGGTTGCAACCCACTTCCGGCTTTTTCGGGCGCGTGCGCCAGGAAATCGCCGGTCTGGGTGGCAACCTCCACTTCCTGCGGACCAGGTTCGACTACGATCACTACTTCCCGATCGCCGAGGGCTGGGTCAGCAAGATTGGCGGTGAGGCCGGCGTCATCATGGGCCTTGGCGAAGACATTCGCATCACCAACCGCTTCTTCCTGGGCGGCAATAACTTCCGCGGATTCGCCAATGGCGGCGTGGGACCGCGCGACGCGATCACCGGCGACGCCCTGGGCGGCATCATTTTTGCCGTCGGCACATTGGAACAAAGTTTCCCGCTGGGTTTACCCGAGGAGCTTGGTATATTGGGCCGCGTCTTCACCGACTTCGGCACCCTGACCGAGTCCGACGAAAGCGGCCCAGGGATATTGGACACCGGATCGTTGCGGGTTTCCGCCGGCGTCGGCGTGACCTGGGCTTCTCCCTTTGGGCCGGTGGCGGTCGATCTTGGCATTGCCTTGGTCCAGGAGGAGGAGGACGAAGAAGAACTCATCCGCTTGAATTTCGGGACCAGATTCTAGATGACTAATTCAAGGCTCATTTACACCTTGCTCGCGGTGTCCGTCACCGTGTTCTCCACTATCGCGGCTTGGGGCGCGGGAACCGCCCAGCAGATGCAGCCCACCGTGATCGCGGTGGTCGACACGCAACTGTTGGTGAGGGAGTCGGCGGCGGGCAAGGATATCGCGCAGCAGGTCGAGCAGCTCCGCACCAAATACCAAGCCGACATCGATCAGCGGCAGAATGCGCTGCGCGCGGAAGAGGAGGAATTGCGGCGTCAAAGAACCATCCTCGCCCCCGAGGCCTTCGCCGACAAGCAACGCGTTTTCGGCCAGAAAGTGGCGGCGATGCAGAAATACGTTCAGGACACGACGCGGCTCGTCGACCAGTCGGTCGCTAGATCGATGAACGAGATCGAGCGCGCCATACTGACGATCTTGAGCGAGATTCGGGAGCAGCACGGTTTCACCCTGGTGCTCGACAAATCGCAGGTCCTCTACGGCATGAAGGCGATGGACCTGACGCCCAAGGTTCTCGAGAAGCTGGACCAGAAACTGACAAAGGTGCCCGTGCAGCTGCCAGCACAGCAGTGATGGCCGATCCCCGATTCTTCACGCCTCATGGACCTTTCAATCTCGCGACTCTCGCCAAGCTCGCCGCGGCGAAGCTGGCCGCCGACGCGGATCCCGCAAAGCTGGTGAAGGACGTGGCCGCGCTCGACAGTGCGGGACCCGACGACATCAGCTTCCTCGACAACGTTCTCTATCGCGATCTCTTTGCATCCAGTCGCGCCGGCGCTTGCGTGATCGCCCCCGAACTGGTCGAGCGCGCACCGGAGGGGATGGCCTTGCTGCTCAGCGAGACCCCTTACAAGTCCTATGCGCTCATCGCCCGGGCCTTCTATCCCGAACCCCCGACC
>JBDHED010000170.1:0-4548 GCA_039591175.1 Gemmatimonadota bacterium | reverse complement strand
TCGAGCCCTCGTCGAAGAGGGGTTCACCGTGTTGCCGTATACAAACGATGACGTTGTGATCGCGCGGCGTCTCGAGGAAGCGGGCGCGGCGGCGGTCATGCCGCTCGCCTCGCCGATCGGTTCCGGTCTCGGGGTGACCAATCCGCTCAACATCCAGTTCATTCTGGATGCGGTTTCGGTGCCTGTCATCGTTGATGCCGGTGTCGGGACGGCCTCGGACGCGGCGGTCGCGATGGAGCTCGGCGTCGAGGGAATCCTCATGAACACGGCGATCGCCAAGGCCGACGATCCGGTGTTGATGGCCACCGCGATGCGGCACGCGGTCGAGGCCGGACGGTTGGCATTCGAGGCCGGTCGGATGCCCCGACGCCAGTGGGCCAGCGCGTCGAGTCCGACGGAGGGCCGGGTCGGCGACTGAATGGGTGCGCGCCCCAGCGTTGAGCGGCGCCGGGCGCTCGAGATCCTACGCGATGTGCGAAACGGGACACGCGCAGACGAGAGCTTCGAGCGACGCGCTGCCGGGCTTGACGATCGTCAGCGCGCGTTTACGATGGAGCTGGCGTACGGCGCGATCCGATGGCGCGACCGGCTCGACTACCAGCTGGATGCGTTGCTAAAGCGCGGGATCGACACGCTCCCGCCGGACATCGTCTCGATTCTGGAGTTGGGAGCTTACCAGATCGTGTTTCTGGATCGCGTGCCGGTCTGGTCGGCGGTCGACGAAAGCGTCGAGCTGGTGAACCATGCGCTCCCGAACGGTGGGGCGCGATGGGCATCGGGCCTGGTCAACGCGGTTCTTAGAAACGTCGATCGGCAACGTCAGGACTTGCCGTTGCCGGACCCGGACGACCGAGTCTTTCATTTGGCGATCAAACACAGTCACCCCAAATGGATGGTGGCTCGGTGGGTCGAAGCGTACGGTGTGGAGACGGCGGAGGCGCTGCTCGAGAGCAACAATCGGCCACCGAACCTGCACTTGGCGGTAAACGTGCAGGTGGCCACGACCGGCCGGGTCCTCGAGCGGTTGATCGAGGCCGGCATCGAGGCCCGACCGCACCCCGACAAGCCGGACGCCGTAGTCGTCGGTCGCGGCACGCCGCCGCCGGCATTGCCGGGCTGGGTCGATGGGTGGTTCTGGATTCAGGACGCGGGTTCACAGTGGGTCACGGATATCGTCGATGCTGGGCCCGAAGACCACATGCTCGACGCGTGCGCCGCGCCCGGGACCAAGTTGTGCGGGCTGTTGGCCAAAGCGCCGGCGCTCCGCGCGTTGGCGATCGACATCGATGTCGCGAGGTTGCGGCGGGTTCGTGAAAACGTTCACCGTCTAAGGCTGACCGAGCCGTGGCTCGTGGCCGCGGACGCGCGCTTGGTGCCGACCGCGGCGCAGTTTTCGCTGGTGCTCGCCGACGTGCCGTGCAGTGGTACCGGTGTGTTGCGTCGGCGGGTCGACGCGCGATGGCGGCGCTTGCCCGAAGACGTGGCGACGTTCGCGACGTTTCAACGCGAGCTCTTGGCACAGCTCGCCGATCGAGTCGCGCCGGGCGGCACGCTCGTTTACGCTACCTGCTCGCTCGAACCCGAGGAGAACGATCGAGTGGTAACCGCGTTTCTCTCCGATCGCCAAGAGTTCCGGAGCGTTCCGGTGGGTGGGGCTGTGCCGGCTCACCATCGCGACGGTGACTATCTGATGACTAGACCCTGGAGTGGTGATCTGGATGGCTTCTTCGTGGCTCGACTGGTGCGCGAGGCGGCGTGAGCGCGCACCCAGCTCGCGTCGGGACCGCAACCTGGCAGATCCCACTGGCGGTCGTGGCGACCGCGATCGGCGCGCTCTTGGCCGGTTACATCGCGGCGCAAATCTTCTTCTTGCCTGACACTCTGGCTCAGGGTCGCATCAACCGGGTGCCCAACCTGGGTCACATGGAGGTCGAGCGGGCACGCGACAAAGCCGAGAACGAGGGCTACGAGGTCACCGTGGGTGGCGAGCGTCGAAGCGACGATGTCGAAGCGGGTCGGGTGATCTACCAGCTGCCGCCGCCGGGTTTCTATCGTCCCCGGGGTGATACGGTGTGGGTGCTCGTCAGTCGCGGCACCTTGCCAACCGCGCTGCCCGATCTGGCCGGCCTCGAGCCTGACTTGGGGGAGGAGATCTTGTCCCGACTCGGTCTCGCGGTAACACCGTCTCGACAACAACCGAGCGAGCTGCACCCGTGGGGGACGATCGTCGAGACGGTGCCACCGGCGGGTACCGAAATCGAGCCTGGGGTGGAGGTCACAATGGTCATCAGCCAGGGTGGCACGCTGGTCGAGATGCCCGATGTCCGCGGTCTGCCGTTGAGAGCGGCTCGCGACACGCTGCTCGCCTACGGGATCACGGTCGGCCAGGTAGGCGCGAGCAGCCCCGACCAGCAGGATGTCGCGGGACCGACCGTCGTCACCGGTCAACAGCCGCGGCCGGGCCAGCACGTCCACACCGGCTCGGCGGCGCGACTCGAGCTCGGCCGGGTGGCTCCGTGAGCGAGATCATTATCGCACCGTCTGTCTTGGCGGCGGACTTTGATCGGTTGGCGGACGAGATCGTCGCGGTCGTCGAGGGCGGAGCCGATTGGATCCACGTCGATGTCATGGACGGCCACTTCGTCCCCAACCTGACGTTCGGCGCGGCGATGATAAAGACCGCCGAACGGGCGGTCGACGTCCCGATCGACGTTCACCTCATGGTCGAACGACCGGAGCAGTACTTCGACGAGTACGTCGATGCCGGGGCCGACATCTTGACCGTTCACGTCGAAGCCACGACCCACCTCCACCGCCAGCTTCAACGCGTGCGCGAGCTGGGTGTAAAGGCTGGTGTGGCGATCAACCCGGGTACGCCGCTGAGCGCGATCGACGCGGTGTGGGGAGCGTTCGACTTGTTGCTCGTCATGAGCGTCAATCCCGGTTGGTCGGGACAGCGGTTCATCCCCGAGTCGTTGGACCGGCTGCGGAGCGCCCGCCAGCGGGTCGATGGCTTGCCCGAGGGCAGCCGCCCGTGGCTCGAGGTCGATGGCGGCATCACCGCCGACAACGCGGCTGAGGTCGTGAGCGCGGGAGCTGACGTGCTCGTCAGCGGCTCGGGCGTCTACGGCGGCGACGACCCGGCGGCGCGTACGCGCGCACTACGTCAAGCGACAGTCGATTGACGCTCCCGCGGTGACGGGCACACGGTCTGGCCGTGGGTTTCGGTGGCGCGTCCTTGTGCTCGGGGTCGCGCTTGTAGCGATCGGTTTCACTCTCGCCGGCCGGTTTCCCACCAACGGTGTGCACTACGGCGCGTGGTCGGTTGTCCCCCCGCTGGTCACGCTGGTGCTCGCCTTCGCGTTGCGCGAGGTCATCACGGCCTTGTTTGTCGGCATCGTGCTGGGCGGCGTCATCAGTGGCGAGCTCAACATCGTCCAAACGTTCCTCATCCCATCCGTCGGATCGGAGAACTACGCCCTCATCCTGCTGGTATATCTGTGGTCGTTGGGCGGGTTGATCGGTCTGTGGACCAAGACCGGCGGTGCCCAGCGGTTCGCCGAATGGGCTGGCAAGCGGGTCGCGACCGGACCGAGGTCGGCCAAGCTCTTCGCCTGGGTCATGGGGCTCGTCTTTCACCAGGGTGGCACGATCAGCACGGTGTTGACCGGGACGACCGTGCGCCCGGTCTCTGACCGGCACCGGGTGGCCCACGAAGAGCTGGCTTACATCGTTGATTCGACGGCATCGCCGGCGGCGACGCTGATTCCGTTCAACGTGTGGCCGATCTATGTCGGTGGGCTGGTCGCCGGCAGCGTACCGGTGCTGGCCACGCAGTCCGATGCGATCGGGTTCTTCTTCCGCGCTTTGCCGTTCAACTTCTACGCGATGTTCGCGATCCTGTTCACCCTGCTGTTCGCGGGTGACAAGATGGGCCGTCTTACCGGGCGGCGAATGGGCGCCGCGCGCCAGCGCGCGCGCGAGACCGGGGCGCTCGATCGGCCCGGCGCGACGCCGATGGCCGCCGACGATCTCACGCGCATCGATCCGCCGTACGACTACAAACCCGGATTGATCGATTTTTTCGCGCCGATCGGGACACTGCTCGGCATTGCGATCGGCCCGTTTGCGATCAGCTACTTCGTGCTCGGCCAGCGAGAGTCGTCGGGGCTGTCGTTACCGATCGCCGAGGCGTTCGTGTTGGCTGTTCTGGTGGGCGTGGCGGTGGCGCTCGTCAAGGGGATGCGGCTTCACGCCGTGATCGAAGGACTTCTGTCGGGGTGGCGCGGGGTCACGATCGGAGCGGTGGTGCTGGCACTCGCGGTAACGCTCAAGTCGGTCGCCGACGCAGTCGGTACGGCGCCCTACATCGTCGAGACGTTTGGCGCGGTTCCGCCGGTCATCTTGCCGGCGGCGTTGCTGTTCCTTTGCATGGTCGTCGCGTTCTCGACGGGAACGTCGTGGGGGACGTACGCGGTCATCTTCCCGGTCGCGATACCGCTGGCGTGGGCGGTACAACCGGACCCCACCTACCTGGCGCTCTGCTTT
>JBDHED010000169.1:0-5231 GCA_039591175.1 Gemmatimonadota bacterium | reverse complement strand
CGGCGCTTGTAGGTTTTTCGCTGACAGCGCGAATCGTCCCGGGCCGGTGAACGCGAGCAAAGTCAGCCCCGTCAGGATCAGAAGATCGCGCTCCAATCCGGCCGAAACTCCACCTGGGATCTGGACGGTTACCAGGGCCCCGATGATGACGGCTAGCAGAGAGAGCACGGCGGTGCTGTGAAACAGGCCGAGCAGCAGCATTGAGGCCGCTATCACTTCGACCCACCCGGTGATCGGTCCGAGAACCGGCGGCAATCCGAACCCGGTGAACTTGTTCATCGCCGCGGCGATGTTGAACGCCTTGGGGACGCCATGCCACAGGAAAACGGACGCGATCACAGCGCGGGTCAGCAGAAGAGCAGCGTGAGAACCGGGAGACATTGACGCTAGCAATTCCCAGTCTTTATCTCGCCGCTCTCATCGCTGCTCGCCAAAAGGGGTGGCGTCTCGACGGCGATCACAGTGACCGGACCAAGTTCGGCAGTCAGCCTACCCTCCGACGAGGGCTCGGGGACGGTCATCGCCAGTAGAGCTGCCAGTGAGAAGGCGCTTATGGCGACACCAAGTACTGAGTAAAGAACACGCATTTGACTCTCCTTCAGGTTGAAGCCCATACGGGCTCCGGTTCCGGTTGATGACCTCAAGAACGGGTCTCCGGGGGGGGCTATTCCGCGCTTCGAGCCTTTGGGATCGCTTTGACAAGACCCGAACAATTGGCCGCATTGCAGGCCGCAGTCTGGGACACCTGGTAGTCCAACCGCTGACATCGGAGCCCCCGCAACCCGACGCGGGTCTCTCCGGACAGACACCCCGATCTCGGTCCATCTATGGTCGAGACATGAGGTTTCCGTTTGTCCTGTCAGTGGGACTGGCGGTCCTGATTGGCTGCGCGTCGACCCAAGAATTGTCGGTGCAGACAGGACCGAGTGGGGCCGAGGTGTTTCTTCAGCGTCGGGGCGACCTGGAGGTACACGCTGCCGTCGAGGGAGTCTACGGAGCATTGAACGCGGACTCTCTCGGCGAAGAGTTCTACTTGCTAGGGACGACGCCGCTCGAGTACGAGTTTGACCTCAGAGAGCAGGAGGCCGCCGTCTACAGTCCGGGGGCCGGTGGCAGCGTCTCGCGTCACTTCACCGAAGGCACAATTCGGATCGTGCTGGATGGGTATGAGACGGTGGAACGGCTGGTCCGGTTTTCCGGTAGCCCGATCAGCTTGGTGATTCCCCTGCAACCCGTGGGCGAGGACTGAAACCGGCTCAGTAGCTACTCGCTCGCGGGGGCTCCGATATCAGCCGCGACCTTCCACGCGCCGTCTGCTTGACGTCGCCACACGGTCAGGTACATCCCGTGGCTGAGTGGCGGCTCGTCTTCAGCAACCCCTACCCGAGTTACTCGATAGGTTCCGATCGTGTATCCGAGATCGTTGTCCTCGCTGATCTCGGCGCGGACCGGGTCCCACACGAGTTGAATCGTCGAGTCGGCAAAGAACGGAGTCATCATGTCCCGAATCGCATCGTGTCCGCGGACTTCGCCCGTCCCCTGCACCATCGTGCCGTCGGTTTCGAACCACGCGAGCCACCCGTCGACACTGCGCTCGGCTGTTTCCTCGGCGAAGAGCCGATCAGCCTCGAGAAGCGCCTGGGCCGGATCGTCGTCCGGCGTCTGAGCCAGGAGATCCCGGGAAGTCGCGTCGTAACTCGCAAGAGTCACGCACAAGAGGCTTACAAAGAGTCCAAAGCGGGATCCCGTCATGGTTCACTCCTTTTGAGGTTCAATAGAGGCTCTGCTGTACGATGTGCCCACACCAACCCGAGAAAGATCACTGCCAACAAGAGAAACCCGATCCAGAGCGGAAGGGTGAGATAGAAGATCATCCCGAAGACGGCGCCCGTCGACAGGGCCATCAGCCACGGTCGCCACCACCGACGCCGGAACATCAACCACACAGCGACAAGAAACTCCAGCAGCGCAATGCCCCACTGTACGCCTTCTGCGACGCCACTGGCGTAGGTGTCGGTGATCTCGCCCTCGGCTCGCTGCTTTACTCCCAACATGGATTTGCGCATAAACGGGAAGTCGCCCCAATCGATCCAGAACTGAAACAAGATGATGGGCGAGGTCCACTGATACGACCCACGCAAACGGGTGATCAGGCGGGTGTGGTCCTCATCGATCGGCTCCAAGACCCAGGCCCAGCTGCCAGTCATCGGTTGATCAGTGCTGACCCACACCGTGGATCGAAGCCGATCCACGGAATGAACCCGCTCATATACGCGACCCTCGACGAGCGGGATGCTGTCGCCGACCTCCAGTTGTTGCAGCTCCGGGATGATGCGCGTGGCACTTGGTCGGCCGCCGTTATCAAACCAATCGTAGGCATAGAACCCTGCCCGCCCGTCACCCATTTGGACGATCCAGGGCCAAATCTCCTCGGGCGGAGCGCGGACGGTGACGGCGCGGGTAGCGTTGAGTTCTGGTGCTGTAAGGATCTCGTCCCCCGGCATCGAACGGCTGACTTCCTCATCGGCCGCCCCCCACCGCAACTGCCAGGGACGAATCAGCGATAGGTAGACCACCAGCGCCAGAAGAAAGATCGACGCTATGGCTCCAACTCTCGTGAGGATGGCATGTGCAGACATGATAAACCACTGAGATTAAGGTAGATATTATTGAGCCGGTTGACCGACACCCCGAAGGAAGGAGAGCCATGGATCACGGAGATCGTTTTGATGCCATCGTCATCGGTACTGGCCAGGCGGGAAAGCCGCTCGCCCGCTCGCTTGCTGCCGCTGGGCGGCGCACGGCGATCATCGAGAGCGGTCATGTGGGTGGCACGTGTATCAACGTTGGATGCACGCCCACCAAGGCGATGGTCGCGAGCGCGCGGATCGCGCATCTCGGACGGCGTGCGGCCGACTATGGTGTAGACATGGGGGCGGTGCAAGTGGACCTGCAGCGCGTCGTCGAGCGAAAGCGATCGATCGTGCAACAGTTTCGTGACGGTAGTCGCCGCCGTCTCGAAGAGACTCCGGGCTTGGAGCTGGTTCGGGGCCGGGCGAAGTTCGTCGAGCCGCATGTAGTCGCGGTTCGAGAGTCAAAAGGGGATGAGCGGCTGCTCGAGGCCGAGTCGATCTTCATCAACACCGGCGGCGACCCGGCGATCCCATCCGTTGTGAAAGATGCTGACTTTCTAACGTCGTCCACGATCATGGAGCTTGAGGAAGTGCCGAGCCACTTGATTGTGCTCGGTGGTGGGTACGTCGGTTCCGAGTTTGGCCAGATGTTTCGACGCTTTGGCAGTGAGGTGACGATCCTACAGCGTGCCGATTGTCTGTTGACACGTGAGGACGAGGATGTCTGCGACGCAGTGGCCGAGATATTTCGGGAGGACGGGATCGAGCTGTGGTTTGGGACGGACGTCATCGGGGTCGAGCGCCAAACCGGGGATGGCGGTGCGTACGTGGTCACCGCGCGTGTAGGTGGAGAAGAGCGCGAAGTCTACGGATCGCACTTGCTCGTGGCGACGGGGAGAATCCCGAACACGAGCGGTCTTGGCCTGGATGAGGCGGGTGTTGCGACTGACGATCGCGGCTTTGTCCTCGTCAACGAGAGATTGGAAACGAACGTCCCCGGCATTTACGCGCTCGGCGACGTCAACGGCGGCCCGGCCTTTACTCACATCGCGTATGACGACTATCGGGTGATCGAATCCAACTTGCTCGGTACCGGTGGTGCCAGCACCGCCAGCCGGCTCGTTCCGTACACTGTGTTCATCGACCCGGAACTTGGGCGCGTCGGGCTCTCCGAGTGGGAGGCAGCGGAGATCGGGCGGCGCGTGCGGGTTGCCAAGTTGCCGATGACGAACGTTGCCCGAGCGATCGAGCGCGGCGAAACGCGGGGCTTCATGAAGGCGATCGTTGACGCTGACAGCGACGAGATTCTCGGCTGCGCCATGCTCGGCATCGAAGGCGGCGAGACGATGTCGGCGCTCCAGGTGGCGATGATGGGTAGGCTGCCGTACACCGCCCTACGAGATGGGGTGTTCGCCCATCCGACCCTCGCCGAGTCGCTCAACAACTTGTTCATGGCGATGGACGCGTAGGGAAGAGTCCGTGGGCGTGAAAAAGCGCGACGGTGCGATCATCGATCTCGTTGGATTGGAGGCTTAGTCAATGGAGAATCAAGTGTCGGTCCAGATCTTGATCGTTATCGGGGCGCTCCTGGCGTTGGGGTTTTTCATGGTTCAGCGCCGACGCAGCAAAATCGAGAACCTGCGTAGGACGGGAGTCTATCCACGCGCCGGCGAGGAAACCGAGGCGGACATCGACCGCCTCATCATGAAGGGTTACAAGATCGAGGCGATCAAGGTGTTTCGGGCTCTGCACGACGTGGACTTGAAAGACGCTAAGGAAGCCGTTGAGCAACGCCAGCGAGAGCTCGGCCGGCGGTAGATCGCTCGAACGAGGGGATCTCTCCCTACCACTAAACGGGTAATTTAGTGTCGGATGACGAGCGGAATGGATGCATAGGGTTATTGCGTCGTCTATGTGATGACAACTGAATGTGTACGTCTGGCTGATCTGAACGGGAATGAGGAGGGACTCAACGATGCGCAAACTAAGTCTGTTAGGCCTAGCTGTAGTCGTGGGGCTGTTCGTCACGACGGACCTGATGGCTCAGGGTACCATGATCGGTGGCAAGGCAGGGTTCAACGTCTCTGATCTGAAGTTCGACGCGGCCCCTGGTGAGGTGATCGACACGCGAACGGACTTTGTGGGCGGAGGCTTCGTAAGCTTTCCGATCAGCGACTTCTTCGCCTTCCAGCCCGAGGTGCTATACACCAGGAAAGGGGCCAAGATCAACGACGTGGAGGACGAGGTCGACCTAGAGGCAAAGGTCGAGTACGTCGAAATCCCACTGTTGCTGGTGGCTCGACTGATGGACGAGAACAGCTCCGCGCGACCGATCGTTTACGCGGGGCCGGCAGTCTCTTTCGAGACAAAGTGCAAGATCGAGGGGACGGCAGACGGGATCTCAGCGTCGGCGGACTGCGATAGACTCTCTGAGGCCGGGGCCGATGAAGACATCTTGACGAAGGGCACCGACTTCGGGATCATCTTTGGCGGCGGTGTGGAGGTCAACGCCGGCAGCGCGGTCATCATCATCGAGGGTCGGTACAACGTGGGGTTGGTGGATATCAACGATACGAGCGACCCCGGGGAGATCAAGAA
>JBDHED010000168.1:0-9323 GCA_039591175.1 Gemmatimonadota bacterium | reverse complement strand
AGCAATACGAGCCAGGCCAAGGCCGTGAATGTGGGGGATTTCACCTCAGGTCGAAAACATGGTATCATAGGGGCCTTCTAACAAGGCCAAACTCACTGGTGAACCAGGAGGTGTCCATGGAACGGCTACTTCGTTCGCACCTCGCCTTTCTCCTACCGTTGTTCATCGCCCTATTGGCGCCGGCCGACTTGGTCGCCCAGCGAACGATATCAGGTACGGTGGTCGATCGCGACACGCGGGATCCGGTCCCGCTTGTTCTGATCGGGGTCGTCGGGACGACGATAGGGACGGTGGCAGAAGACGATGGCCGGTTTGTGCTGACCGGCGTCCCAGACGGAACGGTGACGCTGCGGCTCCAGAGTCTCGGGCATAGAACCCTGGACATCCCGGTGCCGGCCAGTCAGGACGAGATCGAGATCGCGCTGACGACCGACTACTTGAAGGCCGATGAGATCATCGTCACCGGTCGGGCAACATCGTTGGCGCGACGCAACGCGGCCAACTCGGTGGCGACGGTAAACGCAGCCGAGATCGAGCGCGTTCCGGCTCAGTCGGTCGAGAAGCAGATACAGGGGAAGGTCGCCGGAGCCGACATCCAGAAGAACTCCGGCGCGCCGGGTGGCGGCATACAGGTGAACCTGCGTGGCGTTTCGTCGATCAACGCCGCATCGGAGCCGCTCTACGTCGTTGACGGCATCATCGTCTCCAACGCGGCGGTCGTGAACAACCAGGATGTGGTGCTGCAGTCGAGCGGCGGGTCGAACCCGTCGGTCTTGCAGCAGGATCAAGTCAACCGCATCTCGGATATCCCGCCCGAGGACATCGAGTCGATCGAAATCCTGAAGGGTGCGTCGGCGTCAGCGATCTACGGTTCGAAGGCTTCCAACGGTGTGGTGATCATCACGACCAAGCGGGGCCGGCCGGGTCCGCCACGGGTCGACATCACCCAGCGGTTTGGCGTTTTCGACCTCTCAGAGAAGCTCGAGTACCGAACGTTCCAGAACTCGACCGTCGATGAAGTAGTCGAGGTCTTCGGTGAGCTTGCACGCGAGCCGTTTCTCGCCGGCCAAGTCTTTGATCACGAAGAACAGCTGGCTGGTCAGCACGATCTCTCCTCGGAGACGATCGTCAGCGTCAGTGGGGGCGACGACAACACCACGTACTACGCGTCGGGCGCCATCAAGAACAATGAAGGGGTAGTGATCAACACCGGCTACGAGCTGCAGTCGATGCGGGTCAACGTCGAGCAACAGCTTGGCTCGCGGTTGGTGGTCGGTGTCAACACGTCGGTGATCCACAGCCTCGCGCAGCGCGGTCTTTTCAACAACGACAACTTTCTGGTAACACCGTACTTCGCGCTGCCGTTCATTCCGCGGTTCTTCGACCTTACGCAGCGAGCGGACGGGTCGTTCCCCGAACCTCCTTTCGGCGGTGGCACCAACCCGCTCCAGACGTTTGAGCTGGCCGAGAACGAAGAAGATGTGTGGCGCATTCTGGGTGCGGTCGACCTCGGGTGGGACATCTGGCGGCAAGACGACGACGCGCTTCAGTTGTTGGCCAGCGGTGGCGTCGACTGGTTCCGCCAGAAGAACGATCTGCTCTTCCCGCCGGAGCTGTTCTTCGAGCCGGCTGATGGACAGCCGGGCACGTCACTGATCTCGGACAGCGACAACCTGAACCTCAACAGCAGCGTCAACCTCGTCTACACGCACAGTCCGGGCTCGTACACGTCGCGGACCTCGGGTGGTTTTCAGTACGAGGAGCGAGACCTCAACATCGCCCGGATCGTGGCTCAGAACCTGATCGCGGGTCAGCCCAACGTGAGCTCGGGAACAAGCATCCAGGTAGACGAGCGGCGCGAGCTGGTAAAGGACTTCGGGTTTTACGGCCAGGAAGAGCTGCTCTTGCTCGACGAGCGGTTGACGCTCACCGGCGCCATCCGCGGTGAGCAGTCGAGCGCCAACGGTGATGACGAGGAGATCTTTTGGTACCCGAAGGCGTCGGCATCGCTCCGTTTTCCGGAGGTCAGCGGCGCCATCGACGAGATCAAGCTCCGCATCGCATACGGCGAGTCGGGTAATCAGCCGTTGTTCGGTCAGAAGTTCATCACTTTGAACGCGACCCAGAACATCGCCGGCAATCCGGGGCTGACGGTCAACTCTCAAGTCGGCGACCCGAACATCCAGCCGGAGCGGACACGGGAGATCGAGTTCGGCGTCGACATGAACCTGTTCGACGGGAACGGCGTTCTCGACGCGACATTTTATCAACAGAACATCACCGACTTGTTGCTCGAGCGGCAGATCGCACCGTCGTCGGGGTTCACGTCACAGTTCTTCAACGGCGGCGAGCTGCGCGTCCGCGGTTTCGAGCTCGCGTTCGGTGTGACACCGATCCGGACCAACGACGTCCTGTGGGTGTCCCGGACGCTGTTTTCGACCGACAGCGCCGAGATCACCGAGCTGCCGGTGCCAGACTTCGTCCTAAACGCAGTGTTTGGTGCTGGTCTCGGAGACTTCCAGATCGCCGAGGGCGAGGATCCGACGAAGTGGGTCGGGCTCGTCGACGGGGAGCTACAGATCGTCGGTGACACCAACCCCGACTTCAAGATGTCGTTCAGCAACGACGTATCGTGGGGTGATTGGAACTTCTACACGCTGTTTGACTGGGCTCCAGGAGCAGACGTCCTGAATCTGACAGCATTCTTATCCGATCTCGGTCAGACGACGAGCGACTTCGAGGCTAACGGCGCGGACCGCTTGTCGGCTACCCGCCCCGTCTACATCGAAGACGCAGGGTTTGTGAAACTGCGCGAGTTGCGGGTGTCGTATGAGCTCCCGATCGACTGGGTGCAGACCTGGTGGCCGTGGGCGCAGCGCGCGCGGCTCAGCTTCAGCGGGCGCGACCTGCTGACGTTCACCGACTACAACCTGGGCTTTTAGCGATGGAGGAGCGAACGATGAAGCAAGCGAATCGCATTCTGGCGCTCCTGGCGGTCGTCTCGATCACCATCGCGAGCGCGTGCACCAACCTTACCGCGCCTGACTTCAACAACCCCGGTGTCGATCAGCTAGAGGGTTCACCAACACGGGCCGCCGTGGCGGCGGCAGCGACCGGTCTATTGATCGGAGCGCGCGACGGGATCTCTGAGTTCAATGGTTACGTGTCGCACACCGGCGTCGTAGGGCGCGAGGCTTACAACCTCCGCGGGGACGACGCCCGGTTCGTCACGCAACTGCTCACCAACACGCTGGACCCCGGCGCTCGTGCGTTGGGCGGAGCGTTGTGGAACGAGCGGTACGCCAACATCCGGTCGAGCAACATCGTGTTGAATGCGCTTGACGCGCTGTCGGATGTGCCGCCGGATGGGATGACACCGGCGGAGAAGGAGGCTGCGCGCGGGTTCGCCAAGACGATGCAGGCGCACGACCTCTTGCTGGTGATCAACTCTCGCGATACAAACGGCGCTCCGATCGATGTCGATCAGTCGGTCGATGCGCCGCCGGCCCCGATCGCGAGCAAGGACCAGGTGTTTCAACGCATCGTCGACCTGCTCGACCAGGCTCGCGGCCATCTGCAGGCGGGTGGTGATGCGTTCCCGTTCCCGCTCAGCCCGGGATTCGACGGGTTCGACACGCCAGCTTCGTTCTTGCAGTTCAACCGCGCGCTTCTGGCTCGCGTCGAGGTGTACCGTATGAACTTCGGGGCCGCATTGGCGGCCCTCGACGGGTCGTTCGTAAGCACCGCGGCGCCGCTCGACCTGGGTGTGTTTCACACGTTCCTGACGGGGTCGGGGGACCAGACGAACGGTCTGGTCGACGCCAACCTCTTCGTTCATCCGGCGGTCGAGACAGATGCCGAGTTGCAACCCGACGGTCAGCTCGACCGGCGCTTCCTCGAGAAGACGAACGAGGTGGCGGTCAAGCGGCTTCAGGATCTGGAGTCGGACATCCAGTTCCAACCGCTGTGGCCCTCCCCGTCGACGCCGGTACCGATCATCCGCAACGAGGAGCTGATCCTGCTGCGGGCCGAGGCCAACATCGGGCTCGGCAACATCGGGCCAGCGGCGGACGACATCAACTTCATCCGCGTCAACTCGGGTGGACTGGACCCCCGTGGTGACATCGATGCCGGGAACGCGCTCGACGAGCTACTCGATCAGAAGCGGTATTCGCTCCTGTTCGAGGGCGGTCACCGCTGGATCGACATGCGACGCTACGGCAGGCTCAATGAGCTGCCGCTCGATCGACCTGGCGATGCCATCGTCGACGCGTGGCCGCTCCCGATCGCCGAGACGCTGCCGCGGTAGGAGGACGCTGAGACTGGGAGGCGGCGGGGGGTGACCCCGCCGCCTCGCCAACCCTCCCAAGCCCGGAGTACCTTCCCTCCGCTTCGCCCATTCACTCTTCGGTCAACTCAGGAGTCGATCTCGGTGCAGGCACCAGCTCAAATTTTTCGCGAGTACGACATCCGCGGCGTTGTCGATGAGGATCTTGCGACTGAAGTCGTCGAAGCGATCGGCCGAGGGTTCGTTACCCACCTCAGACGACAGCGCGGGCTCGACTCGCCCGTCGTCGCTTTGGGCCGCGATGTCCGACCGTCGTCGGACTCGCTGCGAGACGCTATGGCGGCTGGGATGGTCTCCGCAGGAGCTGTCGTCTTCGATGTCGGTGTCGTACCGACGCCCGTGCTGTACTTCGCCGGTCATCGTCTGGAGACCGATGGCGGCGTCATGATCACTGGCAGCCACAATCCACCGGAGTACAACGGCTTCAAGCTGGGTTACCGCGAGCTGCCGTTGTCGGGATCCGAGATTCAATCGATCCACCAGCTGATCGAAGCCGATGACTACGAAACGGGAGCCGGATCAATTACGGAGCGACCGGTCACCGATGAGTACTGCGACATGGTGGCGTCCAAAGTCTCACTCGCCCGCCCGGTCGATGTCGTGCTCGATCCCGCCAACGCCACCGGGGCGCTGTTTGCGGCCGAGCTGTTGGAGCGGGTGGGGGCCAGAGTCGACTGTATGTACTGCACGGTAGACGGGACCTTTCCAAACCATCATCCCGACCCAACCGTTGATGCGTTTATCGCCGACCTCAAGTCTCGTACCGCGTCAACATCGGCCGAGCTAGGGATCGGCCTGGACGGCGATTGCGATCGGATCGGAGCGGTCGACGAACGCGGTGGGACGATCAGGGGGGATCAGCTGACGGCGATCTTCGCCCGCGATCAACTGACGATGACGCCAGGCGAGAGAATCCTGTTTGACGTCAAGTCTTCACGCGCCCTCGAGGAAGACATCGTGGCCCACGGGGGCGTGCCCGTGATGTGGAAGACTGGCCACAGCTTGGCCAAGAAGAAAATGCACGCCGACGGGATCCCGTTCGGTGGGGAGATGAGCGGTCACCTCTTCTTTTATCATGACTATTACGGTTTTGATGATGCCATTTATGCGGCTTGTCGCCTGTGCGAGATCATTGCCAAGAACGAGACATCGTTGGGAGAGATGGTTGGACAGCTGAACGAGTACGCGTCGACGCCCGAGATACGGGTCGATACTACCGAAGAGCAGAAGTGGGAGATCGTCTCCGCCGCGAAGGATCATTTCGGGTCGCGTTATGAGATCGTTGATATCGACGGTGTGCGCATTGCGTTTCCGCGCGGTTGGGCGCTGTTGAGAGCGTCCAATACGCAACCGGTAGTCGTCGTTCGAGCCGAAGGCGAGACGGAAGATGAGCTAGCCGCCATACAGGCTGAGTTGGAAGAATTCCTCTCGGGTCGTCGTGTGGAGGTGTCATGGCGAGGGTGAGACGCCACAGCGTCACGGTCATCGCGGTGCTCGTCGTGCTGGCGCTGTTCTTCCTTGGCTCGATCGTGAATACCACCGTGGACTTGTTGTGGTTCGACGCGCTTGGTTTCCAGAGCGTGTTTTGGACTGGGCTCAAGACGCGACTGCTGCTGAGGGTAGTGGTCGCCGTGCTCATGTTCGCCTTCTTCTTTGTCAACCTGAGAATTGCAGCTGCCTCCTTCGGATCGATCCGACGCCGGATCTCCAACATCGAGATTCATGAAGAGGTCCCGGCCCGCTACCTGACCTTGACCGCGATGGCCGGGGCTGCGTTCCTAGCGTTCCTGTTCAGCGCCGCGGCGGGAACAGCGTGGTTGGACGTTCTGGCCTACTTCCATCAGCAACCGTTTGGCCAAGTCGAGCCGATGTTTGGTCGCGACATCGGCTTCTACATCTTCTCGCTACCGGTTTACCGGATGGCTCAGAACATGGCGTTCCTGCTGGTTGTTGCGGCGCTGATCATTCTCGGGATCGTGTATATCACCAGCGGTGGGCTGGAGATCGACAACAATCGAGTCCGACTCAAGGACACCCCGCTACGTCATTTGGTAGCGATCATGGCGCTCCTCTTCCTTGTTTTGGCGTGGGGTTTCCGGTTGGATCTGTACGAGCTGGTGTACTCCGACCGGGGCGTCGTCTACGGCGCTTCGTACACCGATGCTCACGCTCAGGTGCTCGGTTACAGGGTGCTGGCCGTGTTGGCCTTGGCCGCGTTCGGCATGGCCGCCTATGACCTTCTACGCCGCCGCTACGTACTCACCCTCACTGCTGCCGGCGCGCTCATACTCGGGATGGTCGTCTTCAAAGGTCTGTATCCCGGGGCGGTCCAGCAGTTTGAGGTCGAGCCCAACGAGATCGGCAAGGAAGCCACTTACATCGCCCGCAACATCGAGTTGACCCGACGTGCTTTCGATCTCGAGACGATCGAGGTGCGACCGCTTGAGGTCAGTGAGACGGCTGCCGGAGCGACGTTGCAAGAGGCCGAGAGCACGCTGAGCAACATCCGGCTCTGGGACTGGCGGCCGCTGCTCGACACCTACAGCCAGCTTCAGAAGTTGCGGCTGTACTACGAGTTCGAGGATGTCGACGTCGACCGCTACGATCTTGGTTCCGGCCCTCGCCAGGTGATGCTGGCGGCTCGCGAGATGGCGGTCGGCGAGCTCGCCCCGAACGTTCAGACATGGCAGAACCAGCACTTGATCTTCACCCACGGCTACGGATTGGTCATGAGCCCGGTCAATGAGGTGACGCGAGAGGGATTGCCGGTGTTCTACCTGAGCGACATCCCACCCGCGGCGGCACCCGGGTTGGCCGATGTTCTGCGCGTCGAACGACCGGAGATCTACTACGGGGAGCGGACCACCAACTACGTGCTCGCAGCTACTAGGGAGCGGGAGTTCGACTACCCGCAAGGCGATCAGAACATTCACACGTCGTATCGTGGAGAAGGTGGGATCGAAATCGACGCGCTGTGGCGAAAGGCGCTATTCAGCTGGTACGTCGGATCGATCAAGTTCCTGCTTACTGATGACATCACGCCCGACTCGCGACTGATGTTGTTTCGCCAAATCCAGCAACGAACCCAACAACGGGAGGTTGCTGTGGGTCATTGACGCCTACACGACATCGGGTCGCTACCCGTACTCGGAGCCTGTTCGCGGTTTTGGCGGCAGCCAGCAGCTCAACTACATCCGGAACAGCGTCAAAGTCGTGATTGACGCCTTCGACGGTGACGTGACGTTTTTCGCCTGGGATGAAGAAGACCCAATCCTTCGAGCATATCGATCGATCTTCCCGGATCTGTTTCGATCGGCGGCGGAGATGCCAGTCGGGTTGGATGCGCACCTGCGGTATCCTGAAGATCTGTTCTTGATTCAGGCCGAGGTCCTACGCGTCTACCACATGCAGGATCCGCGCGTGTTCTACAACCGCGAGGACATGTGGAACATCCCCAACGAGATCTATCAGGGCCAGCCGACGAAGATGGTCCCGTATTACGTGTTGTTGCAGTTGCCGGATGACAGCAAGCCAGCGTTCCAGCTAGTGCTGCCTTTTACTCCGGCACGAAGAGACAACATGGTCGCGTTGTTGGCCGCGAAGAGCGATCCCGGCGATTACGGTCGGCGTGTCATGTACGAGTTTCCAAAGGATCGGCTGATCTTCGGCCCAATGCAGGTCGAGGCTCGAATCGATCAGGACCCGACGATTAGCGAGCAGATCACGTTGTGGAGCCAGAAGGGGTCCAGTGTGATTCGCGGCAACCGCTGTTCCTCCAGGCCCAGCAGAGCCAGCTTCCAGAGCTGCGACGGGTGATCGCCAGCTACGGCAACCAGATCGTGATGGAGCCGACGCTCGAGGACGCGATGATGGCGCTGATTCGAGGCGCTTCACCGGTCGTTGACGCCGATATTACAGAGGTCGAAGCGCCTCGCGAGACCGCATCAACTCGGGGTGAGCGATCGCTGGCCAGCGAGGCGCGAACCGCGTACGACCGCGCAGTGGCCGCTCAGCGTAGGGGCGATTGGGCGGCATACGGAGCCGCGCTCGAAGAACTGGGTCGGATCCTGGAGCAGTTGACGGGATCGGAGGAGTAGCTTCGGCTAGCGCCCTGCGCCTAGCTTGCCGGGCCTAAATTATGAAGATCCACGAATACCAAGCGCGCGAGATCTTTCGCCAGCACGGACTGCCGGTCCCGCCGGATCGGGTGGCCGAGACCGCTGAGCAGGCCGAGGCCGCAGCGCGTGAGCTGGGCGGCTCTGTAGTTGTCAAAGCTCAGGTTCACGTCGGAGGACGTGGTAAGGCCGGCGGAGTAAAGCTGGCTCAAACTCCGGAGGAGGCGCGAGAAGTCGCCGCCGCCATCCTCGGAATGAGCCTCAAGGGACTCACGGTCGGCAAGGTGTTGCTCGCGCCGGCGGTCGATATCGCTAGCGAGGCGTACGCCGGAATCGTCGTCGATCGAGCCAGCCAGCGACCGGTCATGATGGTCAGCGCGGCGGGTGGTGTGGATATCGAGGAGGTGGCCCGGGAAACCCCGGAGAGGATCCACAAAGTCACCATCGATCCGCGCTATGGGCTGCTTAACCATCAGGCGATGGGACTCGGTTTCTCGCTCTACGAAGATCTCCAACAGGTTCGTCAGGCGGCGGGGATCTTCCGTCGCCTCTACTCGGCGTTTATCGCTGTCGACGCTTCGCTCGCGGAGATCAACCCGCTGATCGCTCTGCCGGATGGCACGCTCGAGGCGATCGACGCCAAGGTCAACATCGACGACAACGCGCTCTTCAAACATCCTGAGTTAGCCGAGCTGCGCGACCCGTCAGCCGATGCGCCGGCCGAGACCGAGGCCCGCGAGAAGGGGCTGTCGTACGTCAAGCTCGATGGGTCGATCGGATGCATCGTCAACGGTGCCGGGCTGGCGATGGCGACCATGGACCTGATCAAGTATTACGGCGCGGAACCGGCCAACTTTCTC
>JBDHED010000167.1:0-4692 GCA_039591175.1 Gemmatimonadota bacterium | reverse complement strand
GAAGCTTCCCTGGGCGTCGGTCACCGCGTGATAGGGATGATCGAACAAGACGACGTAAGCGGACATCCAGGTGTGGGCGTCGCACGTCACCTCGACCGTCCCCGCCCATCGCGTCGCGCGCGAGGCATCCACCGGTCCGGCCTTGGCCGGCAGCGCGAGGTTAACCAACGACCTGCGTTTGGATCCCATCTTGAGGAAGAGGCGAACGTTGTGGAGCACACCGTCCTCATTGAACGCGTTTAGCGTGCTGCCCACTGTGCCAGTCTGGACGTGAGGTGCAAACGCGCACTTCTTGTTTTCGATGCGCAGTTGGTCGGTGGTCGGCTCACCCGGGGAGCTCGCACCATCGAGCGAGACGACAGCGTAACGGACATGCCCCTTGGCCGTTGCGACCACAGCTTCCGAAGGTATCTCCTCGCCACAGAATTCCGCATCCGTGTCCACCTTGAAAGACGCCGCGTTCTTGGCAGCCGAAGCAGTGATCGTCCCCACGATCGATCCGTTGGGGGGAACACCATCCGTCGACGTGGGCACCACCGCTACGACGAGAGCCGCGCCAACGATTAGCAAGCCAAACGACTTGTTCATGCTTCCACCTCCGCTTTGCGATTATGGTTCATGGTTTTAGAAGAATGTGTGTAGCTCAAGCGTCACCTCGTCTTGATTTCCGATTTGAGGGATGTCCTCAAGGCGAGAGTAGTAAACCGATGCCTGCAGGAACTGCGTAATGAAGTGCTCGGCGCCGACCCGCACTCGATAACGCGAGTTCTCGCCTATGTCGCGGTCCGGATCGAGGAAACCGTACGCGACTTTCAAATTGAGCCCTTGCATCACGAGTAGATCGCCCTCGACAAATGCAACCGCCTGATTCCCGCGGCGACCCTCCGGCGGATTGTCGTTGATGAAGTCGTACTCCCCCATGAAGGCGAACCGCCCGAGGCGGAATCCGCCAAAGGCCCCAAAGGCCTCGCGGTCGCCGGTATCGCCTTCGTTTCGAGACCCACTCACCCCCACGCGCCATTGCGGGAACACGACGGCCGCAAACCCGCTGAACTGTTTGTCGTTGTTGTTCTCGGCCGCACCCTGGGTTCCATTGGTCACCGCAACTGCCACGGAAAGAGGACCCGGCTCGAGGCCGAACTCAATACCAAGATCCGAGTTGTCGAAATTGAACCCGGTGCGCTGGCGAATGAACTCGGTGTCATCGAGCAATCTGAAGCCGTACGGAAGAAAGAACTTTCCGACCTTTAGATAGGACTCCCCCGGAAGCCCCTTGATCAGCGCGAACACTTCCCGGTTGCGAGGATTTCCGGGTGCGAACTCCTCATCGACATAAAACGTGAGGCGGTCGCGGATCAGCGTCGCTTCGACGTACAGGTTTCCCTCCTCGATATCGAAGGGGTAGAGCGTCTCATCTTCGATCTCTTTTCTCGACGCTCGGGCGCGCAGGTCCGCGCCAATCGAAAGGATGTCGGCGATGTTCGTCGCCATAAACGACCCGCCGTCACCCAGACTGGTAACCATCATCGAAAGGCGCGTCTGGGCGTAAATCGAACCGAACGCGTTCCGCTTCCCCCCGCCGGTCATGTTCGTATGGCAAACCGAACACCGCAGGCCTGTACGAACCGATAGATACGGCTCGGCCGCCAAGTCAGTGCTCGATGGGCCAAGCAAATACAACCCGACCAGTGTTGTCAGGACTGCCAGGCGCACGTTTCGCATAACGATCACCTCAGTTTTCCAGAGCCCCGTCCGCAATCCAAGTGCGGATGGCAGCAATCTGCTCCGCGGACAGGGGCGACAATCCCAGCGGCATGCGCCCACCCGTGATGCCTGGCGCACCCTCGATCTTCATCACCACGTAGCTGTTGTCGGGTTGATGGGGGTCGACTCGCAACAACTCGGGGACCTCGACGCTCGGTACGCCGACCAGCTGGTCGTAACTGAAGCCGGCCTGCAAGGAGAAGCTCAACGGGGCCGACGCGCCGGCGTGACACTGTGTGCAGATCGGCGTGAAGATGTTGGCCTGAATGCTGGAGAACGTGGGTTCTAGCACGCCGCTCCCACCCTCTCCGAGCGGGTTGCCGAACTCGTCGAGTCCCTCACCGGAACCGGCGCACGCGATCGCGAACGCTAGAAAGATCCCAATCGAGAACCGATGCGCTGTGCGGTTCACTGCGACTCCTGGGCAGGCGTCAAGTTGGGGTTTTCCACGAACAATCGGAAAAAGAAATCGCGCGGACGGGCCAGCGATTGCAGATACGCGACCAACGACCACAACCGTCGCTCCGCGATCGCATCGCGTTCCGGCGGTGCCATCTCGTCCAACTCGGCACGATCCGGCTGGCTCTCGAGATAAGCGCGAAGAGCCGACAGCTCGGTGGCGCCAAGGCCCGACTGGACGGAGGAGAGGTCGCTCTGTGATCCGCCTGCGAAGAGGACAACGCCGGGCTCGAACGCAGGCATCGGAGTGCCGAACAAGCCTGTCCGCAGGGTTCGATACAGATCCTCCGCCCGTCCCCCGTTCTTGTAACCGCCACGGGTGAAATCGTACGGTCTGATCGGTTGATCCCAATCATCGGTCAGGGTTCCGGCGGACGGGCCGTTCCCGTGCGCGCCCACACCATGACACTTGGCGCAGCCCAACATCAAATACACTTGGCGTCCCTCGCGGGCCGTCGCGCCAGATGGTTGACCGGGTAGCGGCAGTGGCTCTTCGTCTCCAAACCCCATCGCATAATCAGGAACCAGCGTCTTCACGTATTCGACCACCGCCCAGCGCTGTCGCTCGCTGAGCAGTTTCTCCCAGGCCGGCATCCAAGTACCGGGTACGCCTGCCGATACCGTACGGAAGAGATCTTGGTCAGTGGGAAGAGCCCCGGACGGCGTGCTGCGGAACTTGAAAACCCCGCTGGTGAAATCGCGCGGAGCGGGGTTCATGTGTCGAGCCGTAGGTCCTAGACCATCACCGGAGATTCCGTGACACGAAGCGCACGCCGAGCGATAAACGGCGCGGCCCTCGGTAACGAGCGCGGCTGTCGACACCGGATCCGACCCGGGCAGCGGGGTCGTTTGCGCTATCCCGACGCTGGCTCCTACCACTACGAGAAGCCACCCGAGAGCCAACACCGCTGTGTAGACGAGAATGTCTTGTCGGGAAAACCCTGATGAGTTCGGAAGCTGGCTTACGCGCGTTTTTGCGTTCATGAGGACCTCTCTCGAAGAGAGAGAGGAGGTTCCCGGCCGCGCTGATACAACAATTTTGGACCGAGCTAAGGTCCGTACTTCTCCAGGTAGCCTCGGACGCGGACTTTGCGAGCGGTGTTTTCGCTGCTCATATAGCGGATCTTGCCGAAGATCGGGCGTTCGGGCCCCCAGGCGCGGTCGTAGCGGCCCAAGCACCAGAAGATGCCGCTGTAACTGTTTGGATTGCGGCCGTCGAGCGCGTACTTGTTGTTAAGCTCGATCATGACGTCCACTGCGCTCTTTGGATGCTTCGTCCATTCCAAAATCTTCTTGCCCCAAAGCATTCGCAGGTAGTTGTGGATCCGCCCCTCGCGGACGAGCTGTCGCTGGGCGGCGTTCCATAGCTCGTCGTGGGTCTCGGCCTTTTCGAACTGTTCGAGCGTGTAGACATACTCACGGGAATCGATGACGTGCTCGGCCAGAGTCTTCTTGGCCCAATCGGGCAGCGACTTGTATTGGTCGTAGTCGGAACGTTGCCAGGCCATGTTGTAACCGACCTCGCGCCAAGTAATCAGCTCGTCCAAAAAGCTCTCGACTTCGGGACTCGCTCCCCACCATCCCTGCCTGCTGCCACTGGCTTTCTCGGCCACGTCGTCGATCGTCCAACTGTCACCCGCCATCAATTCCGAGAACACCTGATGCACCGAGATGTGACCGAAGTGGAGGTACGGCGACAAGCCGCTCGTTACCTCTTCCTCGGGCTGATTCCGATCGGTGTTGTAATGCCCCAGCTTCGATCGCAAGAACTCTCGTAGCGTTTTTTGCCCTGCCTTCGGACCGCCCAAGTTGGTCGTCGGCTCCACGGTGTGATCGATCGGGAAACCTTTCAACCCTCGTGAAGTTGCCAATGAGTCATTGAGCTCAGCAGCCGGCCACTTGCGGGCAATTTCTTTCGGCAGTTGTTCCAGTTTCGGCAATCTCACTCGAAACAGGGGATCAGGCTTTGGGAACTCTTCGAGGTGCGGTTTCAAGGTCGTCTGCAAGAACCGTCGGAAGTCGTGCGCCCGAGCGAAGACTTTGTCGGCCGTTCGCATCGGCAGGATGCCGTTCGAGTCCACAAGCTCTAGCGACACGGGAACCTGCTCGCTCGCGGCCTCGATCATCCGCGGCAGGAAGAACGCCGGAAAGTCGTCGCCGACGACCACCGCGGCGCGCTCAGCGAGTGCGGCCAGCAGCCCTTTTCCGGCACCGGGTTTCGGCTCCAGATAGGGATAATAGAGAACGCTCTTGCGGGAACCGAGCCGCTGCGCGTTATCCGCCATGCCTTGAATGACGAACGCATGGAACCGGTCGCTGGCCCATGGATATCCACAGCGCAGCGGCTCGAACACCAGGAGCGGTTTCTTCAGCTCGCGCGCCCATTCGATCGCCCGCTGCAAACCGAAGTTCCACTCGGTTCGACGACTCGCGATCATCCAGTAGAGGACGAACTCGGCCGCGGGTTCG
>JBDHED010000166.1:0-4699 GCA_039591175.1 Gemmatimonadota bacterium | reverse complement strand
GGCCACGGTGGACGACTTCTCGCTCGACATGGGCCAGGTCAGCACCACGGCCGACAACGGCACCGGCTTGATCAGCTTCACCGATGCCGATGCCGTGTCCATGACGCTGACGGGCGTGGAAGTGTGGGCCGGCGTGGGCGGCAGCCTGAACGATGTGGACGGGGATTCGGACAACGACACGCTGTCGATCAAGGATCGCTACAGCGACGACGAAGTGTCCAATGGCTCGCTCGGGTTCCGGGGCTCGCTGACCTCGATGTCGCTGGTGACGATCAACGACGGCACCAACAGCTACCTGGGCGTTGAGACGGCGGCTGACGCCCTTTCCGCGGATTTGGTGGGCCTGGAGAGCGTGCTGGCCTTCCACGCCTGGGATGCGACCCTGAAGCTGAACAAGGTGACCCCGACGACAGCCGACAAGATCGATTGGGACAGCTTGGCCACGTCGGGCCTGCCGCTGGCCAACCTGGACATCGACGAGGCCCTCGACCTGCACGTGGACGGCAGCGTGGCGCTGGATGCGCTGAGCGGCATCCTTGTGGCCACGGTGGACGACTTCTCGCTAGACATGGGCCAAGTCAGCACCACGGCCGACAACGGCACCGGCCTGATCAGCTTTACGGACGCCGACGCCGTTTCGATGACCCTGACGGGCGTCGAAGTGTGGGCCGGCGTAGGTGGCAGCCTGAACGATGTGGACGGCGACTCGGGCAACGGCGGGCTGTCGATCAAGGATCGCTACAGCGACGACGAGGTCGACAACGGCACGCTCGGTTTCCGTGGCTCGCTGACGTCGATGTCGCTGGTGACGATCAACGACGGCACCAACAGCTACCTGGGCTTGGCGACGGCGCAGGACGCTCTATCCGCGGACCTGATTGGCTTGGAGAGCGTGCTCGAATTCCACGCCTGGGACGCGACCCTGAAGCTGAACAAGGTGACCCCGGCGACCGCCGACAAGATCGATTGGGACAGCCTGGCCACCTCGGGCCTGCCGCTGGCATCCCTGGATATCGACGAGGGGCTGGACCTGCACGTTGACGGCAGCGTGGCCGTGAACGTGCTGGACGGCATCGTTGTCGCCACGGTGGACGACTTCTCGCTCGACATGGGCCAAGTCAGCACCACGGCCGACAACGGCACCGGCCTGATCAGCTTCACCGATGCCGAGGCGCTGTCGGTTGTGCTCACCGGGGTCGACGTGTGGGCCGGCGTGGGCGGCAGCTTGGACGATGTGGACGGCGACTCGGACAACGACACCTTGTCGATCAAGGATCGCTACAGCGACGACGAAGTCGTGAACGGCACGCTCGGGTTCCGCGGCTCAGTGACCTCAATGTCGCTGGTGACGATCAACGACGGCGTCAACAGCTACATGGGGATCCTGACTACCGGCCTGGCGGCGGATCTGGTCGGTCTGGAGGCCATCCTCGATCTCCATGCTTGGGACGTGACACTGAAGCTGAACAAGGTGACGCCGGAGACCGCCGACAAGTTGGACTGGGACAGCCTGGCAACTTCCGGGCTCACGTTGCCGAGCCTGGACATCGACGAAGGCGTCAATCTCAACGCGCAGGGCAACCTGGCGTTCAGCATTCTCGGCTTGGTCACCGGCACCGCGTCCAACGTGCCCGCCCCCGCAGCCTTGGCGGGCCCGGCACTGGCAGAGCAACAGCTCGCCAGCGTCGGCAGCGGCAGTATCGAATTCACTTCGGCGGACGTCGACACCAACAATCCCAACCTCGGAAACGCAGGCGTCCTCGAGGACGCCGATATCGTTTCGATCTCGCTGCTGGGAACCGATTTCTTCGTCGGCATCAATGGTCCGGGCCTGGATGGCACGAGAGAAGCCGTCGAGCCCGTTCCCGACGACGCCATCGGCTTCTCGATCCTCGACGCGAGCATCAAGCTGGCGATCGTCACGCCGGCCGGCCTCGCCCCCACCGACAAGACCCGCTACCTGGGTCTGGAGACATCGCTCGGCACCGCCGATCTCGTCGGCATCGACGACCTGACCTTCACCGTCGGTCCGGCGCTGTTGCTCGTCAACCAGGCGACGGACGCGGCCGGCGCCCAGGTCACCGATCCCAACCTGCGGGTCGATTGGTCGAATGCGACGACGGTGCCGGACACGGCGACCAATCTGCTGCCGGATTTCGACCCCGAGTTGACCAACGACGTGGCGCTGCTGATCCAGGGCACGGTGACGGTCGACGTGTTCGGGTTCCTCTCGGGCACGGGAAGCTTCTCGCTCAAGCAGGCGACGGGATCGTTCGCGATCACCGACGCGAACACCAACACCTCGACCCAGCTCAGCGACGTCGACTTCCTCGCGGTCGGCTTCGAGATCGCAAGCGCGTCGATCGACGTGGGCGGCGTGGGCCTCAGCTTGACCGACCTCAAGGTCGCGATGCTCATGGTCACCGACGCTGTTCCGGCGACGCCGATCAAGTACACGGCGCTCAAGGCCGAGGTCGGCGACGCGAGCCTGGACGGCATCGACGGCATCGAGCTCTCGGTCGTTTCGCTCGCAGTGGTGATCAACAGGACCAGCGACGCGATCAACACCAACACGGTGCTCGACTTTGTCGACTCGCCCGAGAACGCCGACGACAACGGGATCGCGCTGACGGTGACCGTGGACACGGGTCCCAGCAACAGCGTGGACCTGGATATCGACGGCGATGAAGGCGATCTGCTGGCGGTTTCCGGCGGCGTCGAGCTGGATCTGTTCGGCTTCCTCACCCTCTCGGGCGGGATCGCCTTCAAGAAGGCCACGGGCGACTTCTTCATCACCGACCCGATCGGCGAAACGACGACGAAACTCGATAATGTCTCCTTCCTGTCGATCGGGACCAAGGTCGACAGCGCCTCGATCAACGTGGGCGACATCTCCCTGGTGATGACCGGCTTGGATGTGGCCGTGGTCATCGTCACCGACCCGGCGACCACTTTCCAATACACGGTGGTCAAGGCGGACGTGACGAGCGCGAGCCTGGACGGCATCCCCGGTATCAACTTGCAGATCGACACGCTGGCGATACAGATCAACAAGACTAGCGATCCGGCGAACCCCAACACGGTCCTCGATTTCTTCGACACGCCGGACTTCGCGGCCGATGACGAAATCGACCTGCCGCTGAACGTCGCCACCGGGCCCGACAGCTCGGTGGATATCGATATCGACGGCAACGAGGGCGAGCTCCTGCAGGTGGCCGGTGGCCTGACTCTGGATATTCTCGGGTTCGTCTACCTGAGCGGCGACTTCGCCATCAAGAAGGCGACCGCCACCGTCGACATCAGCAATGGGGATGTCGGGGTATCGGTGGATATGCTGACGATCGGCGCCAGCGGCGTCGACGCCTTCGTCGGCATCAACGGGCCCGCCGACAACGCCGGCGCCATCGGCCTCAGCCTCCAGAACGTGGACTTCGCCCTGGCGCTGCTCTCGGTGAACGAACCTACGATGCCACTGGATCTGCGGACCTTCACCGCCCTCAGTGCATCGGTAGGCGGCGCCGGAATCGTCGGCATCGAAGACCTAGATCTCTCGGTCTCCAACCTCACGCTGGCCATCAATCAGGGCAGCGGCACCCTGGACGGCTCGCCGAGCACCGACGTGGTCGAGTTCGACGCCACGCCGGTCGTGGTCTCGATCGGCCCGAGCGATAGCATCACCTTCGATTTCGATGGCGCCCAAGGGCCTCTGCTCGAGGCTGCCGGCGACATCAACCTCAACCTCTTCGAGGTGGTGACGGTCGACGCCAGCTTCGCGCTCCGGAAGCAGACCGCCGACGTGGACGTCAACGGCAACGGCGTGTTCTCCACCTCCGAGGGCGACCTGGACGATGCTTCGCTGCTGACCTTCGGGCTCAGCGTCACCGACTTCTTCGCGGGCATCCCAGGTGGCGTCGGATTCTCGCTCGCCAGCGGCCAGATCGTCATCGCCACCATCGGCCCCAATCCGGTGACCAGCCCGGGCGACAACCGCAGCTTCCTGGCTATCAAGTCGGAGCTCGCGGACGCCACTTTGGCCGGCCTGCCGCCCGACCTGGTGATCGTGGGGACCAGGCTGCAGGTCGACCTGAACACCGCTTCCGGCACCCTTCCCAGCACGCCGACGCCGCTCGATTGGACCGATTCCATCGATCTCACCCCCGCTAACGAGACCTTCGTCCCGGAGACGGTGAGCATCGACGTTGGCGGAAATCCGGTCGAATTCGATTTCCAAGGCGACTTCACGCGCATCGGCGGCGAGCTCACCCTGGATGCCTTTGGGCTGGTCACCGCCACGGCCAGCTTCGAAATGGTCAAGCAGACCGTCGACGTGGATGTGGACGGGGACGGCGAGTTCAACGTCAGCGGTAACACCGGCGACCTGGACGACGCGACCCTACTGACCCTCGAGCTGACGATCAGCGACTTCTTCGCGGGCGTGCCGGGCGAACCTGGGCCCGAAGACGATATCGGCCTCGCCGTGAGCAGCGGTCAGCTCATTTTGGCCAGCATCAAGGCGGACCCGACAGTCGTTCCAGCCGACGACCGCGGCTTCACGGCGCTGATCTCGAGCATCAGCGGCGCCGAGTTCGTGGGCATTCCCGACCTGATCATTATCGCCAACAGTCTCAATGTCGAACTGAATACGTCCTCGGGAACCGTACCGCCGCCGGTGCTCGACTGGACCGTCTCTGTCAATCTG
>JBDHED010000165.1:0-4703 GCA_039591175.1 Gemmatimonadota bacterium | reverse complement strand
ATTCTGCACTCTGCAATCGTACTGCGTCCGTCATCGCCTGACTACCTGCCCCACCACAGGACGCGCCAGTTAACCCGATTGACCATACTGGCGTATTTGGCCCCCAGCCGATATAGTTGCTCGCTTCGGATCACTGGAGCTGCCCAAGTTGACCGATCAATTGGATCACCTTGCCTCGGTCCTCGCCGACCGATACAAGATCGAGCGCCGATTGGGCGAGGGCGGTATGGCCACCGTCTATCTGGCGGAAGACGTGAAACACGACCGCAAGGTCGCGTTGAAGGTCTTGAAGCCCGAACTCGCCGCAGTCCTCGGCGCCGACCGTTTCGTGCAGGAGATCAAGACCACCGCCAGTCTGCAACACCCCAACATCTTGCCGTTGTTCGATTCGGGCGAGGTCGAAGGGTTTCTCTACTATGTGATGCCCTACATCGAAGGCGAGACGTTGCGCGAGAAACTGAATCGTGAAACGCAGCTCGGCATCGATGAAGCGGTAAAGATCGCTACCGAGGTGGCCGATGCGTTGGACGCCGCGCACCAAAGAGGTGTGATCCACCGCGACATCAAGCCCGAGAACATACTGCTGCACAGCGGTCGTCCGATGGTCGCGGACTTTGGCATCGCGCTGGCCGTGAGCGCGGCTGCGGGTGGACGCATGACCGAGACGGGATTGAGTCTCGGTACGCCGCACTACATGTCCCCGGAACAAGCGACTGCCGAGAAGGACATCACACATCGCTCCGACGTCTATTCGCTCGGCAGCGTGCTGTACGAGATGCTGACCGGCGAGCCGCCGTACATGGGCAACTCGGCGCAGCAGATAATCATGAAGATCGTGACCGATACACCGCGCCCCGTGACGGAACTAAGGAGGTCGGTACCACCGAACGTAACGGCGACCGTGGCGAAGTCGTTGGAAAAGCTGGCGGCGGATCGGTTCGAGAGCGCGGCAAAGTTTGCCGCAGCGCTATCGAACCCCGCGTTCACAGTGCCCACAACGCACACCACGGCGACCACACCAAGAGAGGCACCCGCTCCACGCGCCAGAGACTGGCGTTCGATTGCCGCGGTCGCGGCGGTTGCCTTTGCGCTCGGAGCGCTGATGTGGCAAGTAGTCGGCCCGGGTGGAAGCCCGGACCGCCGGACAATGCGGTTCGCCCGTACACCGAGTGTGGCACTGTTCAGTGATCCCAGCGGCATACTCGCCATCTCGCCCGACGGCTCTCGCACGGCCTTCGTGGGCATCGGACCCGACGGTCAGCAACTGTTCGTCCACGACCTGGATCAGTTGGATACTCGACCGGTGCCGGGTACCACCGGTGCCGAGGAGCCACACTTCTCACCCGACGGACAGTGGATCGCTTTTCTCGACAACGTGCGACTCAGGCGTGTACCGGCTGCCGGGGGCGCATCGGTCACTGTCGCCAACGTCTCAGGCATTCAGCGCGGAGTGAGCTGGGCCGAAGACGATGTGATCATCGTTTCTCCGGTGTCGATCGGCGGGCTACTGCGGGTCACCGTGAGCACTGGTGTGGTCGACACACTCGTTTGGCCCGAGCGTGACTCCGAGATAGCCACGTACCGTTGGCCCGAGTTGCTACCCGGTGGGCGGACAGTGTTGTTCGCCACCGGTGACGCGATCGAGAGCATGCGGATAATGGCGTACGACATCGAGTCGGGTGAGGTCACGTACCTGTTAGATGGTACGCGACCGCGGTATTCCCGCACCGGACACCTCGTGTACGTCACTTCCAACGGTACACTGAGTGTCGTTCCGTTCGACGCCGCGCGACTGAGCGTGGGCGGTAGTCCCAGCGTGATCGCCCAGGGCGTAATGGTGAAGTCGGCCGGCGGTGCGGAGTACGACGTGTCCGACGAAGGATCGCTGGTCTACATCCACGGCGGAGCCGACGCGAGCCAGCTGGTGATGGTGGACCGCAGAGGCGCCGAGGAATTGGTGAGCGAGGAGAGTCGCAACTTTGCGGGAGTGGCGTTATCACCCGACGGCGACCGTTTAGCTCTAACCATAGTGGACGAGGCTGCAACCGACGTGTGGCTGTACGACATGTCACTCGAAACCTTCTCGCCGCGCACCTTCGGGGGTGAGAACGTATATCCCTCATGGTCACGCGACGGTAACCACATCGTGTTCTCATCCGATCGCTCCGGCAGGGGGCGGGGATTGTGGCGCGTGCGGGCCGACGGCAGCGGTCAGCCGGAGCCGGTGTACGATGTTGACAGTGAGCAATCGGTGTACGAGGGCGTGTGGTCGCCCGATGGTGAGTGGTTCGTCTTTCGCTACAGCGGGGTAACCACCAGTCGCGACATCATGGGATTCGCGGTCGACGGAGACAGCACTCCGATCCCATTGGTCCGAACCGAGTTCGGCGAGCGCGCTCCGGCCCTGTCACCCGACGGCCGCTGGTTGGCCTACTCGTCGGACGAGTCGGGGCAGAGCGAGGTCTATGTACAGGAGTTTCCCGGCCCAGGCGGCAAGTGGCTCGTGTCCGATCAAGGTGGTACTGAGCCACGTTGGTCCCGCGATGGACGTGAGCTGTTCTTCCGTACCTCCACCCACTTCATGTCTGCAGTGGTGCAAACGACGCCCGTGTTCCGATTGCTCGAATTGCGAGAGCTCTTCCCTGATAGCTACCTGCGCCAGGTTCAGAACCGACGTTACGACGTTCATCCCGATGGCAACCACTTCTTAATGGTGCGAGGAACGCATGCTGCGGAAATCGTGCAGGTGGTGAACTGGCTGGGGGATGTTAGGTAGGGTTGTACAAACGGACCCCCGTGACGCCACTCAGCACTCGTAAGGCTATTCTTCCCTCAGCACCTGTGCAGGATCCACCGCTACCGCCCGAGCAGTCGGAAGGTACGCCGCGAGAAGCGCCGTCGCGAGAAGCCCCAGAGTCACGAACGAGAGCGCAGCGACATTCTGCCCTTGCACTCCAAACAGAAAACCCTCCAGGACTTGACCCAACGCTAGCGCGAGTAGCACTCCTCCGCCGAGGCTTGGAAGCACAAGGATCGAGGCCTTTCTCGCTACCAACCCGACTACTCCCGTCCGCTCGGCTCCCAGAGTAACCCGAATCGCGATCTCCCGCCTCCGTTCACGCACGACATTTGCGAGCGCCGTAAAGAGGCCGATGCCCGCCAGCACGGTGGCAAAGCCCGCGGCCGCGCCCATCAGCGCACCCTGGAAACGCGTGACCGCGATTCCCTGAGCGACCCATCCGTCCATGGTGCGGATCTCCCGCACCGGCTGTTCCGGATCCACCTTCCGCAGCGCGTCGCGCATGGCAGACGCAACCTGCACGCCTGCGGCCGACCGCACGACGAACGACTTGCTGGTCAATCCTTCCAGCGGGTAGGGAACGTAGAGCTCGGGGTGCACTTCCCTTCGCGCCCCGTCGTGCAACACGTCGCGGCTCACGCCGACGATCGTGAGCCAATCTCCGCCGTTCGACCGCACCCGGGCGCCAAGCGGACTCTCGTTCGGCCAGTGCAACCGGGCAGCCGTCTCGTTCACGAGCGCCGTGGACGCTGTCTCCATATCGGTTGGAGTGAAAGCCCGTCCCTGCGTAATGCCGATGTTCATCGTCTCGTGATACCGATCGCTCACGCCCCGGACAGCGAGTGCGGGGCCCTTCCCCTCCTCCGTCATCCCTTCGATGTCGACTCGCGAGAACGACCTGGACCCGCTGAGCGGGAGCGAGGTGGTCATCGCGACCGACTCGACACCCGGCACGCGCTCCAACTCGGCAAGGAGTTCCCGGGAGAGCGTTGTCCGGTCGTCCCGTGCGCCGACCCGGTCCCACGAAACGGCGACAGTCATTGCGGTCACGTTCGCGGGATCGAAGCCCAGGTCGGCGCGATGGAGGTTTCTGAAGCTCGTGGCCAAGAGCGTAGCTCCCGCGAGCAGAGCGAACGACATGACGAACTGCGCGACCGTAAGCGAGCCGCGCACGCGCCAACCGACGACCGAGTGTCCGACGCTGGTGACTCGCAGTTGGGAGAACGGGTCGCCCCGGGTCGCCAGCAACGCGGCGATGGCACCGACCGATAGACCGACGAGTAGCGTCAACCCCAAAGCGAAAAGCAAAACCGATGCATCGATTTCAACCGATGCGAGACGCCGCAACAAACCGGGCTCTACCGCCTTGAAGCCCGCAAGACCGAATGTGGAGCAAATTGCACCCAGAATCCCGCCCGCACCCACGAGCACGATTACCTCGCCCAGCACCTGCGCGATGATCTTGCTACGCGGCGCGCCCAGCGCCGTCCTCGTCGCCATCTCCCTGCCGCGCGACAACACACGAGTGGTCACGAGGCTTGCAACGTTGGCGCACACGATGGCCAAAACGAACAGCATCGTTCCCAGCAGGAGATACAGCGGGGCCCGTGTCGCACCCAGGACGAGGTCGTGCCAGACCAAGATCTGGCTGCGCCACTCGCCGTTCGCGTCCGGGTAGGCAGAGCGAAGCTGGGCGTGCAGCCCTTCGATTTCCGTGCGCGCCGCCCCGAGCGTCACGCCGTCTCCCAGCCGCGCCACGGCGCTGTACGAGCGATTGCCGCGCTCCAGGTCGGAATCGACAGCAAACGGTTGCCACAGCGACATGGTGATCCCGGCGCCCATCCACTCACCCGGAGCGTTGAAGCCCTTTGGCATCACGCCCACGACGGTGCGTGGGCTTCCG
>JBDHED010000164.1:0-4731 GCA_039591175.1 Gemmatimonadota bacterium | reverse complement strand
TAAAGAAAGGATCTCAGCCGACGATCGTCAGGCGGCGCTCGGTCGGATGACCGGTACGACCCAGCTCGACGACCTCCGCGACTGTGACCTCATCATCGAGGCGGTGGTTGAGGATATCGAAATCAAGAACCGCATGTTCGAAGAGTTGGACGAGATCTGCCCCGAGCACACGATCTTTGCATCCAATACGTCGTCGCTCACCGTTGTCGAGATGGCGGCTGCGACGAGTCGCCCCGACCGGGTCGTTGGGCTCCACTTTTTCAACCCCGTGCCGATCATGAAACTGGTCGAGGTCGTGCGGGCGCTCACCACCAGCAACGAGACGTTCGACACTGCATGGGGGTTCGCGCAATCGGTGGGCAAGACACCGATCGCCGCCAAGGACAACTCGGGATTCGTGGTCAACCTGCTGCTCGTGCCTTACCTGCTCGGTGCCGTCCGAGCGTTGGAGCACGGCGTCGCGTCGATCGGTGACATCGACAAGGGGATGATGTTCGGCTGCGGTCACCCGATGGGTCCGTTGACGCTGCTCGACTTTGTCGGGATCGATACGACCTACCGCATCGCCGAGGTCATGTTCGACGAGTACAAGCAGGAAGTGTACGCCGCGCCGCCGCTGCTCAGGAAGATGCACCTGGCGGGGTACCACGGTCGCAAGGCGGGTCGCGGGTTCTACGACTACTCGGGCGAGAAGCCGGTGCCGATGGACCTGAACCTGTAGGCGATCGGCTTCGACGGGGTGATTTACCGACTAACTAGATTGTCTTGACAAATTAATTAGTCGGCGCTATCCTTCTCTGTATGTCCGCTTCGAGCACCCCCGCGATCGACATCGTCACCGACCCGGCGCGCGCCGCTGCGGTCCTGTCGCCTCTGCGTCGCACCCTCCTGGCCCGGTTGGCTGAGGGCCCGGACTCGGCGACCGGACTCGCAAACGCCCTTGGCGAACCACGCCAGCGAATCAACTACCACCTGCGTGAGCTCGAGAAGGCGCACTACGTCACCCTTCACGAGGAGCATCGGAAGGGAAACTGCGTCGAGCGGATCGTAAAGACGTCGGCCCAGTTTTTTCTGATCGATCCGACTGCGTTGGGACCGGTCGCGGCCGACCCCGACGCCATCCGAGATCGCTTCTCGGCCGGTTATCTGGTCGCACTCGCGGCGCGCACGATCCGAGAGCTCGCCGCGCTCATGGTGGGCGCCAAGAAAGCGCGAAAGAGGTTGGCCACCTTCAGTCTCCAGACTGAAGTCGCGCTTGCGCGCCCGGCTGACATGCGCGCCTTCGCCGATGACCTCACCCGGGCGGTGGCCGATGTCATCGCCCGCCATCACGACGAAACGACATCCGACGGCCGGCGGTTCCGACTCGTGCTCGGGTCGTACCCAGCGCCCCCAAAGGAGAAACCCGATGAGGGAGACAACGATGACTGAGCAGCAAATCCGGTCGGTCGAGACCGAGCTGGAAATCGACGCGCCGGTCGAGGCGGTGTGGAAGGCGTTGACGGATGGAGATGAAATGACGCGGTGGTTCCCGCTCGAAGCGAGAGTCGAACCGGGCGAGGGTGGGAGCATCTACATGTCGTGGAAAAACGAATACGACGCCACCAGCCCAATCACCGCGTGGGAAGAAAACCGGCACCTCGCGACCGCCTGGGAGATGGAGAACCTGCCCGGTCCACTGGTGGTCGACTACCACCTCGAGACCGTGGGCGGGAAAACGGTGCTGCGGCTCGTGCATTCGGGTTTCCCGACCGATGAGACGTGGGAGGACTTCTACCAATCCGTCCGCACCGGTTGGGCGTTCGAGCTGCGGTCATTGCGCCACTACCTGGAGCGTCACGCTGGCAAGCCGCGCAGCGTGATTTACCTGCGGCGTCGGATGAAGGTGACGTTGCCAGAAGTCTGGGACGGGTTGGTTGGTCCGGGCGGGATCGCGCTCGAACCGGATGCGAAGGAGCTCTCCGAGGGCGCGCCGTATCAGGCGACGTCGCCAACGGGGGACTCGTACAGTGGCCGCGTCTTGATTTGCGAGCCGGCGCTGATATTCGCTGCTACTGTCGACCAGATCGGCGACGGCCTGCTGAGGTTCTACATGGATCCCTGCCAAGAGAACCCCGAGCTCAGCGATCTCATGCTGTGGGTTTCCTTGTGGGACCAACCGGCGTCTAAGGTCGAAGCGCTTCGTGCGGCGTGGAGCGAGCGGCTCGAGTCGTTGTTTCCCGACGGTAAGTTCCGCTAGCGCCTGCTGCGGTGGGCCTTGACGAACGTGGGCGTGAGCGCGAAGAGCAGCAGAGAGACGAGGTAAGCCGAGCCGGAGACGGGGTCTCGACCGGTCAGATAGTCGCTCAGCGACAATCCACGGAGTGCGAGCACCAAGGTAAGCTCGAAAGTCAGCAGCAAGACCAAAGCGATGAGTCCCATCGCCAGCGCGTTTCGCCCTGAGACCCTGCGGGCGACGCGGTTGAGCACGAAACGCGCGCTTGCATACGAAGCGACGATCATGAACGGTGTTTCGATCAACTCTGAATAACGCTCGCCCAAACGCGGAACCAGCCACAGGACCCGCACGGTGCCCAAGGCGAATCCAATCAAAAACACGATCGCGAAGTAGGCTGCGCCGAGTTTCACGATCCGCATGGGAAGCACCCTGCGCGGTAAAACTCCTCTGCTAGGTTCAAGTCGCGGACCTTGATGTGTACGTGGGCGACCTTCAAGGTAGCCACCGACCGACCTGCACCGAGTATTCTTCATACTCGGCGCCGTACTTCGAGCGCAGTCGGGGTTCCTCGAAACCCATGACGAAAACATTGAATGCGACAAAGAAGAGAGTCATGTACACAAGCAGGGGACCGGACCAGAAGAACGACGACTCCCCGAGGAGGATGAGCACCACCCCGACGTACATCGGATTGCGAACGTATCTGTAAAGACCCTGCACAACGAGCTTCCTCGGTTCGTCAAAGGGCGCAAGGGTCCCCCGGCCATGATAGGCAAAGGCCCAAATACACCAGAGTAAAGCGACTGCGCCGACCGCCGCAGCAGCGATACCCCCGTATTGAGCCCAGGACCACTCGTCGAGTCGCGGGACTCGAGCTGGGGCGAGAATACGATACGGGAGGTAGCCGGCGACGATACCTGGGAACAGGATCGTCATCGCCACGCTTCTCATCCCGAGCCAGAGCTTTTCCATTGAGTCTCGGTTTCAGTCGCTCTGCTCAGTCTAAGTCCTGAAGTAGCACGAAAAGGTGGTGTTTGTCCGCTCGGGAAGTTCGAATAGTTTGACTCGCCAACCTACACCCGCGAGGGACTGCCGACATGCCCACTGAAGTGATCGAGAAACTCGTCAACAAGCTCAACTTGTGGTTCGAAGAGGCGGTTCTTCTCGTGCCCAACTTCATAACCGCAGTTGTTGTCCTGGTCTTGTTCGGGATCTTGGCCCGCGTCGCTAAGCGCGTATCGGGCAAGATATTCGAACGTGGGCTCCCGCTTCAGACGGCCAGATTGCTAGCCACGGTCATCTATGTGCTGGTTCTCGTTCTGGGCCTGTTTGTAGCGCTCGGGATACTTGGCCTCGACAAGACATTGACGTCGGTGCTGGCAGGCGCCGGAATCGTAGGCTTGGCGCTCGCATTCGCCTTCCAGGACATCGCCGCCAACTTCTTTGCCGGCGTGTTCATTTCGTTTGGACGACCGTTTCGCCTTGGTGACATAATCCAGACAAACGACTATTTGGGGACCGTGGAGAGAATCGATCTGCGATCGACGACCCTGCGAACACCGCAGGGCCAGTTGGTTCTGATCCCGAATCGGCTCGTTTTTGAAAACCCGATGGTCAATTTTACGGAGAGCCGTCGTCTATAACGAGTTCGGTGACAGCTCGATCAACTTCGTGGTCCAGTTCTGGGTCGATTACGACAGGCACGCCACGTATCTCGCGGCTCGAAGCGAGGCGATCCAGGCTATCAAGGTGGCATTCGACGAGAATGATATCACGATTCCGTTCCCGATCCGAACGCTCGATTTCGGGGTTGTCGGGGGCGAGCCGCTTTCCGAGCACCTCAGCGCTGGAGACTCTCGTGAACGCTGATGCCTGCGACGACCAAACCGGCGAAGAGCGCTATCGCCGGCACGCTCGAATGGAGAGCCCATGAGCTACGCTTACGACAACCTCATCATCGATATCGGCGATCGTATCGCGACGGTGACGATCAACCGGTCGGACAAGCTGAACGCCTTGAACTCGGCCACCGAGCAAGAGTTGCAGGACGTTTTTCCGCGCCTCGCGGAGAACCCAGACGTCGGTGGCGTCATCGTGACCGGCGCGGGCGAGAAGGCGTTTGTAGCCGGTGCCGATATCGGTGAGCTGGCGGGGCTCGGCGCAACCGAGGGCAAGGAGTTCGCGTTCCAGGGTCAGACCACGTTCACACGCATCGCGCAGTGCCCCAAGCCAGTCGTCGCAGCGGTCAACGGTTACGCGCTCGGCGGTGGCTGTGAGCTGGCGATCGCCTGCCACATGCGCGTGGCCAGCACCCGGGCCCGCTTCGGGTTGCCCGAGGTCACGCTAGGGCTGATCCCGGGGCACGGCGGGACGCAACGGCTGGCGCGCATCATCGGCATCGGGCGCGCGCTCGAGATGGTGTTGACCGGCCGCATGGTAGACGCCGAGGAGGCGCACTCCTGGGGTCTGGCGAACGCGGTTTGCGAGCCGGACCAGGTGATCGAGACCGCACG
>JBDHED010000163.1:0-4734 GCA_039591175.1 Gemmatimonadota bacterium | reverse complement strand
CTCGGCCGGCTTTATGGCGGCGATCGTCGGCACGGTGGTGTTCATCGAGTCGAACATCACGTCGCTTGTAACCGGCACGGTCGCGCGACCGCTTTTCGACCGGCTGAGGATATCACGCGCCAAGCTGGCGTACATCTGCGATTCGACGTCGGCGCCGATCTGCATCTTGGTGGCGGCCAACGCGTGGGGTGCGTACGTGATCGGGCTTCTTGGCGCCCAAGAAGTGGAGAACCCGGTGGCGGCCTTTGTGGCCGGGATTCCGTTCAACTTCTACGCCATTCTCGCGCTGGTTCTCGTTTATGTCGTCGTAGCGCTCGATTGGAACGTCGGGCCGATGCGCGCCGAGGAGGCAGAAACGGCGGCCTTCGGAAAGACCGCGTCCGAGGGGCCATCGATGCCGGCCGAAGAGGATTCGCTGCTCGATGTGCCGATGAAGCCGGGAGCTCCAGCGCGAGCCATCAATATGATCGTACCCGTGCTGACGCTGATCTCCATGATGGTGGCCGGTCTGCTCATCACCGGTGACGGCGATCTGCTCATGGGTGACGGCAACACCTCTGTCTTCTGGGCGATCTCGGCCACTATCCTGCTGATGATCGTGCTGTACCGGGCACAGGGAATCCTCTCCGTTGAGGAAGGGACCCGGTACGCGCTGCGAGGGTTCTCGGGTCTCGTACCGCTGGTCGTGGTGCTCGTACTGGCGATTGCTCTCGGGGCCACGTGCAACGAATTGGGGACCGGGTTGTACGTGGCTAGCGTTGTCGAACGCTTGCTGTCACCGGCGCTCGTGCCGGCGTTGCTGTTCCTGGCGGGTGCGTTGGTTTCGTTCTCGACCGGCACCTCGTGGGGGACCTTCGCGATCATGATCCCGATAGGCGTACCGATGGTCGAGGTGATCGGGCTCCCGCTCCCGCTGGTCCTCGGTGCGATCTTGTCGGGTGGAATCTTCGGCGATCACTGTTCGCCGATCTCGGACACGACGATCGTGGCTTCGCTGGCGTCGGCGTGTGACCACATCACGCACGTCCGGACGCAGCTACCATACGCGTTGATGGCGGGCAGTGGAGCAACGATATTGTTTCTTATAAGTGGTTTAATATCAACCCGTTAGCTCGACGGCTGCGGCGCTCGTCGAGAAAACCACAAACGGTGGAATAAACGCGCCCGCGAGGCGGTTTTTATAGGTGTGAAGAATTGCTCTGAAATACGGGGTCTTTGCTACCCTTATCTCGATGGCGAGCTGACCGTGGAGCAGGCCGAATGGGTCGAGGTGCATTTGGCGCAGTGTCAGACGTGCGCCGAGCGATTCGGCGATGAGGAGCGGTTCTTGGAGCTGGTGGCTGAAGGCGGTCAGGAAACAGCTCCGGCTGGGTTCCGGGCGCGGATGGAAGCGTTATTCGGCGCTGAGGAGCAGACCACTGAAGTTCACCGGTTACGTCAACCCGTGCTCAAACGACTGGCCGCACCGCTAGCCGCCGCCGCGGTGCTGCTCCTGTTGGTGCTGCGACCCGGTGACCAGGTGTCGCCACTGCTGGCCGAGGGTTTTGTCGCGGATCATGTTCGCCATGCGTCGATCTGGCCGAGCATCGAACCGTTCCCGGCCGACGCCGATGTCCCGCGCGCCCCGGCCGTCCCACACGGTCACGTCGCGGGGCTCAGTCGTTGCACGATCGATGGCCGCACCTACGCACACTACGTCTACGATGTCGACGGAGAGACGATATCCGCTTATCTGGCGCTCGATGCTTCGCCCGCGCCGGTGATTAGGACCGCGTCGATCGGGCGCGTGTCGATCGTTGCCGTCGACGCGCGGCCGGGCGCGCCCGCGACGGTGCTGACGTCGGGCGACATGTCAGCGGATGAGTTGACTCAAGCCTGGTCCGGCACCTAACCGCAACCCCCACATCAAGTCTTTGCGACACTGTCAAAAGGCGCGGGGCAGTTGCCCGCGCCTACCGCTCACGTCAGGTTCACAGCGTGTCGAAGAAGAGACGAGTGCCAAAGCGTGAGGCCGATCGCGCGGCCGAGCTGAGGGATCAGATCGAGGTCCACAATCGGCGCTACCACGTCGAGGACGCCCCGATCATCAGCGATGCCGAGTTCGATGCGCTGGTGGCCGAACTCCAGACGCTCGAGGCCAAGTACCCGTCACTGGTCACACTCGACTCACCCACTCAGCGCGTGGGCGGGGAGCCGCTGGCCGCGTTTCCGAGCGCCGAGCATTCGGTCGCGATGTTGTCACTCGACAACGCTCGCGGGGCAGAGGATCTGACCGAGTGGGTGGCGCGGGTGAGACGCGGACTTGATGACCCAGACGCGTTGGCGTTTGTAACCGAGCTCAAGATCGACGGGTTATCGCTCTCGTTGACCTACGAAGATGGCGTGTTTGTCCGAGGCGCTACGCGTGGCGATGGACGGGTCGGCGAGGATGTGACCGCCAACCTGAAGACGATCGCTGAGATTCCGCTACGGCTCACAGGTTCGCAGCCTTCAGGGCGATTGACGGTGCGCGGAGAAGTGTACATGACGCGCAGTGGTTTTCAGCGTCTGAACGCGGAACGCGAATCTTCCGATGAGCCGCTCTTTGCCAACCCGAGAAACGCTGGCGCCGGCTCTGTGCGGCAGCTCGACCCGAAGGTGACGGCTCGGCGGCCGCTTCATTTTTTCGCCTACACCGCCTTGGGGGCCGAGGGGATCGCCACCCAATCGGAGGCGCTTGAACGGCTCGCCGACTGGGGCTTTCCGATCAACACCGAGTGGCGCCGTCACACCACGCCCGGGCAGTTGACCGCATACTGTGAAGAGTGGCAAGAGAAGCGCGACGATCTCGACTACGAGATCGACGGTGTAGTGATCAAGATCGATTCGCTCGAGCAACAGGCGGATCTGGGCGCCACCGCCAAGCATCCTCGCTGGGCGGTGGCGTTCAAGTTCCCCGCGGCCGAGGCCCTTTCGGTCGTCAAGGAGATCATGATCACCGTCGGCCGGACCGGAAAGCTCACCCCCACGGCAGTCTTGGAACCGGTTCAAATTGGCGGCACGGTGGTCCAGATGGCGGGCCTACATAACGCCGACGAGGTGGCCCGCAAAGACGTTCGGATCGGGGACACTGTGGTCGTCGCTCGCGGCGGTGACGTCATTCCGCAGATCGTCCGCGTAGTGGTGGAGAAGCGGCCACGGGGCACCAAACGATTTCGATGGCCGACGAAGTGCCCCGCGTGCGGAACGAAAGTTGTCCGGTTGGAGGACGAGGTGGCTCACCGATGCCCCAACGCATCGTGCCCCAGCCAGCTTCGAGAGCGGATTCTGCATTGGGGTGGGCGCGGAGCGATGGATGTCGACGGGTTGGGGGTCATGCTTGCGCAGCAGCTTGTAAGCGCGGGCCTCGTCCACGACCTGGCCGATCTCTACGGGTTGGATAGAGATACTCTGGCATCGCTCGACCGAATGGCTGACATGTCGGCGTCCAACCTGATCGCCGCGCTCGAGCGATCGAAGACCCGTGGTTTCCGCCATGCGTTGTTCGGTTTGGGGATCCGTTTCGTGGGCGGATCGGTCGCCGACGTTCTGGCCCGAGCGTTTGATTCGATCGATGATTTGATGGGCGCGGATCGCGAAGCGCTGGAGGCGATCGACGGGATCGGTCCTGTGGTGGCCGAATCGGTGACGTCGTTTTTTGATCGGCCCGAGAATCGTCGTGTGGTCGAACGGCTGGTCGACCACGGCGTCGATTTCACGCGCTCCGAAGGGGTGGAGTCGGCGGGCCCGCTGGCGGGGGTGACGGTTGTGCTCACCGGCTCGCTCGAGGGGTTCTCGCGCTCGGCAGCTAAGGCGGCGATCGAGTCGCGGGGCGGCCGGGTGACGAGCTCGGTCTCCGGCAAGACGACGTACCTGGTGGCCGGGGCCGAGCCGGGTACCAAGCTTGCTCGCGCGCGGGAGCTGGGTGTCGAGGTGCTCGACGAGACAGCGTTTACGGCTTTGATCGGGGAGGACGCCGGCTAGAGGGGGTACGCAGCCCTCCGAGCCGATCTTATATTGCGGTCCATGGAAACCAAAGAACCCGCCGAGGAAACCCCCACCGAACCGGCAGAAGAGGCCGCGGCACGGGACGAAGAGACCGCGCCGAAGGCCACCGACAAGCAGGAGCTTACCACCGTCCAGCTCCAGGACCTCAAGATGATGCAGGACCGGTTGCTGAGGCTGAGGGCGGAGTTCGACAACTACCGGAAACGCGAGTCGCGCGATAAGCGAGCTTCCTGGGAGCGCGCCAAGGGCGATCTTCTCAAGAAGCTGCTGCCATCGTTTGATGACCTCCACCGCGTGGCGACGCTCAAGCCCGACGAGACCAAGAGCAACGCGGTCATCGATGGGGTCGCCCTGGTCGAGCGTAATCTGCTCGGGGCGTTGGGTCGCGACGGCTTGAAGGTGGTTGGCGAACCCGGTGAACTTTTCGACCCAAACATCCACGAGGCGATCGGGATGTGGCCGGCGCCCAAACCCGAGCAGCAAGGGACGATTGCCGCGGTGACGATGCGCGGCTACCAGTTTGGTGCCCAACTTCTGCGACCAGCTCAGGTTCAGGTGTACGAAGGGGGAGCCACCGAAGAGGATCTCCCCGATAGCCCGGCCACCGGAGCAGACACGGCAGGCGCCGAGGCTACGACCTAAAGGCCGGCCGTCTTGGCCGCCACCGACTACTACAAGGCGCTCGGCGTTCCCGAGGGAGCGAGCGCC
>JBDHED010000162.1:0-4737 GCA_039591175.1 Gemmatimonadota bacterium | reverse complement strand
TGTCCCAGACGCTCATGATGGGGTCGAGCATCGCATCCGCCCGGCCAGACGCAACGAGGCAATGTCCGTAGCAGTCCCCAAAGCCCCTCAGCGTGCCCGCCTCGGTGCGCAATCGGGACCAGAATCTGGGGTGCCTGCGTTCCAGGTCCGAGACGTCCGTCGTGCACACCATCGCTCGAGACAGCGTCGATGGCTGGCTGACGTGACATGGGCGCCCGTTCCAACGACACCCCTCGCCGACGGCGGCCGCAAACATCTCTTCGAGTGCTGGCAGGTAGCAGACTCCGACCGCCATCTCCCGGTCGATCTCGAGACCGATCAACACGCCCCAGAGTGGGACCCCATGAATGAAGGAACGCGTTCCGTCGATCGGATCGACGATCCAGCGATGGCTTTCTTTGGACTCCTTCTCACCCATCTCCTCGCCGAGGATTCCGTGGGTTGGGTACGCGGTTTCGATCAACTCTCGGATAAGAGCCTCGGCCCCTCGGTCCGCCGCAGTAACCGGTGATAGATCTTCCTTTTCGATGATCTCGATCGGGCGCTGAAAATGGGAGAGCGCGAGCCGGCCGGCTCGAACGGCGGCTTCGGTGGCAAAGTCCAGATGTTCAGACATTAACTTCCCTGCATGCATCTACTAAGAATCGTCGCGCTTATGGTCGGCTTGGCAGTCGCGGGATGCGCCACCCCAACGAGCGGGATAGACCGCAGCGCTCTCATGGGTGCGTGGACGTCCGGGGGCCCGAGCTTCGATTTCGACATCCGTGAGTCGACGATCCTGTACGAATTCGATATGCAACAACACCCGTACACAATAGAAGGCGACACGCTGGTCATCGACTTTCGATCGGTGTCATTGGGTGTACAGAAGAAGCTCGTCGTCGAGCTGACGCCAGACGTGTTGGTGCTCCAAGACGTCGAAATGGAAGGCGGCACGGAATACCGTCGCGTGCGGTAGCCCAATCCGACGATGCACGCCGAAGACGCCGCCCAGATGTTCGATGAGATCGCACGGCTGCTCGAGTTCCGTGGCGAGAACCCGTTCAAGATACGCGCCTACGACAACGCGGCTGATACGCTGCGCGAGCTGGACGAGCCGATCGACGCGTTGATCGCCGAGGACCGGCTCGAGGATCTGCCTGGGATCGGCACTGCAATCGCGCAAAAGATCATCGACCTGGCGACGACCGGGAGCGTGCCACTGTACGAGCGGCTGATCTCAGAGACACCGATCGGCGTGGTCGACTTGTTGCGCGTGCCGGGGCTCGGGCCCAAGCGCGCCCGGGCGGCCTACGACACGCTCGGGATCGACTCGCTGGACGCATTAAAGGAAGCCGCCGCCGACGGGAGCTTGGCTGGAGTGGCCGGGTTTGGCGACAAGATGTCGGCGACGGTGCTCGCCAACGTCGATCGGGTCAAGGCGTACGCGGGCCAGTTCTTGGGCGTCGAGGCACGCGAGGTGGCAGAGCTGCTTGCGGCCCGGCTCAATGAAGCGGACGCCGCCAGCACAGTGGTCGCCGCCGCTGGCGTGCGACGAAGAGCGGAAACGGTGCGGCGGATCGTGCTGGTCGCCGCCGGCGAGCAGCCAGCCGCGATCGTCGACGCGTTTGTCGCGCTCGGCGCGGTGTACCAAGTCGTCGAACGCAAACAAGGTTGGGCTCGCGTGCAGCTGGCGGGCGGCCTGGGAGCCGAGCTCCGCGCCGTAACCGAGCGCGCGTTTCCGTTCGCGCTACTGGAAGAGACCGGCAACACCACCCATTGGACCGCGCTGCAGGCGGTCGCCGAGTCGCAAGGCCAGGTGCTGACGAGCCAAGGGATCGTCGACACCAACGGGACATCGATCGACTGCGGTGACGAGCCGGCGGTGTACAGCGCGCTGGGGCTATCGTGGGTGCCACCCGAGATGCGCGAAGGTCGCGGCGAGATCGACGCCGCCGTCACCGGCACGCTGCCCGAACTCGTCCGGCTGGGCGACATCAAAGGCGTCGTCCACTGCCACACCACCTGGAGCGATGGGCGGGCGTCGGTCGACGCAATGGCCCGGGCGGCGATCGAGCGCGGCTACAAATACCTGGTGATCTGCGATCACGGGCCGAGCTCGGGCGGGCCAAACGCTGACGAGCTGTTAGAGCAGCGCGAGCAGATCGAGGAAGTCGACCGGGCGGTTGTCGACTTCAACGTTTTGGCGGGCATCGAGGTCGACATTCTAAAGGACGGGCGGCTCGACTTGCCGGACGCTGCGTTGGCCGAGCTCGATTGCGTGGTGGCGGCGGTCCACAGCCACTTCGGCCTCTCGCGCGATGAGCAGACGGAGCGCTACTGCCGCGCCATCGCCAACCCGCACGTCGACATCCTGGGTCACCCGACCGGGCGACAGCTCTTGGCTCGGTCGCCAGTCGACATCGACATGGCGCGGGTGCTCGACGCCGTCGTGGAACACGGGGTCGCGATCGAGATCAACGCCCAGCCCAAGCGGCTCGATCTCGGCTGGCGCTGGCACCGGCCGGCTCTCGAGCGCGGCATCAAGTTCGTCATCGCGCCAGATGCGCACGGACCCGAGACGATCGACTACCTGGAACACGGAATCGCGATGGCCCGGAAGGGCGGGCTGACCGCGAACGACGTCCTCAACACCCAGCCGGTCGAGACCTTTCGAGCCGCCTTGGGGAGCCGTTAGCGACCGGGTCTAGTCGGTTTTGTCGTGGGCTTCGCCGAGCAGATGCCGCATCTGTCCCTCCCAGCGCCCATGACCCTCGAGCAACGCCTGAAGAGAATCTCGTAATGAGATCACCTGCTCGTCCGACAGATGGTTCCGAAGATTGGCTTCCACCCACGCCACCAGCGTCGGTCGCGAGCGGTCCAGCGTCGCACGACCGGTGGTCGTCAGTTTGGCACTGGTGACGCGGCGGTCGACTCCCGGCCGCACGCGCTCGACTTGTCCCGCTTTTTCGAGCCGGTCGACCATCTTCGTCATGCCCGCTTTGGAGAGGTAGACCCGCCGGGCGAGCTCGGAGAGCATCACTTCGCCGCCGACCTTGTCGAGCTGGCTCAGCAGGTCGTGCTCGGGTAGCGAGATGCCGACCTGGTCGCGTAGGTGCCCATCCAGCTCCGATATCAGGTAAGTGCTTGTGTGGACTAGACTTACCCACGCTAGCATCGAATCGTGTTTGGTCACTTCCATGGCTGGCTCCGGAATATAGTTGACAAGTAAACGATCTACCAATAAACTACATATTCGTTAACCAGTCAACTATCTACAGGACGGCGCCGCGGGAAGCAAGTCGTCCGGACTCATGGGAAGGTGTCGAAATGCCCGATCCAGAATCCCAGGCCCCGCGAGGGAGTGGGGCGCTCACCGTTAGCGAAGCCGCAGCCTTGCAGCTCGCTCCGGGAGTTGCAACGCTGCTGGTCTACCTCCCGCTGGCCGCGCTTTTCACTAGCCGTGGCATCCCCAATCTCTTGGCGCTCCTGTTGGCGGTCCTCGTAGCCGAGGTGCCGGTTAGCTGGGCGATCATGACGCACCGAGTTCGTCAGGAAACCGGCGCGAGCTTCACCCTGCGAGCCGCGTTTCCGTGGTACGCCAAAGTGTCCTGGTGGCAGTACGTGATCGTTGGCGTGCCGCTAATCGTGGTCAGCATGGCGATCATCGTGGGTCTCAACCCGATCATCGAGCGCGCACTGTTGGCGGGGCCTTTCGCATGGGTGCCGGATTGGTTCGTGCTCAGCCCCGACCCAGCGATTTTCACCGAGGTCCCGCGCGGGTTGGCGTTACTGATCTGGGGGGGAGCACTGGTCAGTTTCGTCTTGGTCGGCAGTCCGACACAGGAGCTCTACGCGCGTGGGTTCCTCTTGCCTCGCACCGCTCACTGGGGTCGCTGGGCTCCAGCATACAACGCGTTGGTGTTCGCGATCTTCCATCTCGTCGCGCCGTGGCACTGGGTGGGGTTCTTCATCATGATCGTGCCGTGGGCGTACTTGGTGTGGTGGCGCCGATCGATCAAGATCGGATTGTTCATCCACGTCGGCATGATCGTCGTTCAGTGGCTCGGGATGACGGCGCTCGTCTTCGGTTTGGCTCCAGCGCCGTAAGCGATGGTCTCAATCACTCAACGGGGTAGTGATCCGCATCCGCGTAGACGACTCGCCATTCACCGTCGCGGCGTTCCCAGATGAGCGTCGTGGCGCCACCCGCCAGGTGGATGTCGCCCGTTTCGGTAACGATCGAATCTCGAAAGGTGAAGCTCGCAAGCGCGGCATTCGGACCGAGTGCGTGCACCTCGAGGTTGTCCCAACCGGGCTCGAAATGCCGGAAGGTCGAGATCTCGTGGATGCCGGTCACGACCTCTCCGTAGTTCGCCCGCACTCCGTCCGCGTACATGTAAAAGTCTGGGGAGAGAAAGGAAAGGACACGCCCTGGCTGCCGATCCCGTTCTGCCTGCTCAAAGGCGTGCGTCAGAGAATCCACGGTGGCGACGATGTGCTGGTAATCGGCTGCGGTTGAGCGCGGTTCCGGGGCGAGCTGCTGACACGCGGCCACGAGCACAACCGCTACAACGGCGATGCGATGCATGGACAGGTGCGCGGGCCGACTTTTGAGCTGCATGCCATTATCGTACGCAAAACCTTCAACGCCGCAAAGGGGCGCGACGTGTATCCAATCTTCAAGACGATCCTGTTTGCGCACATCGCTGTCGCGTTTTTCGGACTAATGGTGTTCTGGATCCCGATCTTTGCGCG
>JBDHED010000161.1:0-4772 GCA_039591175.1 Gemmatimonadota bacterium | reverse complement strand
CAGGCTTTCGGTCAACCAATCGGCGGTCGATGTCGCCTCACGTGATGGGGCCATGATCGGGAAGCCCGAATTGGCGCCGGCGAACGACAACATCCGTGCTGTCGACTCGGCCCAACTCGCGTGCGTGCGCTCCGCCCCATCCGGAAATGCAATCCGCCCATCGAACTGGTGACAGCCGGTACAGTCGAGAATGAAGCGACGCTTGGTCTCGCCATCGGGAAGAAGGGCAAGGAAGGCAGAGCTCGTGAGCTCGGGCTCGCTACTCGGTTGCTGACTCGCCGCCGAGGCTGGCACCAGAGCGATCACCGCTGCGACAAAACAAAGCGTTTCTCTCATAATCGGACGACGACCTGGCGTTCGAGGTTGTTCAACCCGCGTCTTACGCGACACCGCGGGTACCGTACCTTTTTTCGGCCCGCGCGCGGGCTTTAGCGGCTTCTCCCTCTCGATTCCGCGGGGGCGCGTTGGTGACGAGTGAGTCGACTAGGGTTCGAGCGACTTTCGACACATCCTCGACGGCGCGCTCAAAGACTTCCTGGTTGGCCTTCGACGGCTTAGTAAAGCCGCTGATCTTGCGCACGAACTGGAGCGAAGACGCCTCGATTTCTTCGTCGGTCGCGGGCGGATCAAAGTTGAACAACGGCTTGATGTTTCTGCACATACCTCCCCCTATTTCGACGACTTATCTGCTGCTTGGCAGTCTCTCCGAAACTAGATGCTTGACAGGAATAGCGGTCCGTGGTATCATTTCGATGGTCATAGGAATATCGAAATGTCACGATTCGACGACCTCGCACGCATCTTCAAGGCGCTATCCGACCCCAATCGGCTGGCGATCCTTCAGCTCCTCCGCGAGCGGTGCGGACCCGGCTGCACGGTGTCCGAGAAGGAAGCCGGCAGCACGGTCTCCGAGATCGCCGAGCAGTTCGACATCGCCCTCTCGACCGTGTCTCATCACATCAAAGAACTCAAGAACGCGGACCTCATCTGCTGCGAGAAACGCGGCCGGTGGGTGTGTTGCTCACCCAACGAGGACGTGTTGCAGCAGGTCGAGGCCTTCGTCAAGGAATAAGGAGGAACCATGTGTGGGGAAACCGATATCGGTCCTGACCTCGAGAACCTGATCCCGATTGCGGTCGTCATCGCAGCCGGATGCGAACCCTGCGCCGAGAAGATGGTTCGCCGCGCCCTCGATCAGGGCAGCGCCGCGAAGGACATCCGAAAGACGTTGGGGTTGGCTGCCCATTTGCAGAATCTCGATTGCTTGGCTGAGAACGTGGGATCAGCGGTGCTGTCGAGGATGGAGAAGCCATTGGCCGCTGGAAAGCGGACGCTGGAATCCGAGTTATCAAAGGTAGGTGCCTGATGAAAAACATCGATCCCGAACAACTGGTGAAGGAAGTAAAACGACGTTACGCCAAGATCGCCGTCGGCCGAGAGTCGAGCTGTTGTGCTCCCGCGCCGAGCGCAGAGTCGGCCACGGCCACTAGCTGTTGCGGAACCACCGCAGCGGAGGTTTCCGACGGCCTCGGTTATGAGACCGACGACCTGCAGTCGCTGCCTGAGGGCGCCAACATGGGGCTTGGATGTGGCGCACCGGTCGACAGTCTTGACCTGAAGCCGGGCGAAGTCGTGCTCGACCTCGGATCAGGCGGCGGCATCGACGTCTTTTTGGCCGCCAAGCAGGTCGGTCCCGACGGCAAAGTCATCGGGGTCGACATGACGCCCGAGATGATCGAACGCGCCAGGCAGAACGCCGACAGCGCTGGATTCGACCAGGTCGAGTTTCGGCTCGGACGGCTGGAGGACCTGCCGGTTGACGACAATTCGATCGACGCCGTAACCAGCAACTGCGTGATCAACCTCGTCCCCGACAAGCAGCGGGTATTCAATGAGATCGCTCGGGTCCTCAAACCCGGCGGACGGCTGGTAATCTCCGATGTCGTCTTGGACGGACCGTTGCCTGAGAGCGTGGCCGGTGATCTTTTGGCCTACGTCGGGTGCGTCGCCGGCGCGATGCAGCGCGACGCATACTTCGCCGCCGTCGAGGCCGCGGGGCTAACCGATGTCGAGATCCTCGGCGACATGGATTTCGTCGCCGCGGTGGAAGATCACGTGCCGGACGACCTCACCGATATCTTGGAAAACACCGAGATCGGCTTGAGCGACGTCCGGGGCAAGGTGCACTCGGTGACGTTCCGGGCAGCGATGCCGTGAGGTACGAGCCTAACTCGCCTGTTTTGGCGAAGGCTCGCTAGCCTCCTCTGTTTCCGTCTCTAGGCTCTCCTCCGCCTTATACAACCCCATTTCGACCTTCAGGTGGTTCTCGATCTGGTCGGCGATGTCGGGGTTCTCCTTGAGGAACAGCTTGCCGTTCTCGCGGCCCTGACCGACACGTGTGTCACCGTAGCTGTACCAGGCGCCGGACTTGTCGACGACTTTGTGCTCGACGCCGAGGTCTAGCAACAGCCCTTCGACCGAGATCCCTTCGCCGTACATGATGTCGAACTCGGCCTGCTTGAACGGCGGAGCGACCTTGTTCTTGACGACCTTCACCCGGCACCGGTTGCCGACCAGCGCATCGCCGTCCTTGATCGCGCCCACGCGCCGGATATCGAGCCGCGTCGAGGCGTAGAACTTGAGCGCCCGACCGCCGGGCTGGGTCTCGGGGTTGCCGAACATGACGCCGATCTTCTCGCGGATCTGGTTGATGAAGACGACAGAGGTCTGGGAGCGGTTGATCGCACCCGCCAGCTTGCGCAGCGCCTGGCTCATGAGCCGGGCCTGCAAACCGACGTGGCTGTCGCCCATCTCGCCCTCGATCTCGGCCTTGGGGACCAATGCCGCGACCGAGTCGATGACCACCACCGACACCGCGTTTGACCGCACCAACACTTCGGCGATCTCGAGCGCCTGCTCGCCGGTGTCGGGTTGCGACACCAGCAGGTTGTCGATGTCGACGCCGAGCTTCTTTGCGTACTCAGCGTCCATCGCGTGCTCAGCATCGATAAAAGCGGCGATGCCACCTTCCTTCTGTGCGTTGGCAACGATGTGGAGGGCGAGCGTCGTCTTGCCCGAAGATTCGGGACCGTAGATCTCGGTCACCCGACCTCTGGGAACCCCGCCGATGCCGATCGCAGCGTCCAGGTTGAACGCCCCGGTCGGGATCGCATCCACCTGGAGCCGGGTATCCGTCCCCAGCCGCATGATCGCCCCCTTGCCGTACTGCCGCTCGATGTGATTGATCGCCAGGCCAAGGGCCTTCTCCTGCTCCTTCGTGTCCGTTGTCGTTGCCATTCGTTCACCTCCGCCGCTCCGGGGTCCCGGGCGGTCTCGCTCGTTCAATAGACTTTCGGTTTTCTTTCGGTTACTATAACAACTTCCGGCTCATTAGGGAAGGGCCCCGGCCGCGGTATCCGGAACGGCCAGCCTTAGCAGCTGAACGGCCGGCTCCAGCCGGGTGATGAAGTCGATCTTCCACCGGTCCCCCTCCCGGCGTAGCGGGAAGCGTTCCTCGATCCCCTCGACCCGGACGTCGACGGTCGCCGAGTCGCCGAGCAACGTTGAGCTCACCACCGCCCCGCCACAGAACATCTGACACCACTCTCCGATGTCGAATGGCCGACCGGCGTCGTCGGCCACACCACTCAACCGCTCGATCTCCTCGACCAGAGTTATCGTCTCGGTCGTGAACGACGCTTCGAAAGCGACCGTATCCTCGCTCTCGAGCGCGTTGAGAAAGTTGCGCACCGTTCCCTCCGGAGATGATTGCGGACCACCGCACGCAGCGGTAAGCAAGAACAGCGCCAGGCCTATCGGTTTCAATCGATGCCTTTGGGCACGATCAAGTTCATGAACTCGAGTCGCGTCGAGTGGTCGTCGCGGAACTTCCCCAACATATGGCTGGTCGTCATGTACGAATGCTGCTTTTCGACCCCGCGCATGACCATGCACAGGTGGCGCGCTTCGACGACAACGGCGACGCCGTGGGGGTCGAGCCTCTCCCTCATCATCTCGGCGATCTCCTTGGTCATCCGCTCCTGTACTTGGAGTCGCCGCGCGAAAACGTCCACCAAGCGTGGAATCTTCGACAGCCCGACGATCTTTTTACGGGGCAGGTACGCCACGTGAGCGCGACCAAAGAAGGGCAGCATGTGATGCTCACAGAGGCTGTAAAACTCGATGTCCTTGACCAGCACCATCTCGTCGTACTCTTCGGAGAAAAAGGCGTTGTTAAAGAGCTCGTCAACGTCTTTCTGGTACCCCTCGGTCAGGAAGCTTAGCGCCCGTACGACCCGCTCGGGCGTACTGAGTAGCCCCTCGCGATCGGGATCTTCGCCCACGAACTTTAGCAGCTCATAGACGTGGTCCTCGGCCGCTTCCCGACTGGCCGGGCCGCCGTCGGTGGTCGCTGGGGAAACGATTGAACGGATGTTCTTGGCGTCGCTCATTCGGCCCTCAAGATCGTCGATATCGTGACAGGCGTCGATGTCTACCGGGCCCCAACGTTACCGCGAGGCTCGGGGTCGGGTCGATAGAGCACAAAGGAGAGGTCATCGGGATGACTGGGCTTGCCGGGCGCCGGCTTGACCATGCGGGAGTGGGCAAGACTCGCCAGCCTATTGCCGGCATCCTCGAGCCGTCCTACCCGAACGCCGTCGACGATCTCCCCCAAGATCAAGTTGTCGGATAAGCCATCGCTGGCGATGACCAGCGTGTCTCGCGCAGCGAGGCGGATCGACGGGCCGACGTCGATACGCATTTCGGGGTCG
>JBDHED010000160.1:0-9559 GCA_039591175.1 Gemmatimonadota bacterium | reverse complement strand
CCTGTTTCTCTTGCCTTCGATCCTCTCCGCTCAGGTTACGACCGGTGCGATGAGCGGCGTGGTGACCAGCACCGATGGCGAGGCAGTGGTCGGTGCCACCGTTACCGCGGTTCACGAGCCCAGCCAGACGCAATACGGTGCCGTGGTGCGCGAGGGTGGAGCCTTCAACATCAGCAACATGCGGGTTGGCGGTCCCTACACCGTCACCGTCCGAAGCATCGGGTACCGGGGTGGGGAAGAACAGGACGTTTACGTGAACCTCAACCAGACGGTTCGCACCGACTTCGCACTCGTTACGGAAGCGATCGAGGTGGCGGCGATTGAGGTCATTGCGGAGGAAGACCCGGTGCTGAACAGCCACCGCACAGGCGCTGCGACGTACGTGACTTCCGATCAGGTCGTGGAGCTGCCGTCGATCCGCCGTAGCACACGGGATCTCACCCGGCTCGACCCGCGGAGCGACGGCAACTTCTCGTTTGGTGGGAAAAACTGGCTGTACAACAACATTTCGTTGGACGGGTCGTACTTCAACAACCCGTTCGGCCTCGACGATCCGGCGCCCGGCGGGCAGACAGCCTCCGAACCGGTTCCGTTTGACGCCATCGAGGCGGTTCAGGTTTCGGTCGCCCCATACGACGTCCGTCAGAGCGGGTTCACCGGTGCCGCGATCAACTCGATCACTAAGAGCGGAACCAACGAGTTCACAGGAACGGCGTATACGTTCACCCGCAACGAGAGCTTTATCGGTGACAAGGTGAGCGGCTCGGATGTCTTGAATCCTGATTTATCGTTCAATCAGTCCGGAGTCAGCTTGGGTGGCCCGCTCAAAGAGGACACAGCCTTCATATTCGTCAACTTCGAGCGTATCCGACGAGACGATCCCGGAACCGACTTCTCGGCTGCGCGACCGGGTGAATCGGGACCATTCGTTTCAAGGGTGCAGGCGTCGGATCTCGAGGCGATCAGCGCGCGGTTGATGGAGGCGTATGGCTACGCCACCGGGCCGTTCGAGGGTTACGTCAACGAGACAAACAGCGACAAATTCCTGGTCAAGCTCGACTGGAACATAAACCCGAACAACCACTTTATTTTCCGGTATAATCTGCTAGATGCGGAGCGTTTCCTGCCGCCGCACCCGTTCGCGATCAGCATCAACAACACCGGGCGCGGCCCGAACGAGAACAGCCTCCCGTTCCAGAACTCCGGGTACGCGATCAACAACGAGCTCAACTCGTTCGTCTGGGAGCTGAACACGCAGGCCGAGAGCTTCGGCAACCGTTTCTTCGCCAGCTACAACCGGTTCCGTGATTTCCGGAACCCCAACAGTGTTCCGTTCCCGACAATGGAGATCGGTGTCGACGGAATTACGTACACGACGGTGGGACACGAACCGTTCTCGATCAACAACCTGTTGGATCAGGACGTGTTTCAGATGACCGAGGAGCTGAGCCTCTACAGCGGGAATCACGTCTACACGCTGGGGACGGCCCTCGAGACTTTCAAGTTCAACAACTCGTTTAACCTCTTCTTCCACGGCGTGTTTGCCGCACCGCCACCGTTCGGAACGGCCTTTTCGTCGTTGGACGAGTTCTTCATGTTCACCGATCCGGATAGCCCGGACTTCATCGATTACAACTCGCTGGTCGAGGAGCAGCTACAGAACGACTTCGGTCTTGATCCATTCCACACCGGTCAGTGGGCGCTGTACGCTCAGGACGAGTACCGTGCGAGCGACAACCTCAACCTGACATTCGGGTTGCGGATGGACCTGCCGCTCTACTTTACCGACCTCGCTCCCACGCCGATCAGCAACTCTCTGTTGTTGCAGGACGAGAACGGCAACCCAGAAGAGATTCTGTTTGACCAGTTCCCGGATACGCAGGTTCTGTGGTCGCCGCGATTCGGGTTCAACTGGGACGCCAAGGGTGACCGGTCGACTCAGATCAGAGGCGGGACCGGAATCTTCTCGGGCCGCGTTCCATTTGTCTGGCTCTCGAACCAAGCGACGAACCAGGGCCCGGACGCAGGCGACTTCGATCTCAACGCCTCGGTCTCCGATCTGAAGTGGCCGCAGGTGTGGCGGACAAACCTGGCGGTCGATCAGTTGATGCCGGGCAACTCGTTGCTGACGCTCGAGTTGTTGTATGGCAACAACATCAACGACGTGTACATCCGCAATCCCAATCTCGCGGATCCGATCGGCACGTTGCCGGCGCCGGATGGTCGCGTACGGTACGATCCAGCCAACAATCGGTTGAACGGCTTCCTCGACAGCGGAGGTGACATCTACGTCCTCGACAACACCGGCGATGGCTACGATGTCTCGTTCACGACGCAGCTCCGGAAGGTCTTTGACAGCGGACTTGCAACGAGCTTCGCGTACAACTTCACCCAGGCCAAGAACCGCTTGGACTCGACCGAGATCGCGGCGTTCATCTTTGCCGGCAATCCGATCGCCGGTGATCCGAACAACTTTGATGCCGAGTTCTCACAGTTTGGCCACAAGCATCGGATTACGGGAGCTGCCAACTACCGGAAGGAGTGGTCGGACAACTGGGCGACCAGCTTCGGGTTGTTCTTCGAGGCGGCCGAGGGCGGGTTTTTCACCGCCGGGCGGACCGCTCGGTATTCGTACACGGTCCTGGGTGACCTGAACGGCGATGGCATCGGCGGCAACGATCTGCTCTACATCCCGCGCGACATGAGCGAGATGCACTTCGAGCCGATTCCTGGCGGGGCGAGTCCAGCGCAGCAGGCAGCGGCGTTTGACCGCTTCATCCAGCAGGATCCCTACCTGAGCGAGCACCGGGGCGAGATCGCCGAGCGAAACGGTGGAATCAACCCGTGGTTCACAAACTTGGACTTGAGGATCCTGCAGGACTTCCTCGTCGGCCCCAACACGCTCGAGGTGAGCCTCGACATCCTGAACTTTGGGAACCTGATCAACTCCGATTGGGGTGTGCGCGAGGTCGTCAACACGGCCGCCAAGACGCCGTTGGTGTTCAATGGGAACTTCGACGCTCAGGGCAATCCGCTGTTCCAGTTCCCGGGCACGGCGACGTCGACGTTCATCGACGACATCAGCGTGATCTCTCGCTGGCAGATACAGCTCGGGTTCCGTTACATTTTTAACTAGAAGCGGCTAAGAAGCCGTTCCTCGCGGGCGGGGCGCTCACTCGAGCGCCCCGCTTTTTTTGCGTAATTCGTTGGGTCGACGGCTAGACCGCGGCTCGAGCTAGCTGGTAGCCGAAGTCGAGGCGCCACGCACGATCGGCCGGCACCAAATCCCCGGTGACGGCCGCCAGTGTGGTGGCCAGCTCGCGGTTACGGCGCAGCGCGCGGATGACGCGTTGGTTGAGCCATGGACGGTCGATGATGTTCTGGATCGCGACGCTCACATGTTTTTTGGCGGCGAAATCGTGAGCCCGCAACCGGTCATACTCGGCCAGCGATGCACGATCGACCGTGCCGGCCGACAACGCGCGTGCGACGACATTCGCGGCAAGACGTGCGCTCGCCAGCGCGAGGAAGATCCCCTGACCGGTGAATGGATCCAGAAACAGCGCGCTGTCGCCGACCAGCAACGCGCCGTCTGCCGTCGCACGTGAAGTGGTGAGCGGCGTGATGTCGGTGGCCACGACGGGCTCGGCCCGTTGGCCAGTGACCCAGCGGGCGAGCGCCGGGCTACGCTGCAGCACGTCGTCGTAGACGAGCGTCGGGTCGGGGGCCCGCTGAAGGGTCGCCTGGGGGACAACGCAGTTGACGTTGACCCGCGCACCCTCGACCGGAGCCGCGGCAACGTAGCCCGAGTGACCGACGTGGAGCTCACATTGCGAATCCGGAGAGCCGCCGTTGGTGGTCCAATGAGCCAACAGGTCGATACGCCGGCGACGGGATCGGCGCTGAAGTCCCAAGGTGCGGGCGACAGGACAGTTGCGGCCCCCGGCGCCGACCACGAGCCGGGCTCGAATTGAATCGTGCCGCCCGTTTGCGTCTCGAGTGGTTACACCCGCCACCCGACCGCGATCGAGAACGAGGTCGTCGACTCCGACGCCCTCCCGAACTTCAGCACCGGCTGATGTAGCGGCGTCTAGAAGGATAGCGTCGAGCTTTCGGCGTGAGAGCGCGTACCCCCACGGTGGGGCGGCGGCGTCGGCCGGGAACGGCAGATCGAGCCGTTGGTCGCCGCCAAAAATCCGGACTTGATCGAGCCGTTTCGCACCTGCCGCGTCGATCGCCTCGCGTACACCAAGGTCTTCCAGCAGCGGTGTCGCCGCGGGACTCAGAAACTCGCCACACGCCTTGTCGCGCGGGAAGCGCGCCCGGTCGAGCACGCATACGTCGAACCCCGCGCGCGTCAGGTGGATCGCGGTCGCCGCCCCGGCTGGCCCGCCACCGACGATGACGACATCGCGAATCATCGACCGGCTCCTGGGAGTCGAGCGCCGATCAACGTCATCCGATACGGAAACGTGCGCGTTATATGCCAACGAAAGTCGCTGTGGCCTCTCTGCTCCATGGTGCGGGCGATCGCTTCCAGCTCACTTGGAACGAACGATTTGGAAACCGAAAGCGGACCGTCGTGACGGATCAGTCGGTTCGTGCTGAACCCGCGGGTGAGTGCCCAAATCGAAGCCTGGGCCAGGCGGCGACACATCTCGGCCAACAGATCGCACGCTCGGGCTATCGACAGGTGGTGGAAAAACGCCGCCGAGTGTACGAGATCGAAGCTCTGATCTTGAAACGGCAACGCCAGTGCGTCGCCGCGGATCGAGAGTAGACCATCCAGCCGACGGTCTCGCGCCAACCGCACCGTGACCGGGTGCCAGTCCAGCATGTACACGTGGGATTGAGCGCCACGCGACCCGGCCCAATCGAGGAACTGCTCGGCGTAATCGCCATCACCTCCAGCGACGTCAAGGATCGTTGCCGGGCCGGATCTGCCGGTCCAACGGTCGAGTGGCTCGAACGTCGCACGGAACCCTCCTAGCCACCGATTAACCAATCCGAGCTCGTGGTAGCACTCGACGATCTCCTCTTCCGATCCGTGGCCGTCGTCCAACAACTCGACCGCTTCTTCGCCGCGGCGGCCCGAAACCCAACGGTTCATTGTTGATTTGTGGGAGGCACCGGGCGGAGAGCCGCCACCGGGCGGCCGATCCACGCCTCGCCGCGGGTTGCGGCGAGACCGAATAGCGGGCGCCAGACCCCAAACCAGGCTGCTGGCACGGCCACCATCTGCCGCGGCCGGACGGTCCACGAGCTGGGGTCACATGTTGGCTCCACGCACGCCGGCTGAAACGTGATGTCGAAGATCTCGTCGATCGCGTGGGGCGCTCGGTAGTCGACCGCGTACTCCGTTCTGCGCTTGGTGTCGATCGTTCGAAACAGCATGAACTCCGGGGTCAGGTCGGCGTCGATGTCGAACAGCATCGCCACGTATTCGATGTTGAATGCGTGGCGAACCGAGAACCACAGGTAACGGCGATCACCGGGGTCGATTCCGAACCCGATCGACCTGGGTTGTCCGCCTAGCTGTCCGGTGAGATACACGCCAGTGATGGTGTCGTTCGCAAACGCTTCGAGTCGGACCCCACCGTTTGGCGAGGTGAGAATCGAATCCACCGCGGCGGCGGCGTAACGAACCTCGAAAGGGATCGTGTGCAACACCTCGGGCTGATCCTGAGCCGAGGCCGGCGTCGAGGTAAGGGAAATCGACACCACCGCAAGCGCCCATCGCCATCTCATGATTAAACCGCCGCCTGCTGTGGTGCGGGTGTCTCCGACCGCCACCCGAGTCCGACCAGAAACAGTGTGATCGCGACGAACGGGACTACCGCCATTCCGTTCATGAGCGCCGGTATGCCGGCTCGGGCCACGATCGGGCCCGACACGAGCCCGCCGAGCCCCATACCGAGATCGAATGCCGCGAGAAAGAAGTTGAGCACCATGCCGCGTGCGCCCTCAGAAACGTTATTGGCGACCAATCCGTAGAGTGCCGGCCAGAGGATCGCGAAGCCCATCCCGAAGAGCACAGCTGCGCCGAGCATCGAAGCCCGTCCCTGGATGAGCGGCAATGACGCGATTCCCAATGCGTGGATCGCGAGCCCGCTCCAAACCATCGGTCGATCGTCAACGGTTCTGGCCACACGTGCGATTATTACCCGTACGACCACCGAAGTGATCGCGTGGACGACGAAGAAAAGGCTGAAATCGCCAGGACGTCGTTCTTCGAGCAGGATCGGCAAGAACGCGAACACCGCGCCGACGGTCAGCGTAGCGAGTAACAGCGTCGCGGTGGGCACCACGACTTGGCGACGCGCGATCGCAGCGCGGTAGTACCCGGGTTGAGCCACCGTCGATGAACGCTCCGGCTCTCGCAGCGCCGCCGCGAGCACGGCCGACGCCACCGCCGTTGCGGCGACCGTCCAAAACAGTGCTGGGTATCCAAACCGGCTCGCGATCTCGATACCAACCGGTGCGCCGACGGCGAACGCGAGCGTGGTGGCGGCCGACAGATACCCCATGAACTCGGTCCGTCGCTCGGGGGGTGATAAGTCGGTCGCCAGCGTCACCCAGCCACCGGTAAAGGCCGACAGACCGACACCGTGGACCACGCGCACGGCAACCAACAGCGCAACGGCGGTGAGCCACAGGTAGAGCGGCGCCATCGCCGCCGCGAGCGCGCCCCCGAGGATCAGCACCACGCGCCGGCCGCGCGTGTCGAGCAGCCGGCCAACCACCGGGCGCACGACCAGCACGCCGAACGAGAAGACACCGATGATCAACCCGACATCGACCGGCGAGCCACCCAGATCGCGCACGTAGAGCGGCAGCGTCGGTATCAGCAGGCCGATCGATACGAAGAACCCCACCATCGAGCCGAGCAGGAGGCCCAGCTCGCGGAAGTTGAGCGGTGGATGCGGGTTCGGCTGCGTCGCCCTAGGCGGTCTTCTGCCGCGCGATCGTCTTGGGCTGGAGGAACAGCAACAAGTAGTCACGGCCGCCGGCCTTGGAATCCGTGCCCGACATGTTGAACCCACCGAATGGGTGCACACCGACCAGGGCACCGGTGCACTTGCGATTGACGTACAGGTTGCCGACGTGAAACTCCTCCTCGGCCTGGGCGATCTTCCGCTCGTCGGTCGTGTAGACAGCGCCCGTCAGCCCGAAATCGGTGTCGTTGGCGAGCGCCAGCGCGTGGTCGTAGTCGCGCGCTTTCGTGATCGCCAGCACCGGGCCGAAGATCTCCTCCTTGGAGAGCCGCGCGTCGGGCGCGATGTCCCCGAAGATCGTCGGCGGAATGAAGAAACCGGTCGAGTCGTCGGGCTCGCCGCCCAGCAAGAGCCGGCCTTCATTCTTTCCGACATCGATGTACTCACTCACTGTGCGGAACTGGCTGGCGCTTACCACCGGACCCATCCACGCGCCGTCGACTACCGAGCCGGGTTCGATCTTGCTCGCCCGCTCGACCGACTACGCGGCCGACGAAGTCATCGTAGATGTCTTCGACAACGATAGCGCGCGAGCATGCCGAGCACTTCTGACCCTGATAGCCAAAGGCGGACGTCACGACCCCCTCGGCCGCGGCGTCCAGATCGGCGTCGGCGGCGACGACGATGGCGTCCTTGCCGCCCATCTCGGCGAGGATCCGCTTGAGCCAGATCTGGCCCGGCCGGACCTCGGAAGCGCGCTCGTTGATCTCGATTCCGACCTCCTTGGATCCGGTGAAGGCCACGAAACGCGTCTTGGGGTGATCCACGAGCCGCCGGCCGATGACGCTACCTGAACCGAAAACGAGGTTTACCACTCCAGGCGGTAGCCCCGCTTCGTCCATCACCTCGACGAACTTCCAGGCGATCGCCATCGATACGCTGGCCGGTTTAATGATCACGGTGTTGCCGCTCACGATCGCGGCCGAGGCCATCCCGGCCAGGATCGCCAGCGGGAAGTTCCACGGCGGGATGATCGCCCCCACGCCGAGCGGCAGGTACACGACCTGGTTCTCCTCGGGCTCGTACTCGGCGAGCGGGTACTCGTCGTAGCCGTAGTGGAGCATCAGGCGGGCGTAGTAATCGCAGAAGTCGATCGCCTCGGCGACGTCGGCGTCGGCCTCGCCCCAGCTCTTGCCGACCTCGTAAACCATCCAGGCGGCGAGCTCGAGCCGCCGCCGGCGCATGACGTCAGCCGCCTTGAACACGAAATCAGCGCGCTCCGCCGGGGATACTCGCTTCCAGTCAGCGAACGCCTTGCTGGCCGCTTCTACCGCGCGCTCGCCCAGCGCCTCGTCGCCACGCGGAAAATGGCCGATCACCTGCTCTGGATTGGCGGGATTCGTCGACGCGTATGTCTCGTCGATCGTGACGTCTTCGCCGCCGATCCGGTTGGGATAAGTGCGGCCGAACTCGCTTTCGACTTGCTGGAGCGCGGCTCGCATCTGCGCCGCGGCATCGGGATCGTTGAAATCGTGGTACGTCTCGGGCTGAAAATCCGCCAGCCGCTCGGCCAGCGTCGACGGTGCCGCCGGGTCGGCGGTCATCGTGGAATTTGCCATCGGTTCATCCTCGCGGTCAGGAATTGAGAAAATCACGGCATGCGCGATGTGGAGACCCAAAAGCTCCGCGAACGGGTCGAAGGCGTCAACCGGGCGGGTGCCTGACGCCCTGCCGCGCGCTACGTTCCGATCCGTCGTTTCCAGGGTGACAATTTCGAGCTGGAGGTGGTTGCTGGGCAGAGATTTGGCCGGCCGGGTAGTGGCGATCACCGGCGCGTCGAGCGGCATCGGCGCGGCGACCGCCGAAGCGTGTGTCGGTAAGGGGATGCGCGTCGGGCTTTTCGCCCGCCGCGAGGTGCGGCTCGAGAAGCTCGCCAAGCAGATTCGGGAGCAGGGTGGGGAGGCCGAGACGGTCGTCGGCGATGTCCGCGATCGCGAGGCCGTAGCCGGGCTCGTCACTGCGGTCACACGCCGCTGGGGCAGCCTCGACGCGATCATCGCCAACGCCGGTTTTGGCATCGTGGCGCCGGTGGCCACGACACCGCCCGAGGAAGTTCACGAGATCTTCGATGTCAACGTGCTGGGAACTGTCTGGGCGATCCAGGCGGCGTGGCCCGTGTTCGAGGTCCAGCGGCAGGGCCATGTGATCATCATCTCTTCGGTGTTGGCGCAGCACGGGTTGCCGGCCAACGCGCTGTACAGCGCGACCAAGGCGGCTCAGTCAGTGATGGCAGACGGGCTCAGGGTCGAGGCCGAGCCTCTCGGGATCGATGTCTCGGTGGTGTACCCGGTCGGCACCGATACCGAGTTCTTCGAGGCGATTCGCAAGAGCCCGGGCCGCAAGAAGAAGCTCCGCTCGGCGCTCCCTAGCGGTCCGCGCCAGACCGCTGAGCAGGTCGCACGTGCGATCGTCAATTGCATGGAGCAGCCGCGGTTCGAAGTCTATCCGTATCGGCCGGCGAGGCTCGTCCCTTGGGTGGACGCCTTGTCGCCAAAGTTGGTTGCCAAGATTTTGCGGTTCCCCGAGTACTATCGACGCCAGATGGGCATCGAGGGCGAAACCGG
>JBDHED010000159.1:0-4834 GCA_039591175.1 Gemmatimonadota bacterium | reverse complement strand
TCGAACGCCTGCAAGCGTAGTTACAGCTTGCGATGTGGAAGTTGGTCGGTGTCGTGGCGGCGCCGATCGTCTACGGCATCGTGACCGCTTTCATGGGGCTCTTGCTCTGGGGTTGGTCGGCGGTCGCGGGAGCCAAGAAGGCTGAGTACCCGATCGCTTTTACGGCGCTGGTGTACGCCAGCGGGGTGACGGTCCTCCAGGTCGTTCTGCAGGCTTTCGTCATCGCCATCAAGGGCGCGGAAACGGTCGCCCGGGAGGGTGGACCGCCGTTGTTCGGGTTGTCGCTATTCCTCGATCGCGGTGACATGCCGGCCCTGCTCTGGGGTCAAATCGCGAACATCAACTTCTTCTCGATCTGGTACTCGGTGCTGGTGGCGTTGGCGGCGGTCCACGCGTTGAAGGCGTCGAGGGGGGTCGCGTACGCGCTCGGCGTCGCGGTCTTCGTGATCAGCGGTTTCTTGACCGCGCTCGGACCCAGCTAGGGGGGGCGCTGAACCTCCGGATCACTGACGCCCACGTCCATATCCAACCGTGGCACGAGCTCAAGCCCGGCGCCCGCGCGACAATGGCCAAAGGCCGCCAGGGATTCGATGAGCTCGAACGGATGATGAACGATCCCGAGCTCGTGCTGCGCGCGATGGACACGGCGGGGATCGCGCGGATCGGGGTTATCAACTACGTCAGTCCGACGCTGATGGGCTTTACCGAGAACGTGAACCCGTGGGTCGCCGAGCTCGCGCGTAACGCGCCGGAGCGCATGATTCCGTTTGGGGGCGTCGATCCAAACGGTGCCGGGGATCAGGTCGATCGGTTGGTCGACCTGGGCGTTCGCGCGATCAAGCTCCACCCGCCGCACCAGGAGGTCGCGGCCAACGCCTATCGCGAAGGCGCGACGCGGTTGGATGAGATCTACGCGCGCGCCGAAGAGCTTGGCGTGGTGATCATGGTGCACACCGGAACGTCCGTCTTCCCCGGTGCGCGCAACGTGTACGCCGACCCGATCGTGCTCGACGACGTCGGCGTCGACTTTCCCGAGCTCCAGGTCATCATGGCGCATCTGGGCCGGCCGCTTTGGGCCGACACGTCGTTTTTCCTGTTGCGCCGGCATCCGAATTTCTGGGGCGATGTGTCGGGGATCCCACCGAAGGGACTGCTCAAGTACTTCCCGCGTCTGGCGGTCGTCGCCGACAGGCTCTTGTGGGGTACCGATTGGCCGGGACCGATGGTGCCGGGCATGAAAGAGAATCTCGACGCTTTCCTGGCGCTCGATCTGCCACACGATGTGCAGGCCAAGCTGCTTCAAGACAACGCCGACCGGTTGTTCGGTCCGGCGCCGCCGCTCGGCTCGTAGAACCTGCGCCCCCGCCGGGGGTATTCGATCATCATGATTGTGACTTTCGATCGTGCTCTCTTTGCGCTGGTACTGTTTGCGCTGTCGTTGGCGACCCCTGCCGCAGCCCAGACACCGCTCGGTTCTCGGGACCTGGCGGCTTGGATGGGGCTCGAGGTCGGCGACGAGCTGGCGTACGAGACATCGAACGGCGATACCCTGCGCGTGCAGGTCGGTTCGACACGCACGATCGGTGAGCGATCGTATGCCACCCTACAGGGGTTGTCGTGGCCAGGCCTGGCTTCCGACAGTCAGATCTTGATCCCGCTCGACGGAGCGATCGAGATCGACGTCATCCGTACGCCGGGGCCGCGTCCCAACGTCGCGCCGCTTTACGGTCCGAGTGAGAACGGGTTCGAGTTTCTAGCCGAAACGACGCCCGAGATGCTGCTCGGCGGTCCGATCAGTGACGGATGGTATGCGTTCGGCGGTTCGGCCGATGACCCGAATACGATTGTCTACGTCTGGTGCAGCGCCTGTTTCGATGCCGGAACGGTGGTGCGGTTCGAGCGCGGCCGCGGGATCGTGCGGGTCGACAACATCACGATCGCCGGTCCGCAGTGGATCAGGCGCCTGGCTACACGCTGCCGCGACGGAGACCGGAAGTCGAACGGGAAGCACCGCTGTCGTTCGTAGCGTACGAGGTCGGGTCGTCTACCCCGGCTTCACGAAACCCCTGCTGCCGCTCGGCGCACTTGTTACAAGCGCCGCAATGTTGGTGCTCTGGTGTCGGATCCAGACACGAAAAGGTGAGGTCGAGCCGGTACTTGGTTCCGCGGCGTACGACCTCCGGTTTGGTGAGACCGACCAGCGGGGTCTCGACCGGGAACCGATCGCCCAAACCCATTCCGTGACCGATGGCCATCGCCATCGCCTCGAAGAACGTCGGCGTAGCGTCGGGAAAAGGATTCGCCGCCAGCGGACCGAGAACGATCGCCTGACAGCCGTTGGCAGCCGCGAACACACCGGCCTTGGCGAGCAGCAAGATGTTTCGGCCGGGCAAGTACGTCGCTTCATCGGGCGATCGTTCGTCGGGTGGATCGACACCCGTCAGGCTCCAGTGTTCGCCGTAGATATCGTTGACCGGCAGATCCAGAATCTCGAGCGGCGCGACGTCGCGGTCGTCGAGCGTTTGCAGCCACAGTTTTAGCCAATAGATTTCCGCCCGCTCCCAGACGAGTCCCGATCGGACGTAGATCGGAATCACGGTCTCAGCGCCCTGAGCGGCCTCGGCTAGCGCCACCGCGCTGTCGATACCTCCGGACGCGAGCACGCACAGGCTCCCCGGCTTGACCACGCGCACAACCTAGTGAGGGGTGGATGGACACAACAGGAAGAGTGGCGCTGGTGACCGGCGCCGCGAAGCGGGTCGGTCGCGAGATCGCCTTGGCGTTGGCGGGGAAAGGGATGCACGTCGCCGTCCACTACCGATCGAGCGCCGGCGAAGCGCTTGACACAGTCGAGCGCATCAGGAAACTGGGTGTAGAAGCGGAATCGATTCAGGCCGACTTCGACGAGTTGCGCCAGGTCGAGCAACTGATCGAGAGCGTACGCGAGCGGTGGGGGCGGCTCGATGTGCTCGTCAACAGCGCAGCGATCTTTCCGCGCACGCCGTGGGACGAGATCGACGAGACGGTTTGGGAACAGACATTTCGCACGAACCTGAAGGCGCCCTTTTTCACCGCTTGGCACGCGGCTTCGCTGATGCGCGAAAACGACGGCGGCAAGATCGTCTTTATCGCCGATTGGGCCGGGTTTCGACCCTACCGGAACTACCTGCCGTACGTCGTCTCGAAGGGCGGGGTGATCACGATGACGAAGGCGATGGCGAAGGAGCTTGCACCGGACATCGCGGTCAACGCGATCGCGCCAGGGCCAGTCATGCTGCCACCCGACTTCAGCGACGAAGACGCCAACAAGATCGTCGACGATACATTGCTCAAGCGGCTCGGTAGCCCGCAAGACATCGCGCAGAGCGTCGTGTACCTGGTAGCGATGACCGACTTCGTGACCGGTCACGTGATGGTCGTCGACGGTGGCCGACTGATCGGCAAGTGATCGTGTCGCCTATCAACGGAGCGATCTTATGACATACCGCGTGACGGTTCAGATCCATTTCTGCTACGGCCACCGGTTGCTCGACTACGAGGGACCGTGCGCGCACCCCCACGGACACAACGGCTTGATCGAAATCGAGCTCGAGCGCCAAGAGTTGGATCATCGCGGGATGGTGGTCGACTTTGGCGATATAAAACGGGATGTCAAGGCGTGGATCGACGACAAGATGGATCACCAGATGATCCTTCGGGACGACGATCCGATGGTGGCGTGGTTACGCGAGCAGGGGGAGCCGATGTACTTGATGAGCGGCAACCCGACCGCCGAGAACATCGCTCACGAGACCTTCGAGCACGCGAGCGAGCGAGGTTATCCGGTGACCGCGGTCCGACTGTGGGAAACCGCGACGTCGTTTGCGACCTACCAGAAACCGTAAAAACGGTTAGCCGCTGGTCCTGCTAGGCCGCGAAGTGCGATCGAATCGCTTCCTCAGCCGCTGGAGCGATCGTTCCCCAGTCCCCGTCGGCCGATTTGCTCACCGTGACCGAGTTCGGCATAAAGAACACCGATTCGACTGCGGCGATCCCAAACAACGCCTGCGCTAACGGCGCGCCTTCGGCCTCCTCCAGTGAGTTGAACTGGCGCATCCGCTCGTCGGTCACCGTCTGGTCGACGTGGAACAGAATACTGTTCGGATTCGGGGTTTGCTGAACCCGGACCGTCACTTCACTCATCGACATCTCCTCCCCATCCTATGCATTGGAATCGTCGCACAGCCCTCGGTGGGCGCGCCCCGACAACACCTGATCGTGATCTACGTCCCACAATAGTGGTTGATCGGGTGGTAACATGATGCTGGCGGCTCGCACCAGCCGATCGCCATCGGTGACCCGCGCTTCGACCCGCAAGGTTCCCGTCGGGGTGTTCTGAAAACACGTGAATTCGCCTGGTGGAGCGATGCCGAGCACGGTCTCGTTGGCTACGATCTCGAGTGGCTCCGATTCGTTGTGGCGCACCAGGAGGATCCCCTCGTCGGAGTTACCAAAGCCGAGGATCTGCCTCCCACATCCGCCGACGATCGCAACCGTTAGCAGGAGAAACGTGGCGATCCTCGCCGCGGCGCTGGCGTGACCGCCGGGTCGCTTCACCTTTGAGCGTGCGACCTCATCGCACCGCCAACATCCGATCGAGCGCCACCCGGCCCCACTCGGCCGTATCACGGTCGACCGAGATTTGGTTCACGACGTGACCGCCGACCAGGTTGTCGAGCACCCACGCCAAATGCGGCAGATCGATCCGGTACATGGTTGCGCACATACACACGGTCGGGCTCAAGAAATAGACCCCGCGGTCGGGGCACTGCTCCTTGAGCCGGTTCACGAGGTG
>JBDHED010000158.1:0-7918 GCA_039591175.1 Gemmatimonadota bacterium | reverse complement strand
GACGGGTTTCGGAATGGGTCTTGCAATCGTACACCGAATCGTAGAGCTACACGGGGGAATGGTTTGGGCGGATAGCGATCGCGGCCGCGGGTCGAAGTTTCGGGTCGCGCTGCCACGCAGTTCGTAGGCGTCGGGTGCCCGGTCGCGGTATATTGGTGAGCCCCCCGAGTCTTTTACAACCCGCGTGATGAAACGGCGAAGCGCAAGATGAAGAAGTCCAGCTCCCCACGCGTGCTCCTGGTCGACGACGAGCCAAGCGTGCTCGAAGCGCTATCGGTGCTGTTCGAACGTAACGGTTTCGAGGTGACCGCGACCGGGACCGGTGACGAGGCTGTCGGATGGCTCGAAGAAAACGGCCCCATCGACCTCGTAGTGACCGATCTCCGCCTGCCGGGGCGCGATGGCATCGCAGTCCTGAAGCAGGCTCGATCGCAAGATCCGCTCGCCAAAGTGATCTTGATCACCGCCCAGGGTGATGAAGATTTCGCGATGCAGGCTTGCAACGAGGGCGCGTTCCGGTACCTGAGAAAGCCGTACAAGAACCAGGAGTTGATTCTGAACGCGCGCCAGGCAATCGAGATGCACGCACTGGAGGAGCGCAACGTCAAGCTCTCTCGCGAGAATCAGGCATTGGCGCGGCGGGCTGGAGGTGAGGCAGAGGTCGACCCGGTGGGTCAAAGCGTTGCCTTCCAAAGGGTGCTGGACATCGCCACCCAGGTCGCTCCAGCAGAGAGCACGGTGCTGCTAATGGGAGAGAGCGGCACCGGTAAGGAGCTGTTCGCGCGGTACATCCACGATCACTCGAGTCGCGGCAAGGGTCCCTTCGTGCCGATCAACTGCGGAGCGCTTCCCGAGCCGTTGTTGGAATCAGAGCTGTTCGGGCACGTCAAGGGGTCCTTTACGGGCGCGATCCGAGACAAGGAAGGGTTGTTCACTGTTGCCGCGGGTGGGACGCTGTTTTTGGATGAGATCGGTGACACGAGCCCAGCGATTCAAGTCAAGCTGTTACGCGTGCTTCAGGAGAGGGAGATCATACCCGTCGGAGCGACCGAATCCGTCCCGGTCGACGTGCGGATATTGGCAGCCACCAACAAGGACTTGGAAAAGGAGGTCGAGCGCGAACAATTTCGCCAGGACCTCTTCTATCGGCTAAATGTCATCCCGATCACGATCCCGCCGCTGCGCGGGCGACCAGAGGACATCCCGGATTTGCTCGATCACGTGCTGACACGTGCCGGGTTCCCGGACTCGCTTCCTGGTGGCAACCGCTCTCAGGACAAGATCTTCACCAAACGCTCTTGGGAGGCACTTTGCGCCTACGACTGGCCTGGGAACGTGCGTGAGCTCGAGAACGTCGTCGAGCGATTGCTCGTGCTGGCCGGCTGGAGTGGTGATCAACCCGGCCGCACCATCGACCTCCCGGATTTGCCCGAGAAGATCAGGGAGAAGCCCGAACAACCGCTGGTTTCAGACTCCCCAGTACCCACCCCGACGATGGAAACGATCGAGCAGGCGTATATACAGTGGGTGCTCGCCAAGACCGAAGGGAACAAAGCGCGCGCAGCGGAGATACTGGGTATTGACCCGTCTACGCTGTACCGCAAGATCGATCGCTACGGGATTCAGATCGCGTCGTAAGCGATCGGTCGCAATCTGCAATACAGCCGCACCGCCGGGTGGGTCGAGAAACCGGTCTAGGAGACCCTTTTCAACTCTCATGTTATTACCGTAAGCTGCTGAATACTAATAGCTTAGAGTCGATCTAGTTGGCTCGGTCATGGTCTGGCACCCGTCTTGCAAAGTGGGACTGCGACCCCACAGACCAACGCGTGCAGAACCGTTGGAGAGTTGACACGAGCCGCTAGGCAAAGGAGCAGTAGAAACATGAGGATTCGGAACACTAAGGGTTTCACCCTAATCGAGCTGCTGATAGTCGTGGTGATTATCGGCATCTTGGCCGCCATCGCGATCCCGCGCTTCGCCAGTACCAAGGAGAAGGCGTTTGACGCGGCAGCCAAGAGCGACCTGAGAAACGCTATGACGTCACAAGAAGCGTATTTCGCTGAGAACCAGATGTACGCCGATGATCCGGCCAATCTGGACCAATCTTCGTCGCAGGGTGTGACGCTGGACGTCGACTCGGCCGATGCAGCCAGTTACACGATGTCGGCGCAGCACGCTTCGAGCAGCAACGACTGGTGCGTGGATTCGAGCGTCGGTGTTATAGCCGCCTGCCCGTAATCGTCTCACAGTCAGTTTCGGGCCACGGAAGCGGCGCGAGAGCTTTGGCTCTTGCGTCGTTTTTGTTGCTGCCCGGTCTTTAGAAACCCCACATCGTTTTGGCGTCGAGCTATCGACGCTTTGGCCCGCTCCTCTTGCCCCGCAGCTGTCCATACCGGGCGCCGTGGGCATCGGTCCTCGTTTTGCGTGTGCGCGCCTCCATGGTCGCCCGCACCCAACTGGGTGTCACCGTTATCGAGCTCGTCGCAGCTTCGATCGTCGCGGCGATGCTCCTCTCGCTCGCTATACCAGCCGTGTTTCGCGTCGAGCGCCGGCTTGGTGCGTACGTGGCGGCAAGCACGTTTCGTAGCGACGTCACTGGTGCACGTCAGCACGCGATCCTGGACGGGGCCACGGTAAGGGTCGTGCTCGACACGGTCGTTTCAGCATACCAGGTCGAAGATGTCGATCGGCGGGTCTTACGGCGTCGCGAGCTACGAGCGGGATTGGCGCTGAAGACGACTGCACACCAGCAAGAGATCCTCTTCAGTCCGCGCGGCACGAGCAATCTGTACAGCACCACGTGGATCGGTGTGCGGCGCGACCCGGATGGACGTTGGTATGGACTTCGTGTGCTGCCCTCTGGCGCGATCGAGGATCGATGAGCGGTTCGGGAGGGTGGACACTCGTCGAGGTAGCGGTGGCGCTGGTGTTGCTCACGGTTGGTGGGTTGGCGCTCGCCGGAAGCGCGACTCACGCGTACGTCGCCCGCGAACACGCGCTCAGGTCGGCTCTCGCGCTGAGCGCAGCCGAGTCATGGATCGAGACTTGGCGCGCCGGTCCGTGGCCGACCGGAGGGGGGGTCGGTGCCGACCCGCTGGCGTGGGGATCGGTGACCGGCACCGTCGAGTGGAGCGTGGTACGGTTGGCACCCTGTTTGAGCGAGGCTCGCGTGCGGGTCGTGGCCGGGCTTCGAACACCGGCGATCGCGAATCTCGCAACCCGCCGCTTTCGGGAGTCAGTGGCAGGATGTTGATGTTGCCGCCCCTCAAGCAGGCTGGTTTTACCGAGATCGAGCTGATGGTGGCGGCGACCGTTGGTCTGTTTGTGGCCGGCGCGGCGATCTCGCTTTGTTGGACCGGTAACCGTATCGTCGCTGATCTGCTCGAATCCCAACGCGTTTGGCAGGAGACACGATCCGCGGCGACGCTCTTGACGGCGGAGTTGCGCGGAGCCGGTTATGACCCGACATCGATGGCAGGCGCCGGGATCAGCCGCGCACGGGCCGAAACGCTGGAGTTTTCCGCCGACTGGAACGCCAGTGGTGCGGTCATACCGACCGCTGGCAACCCCAGTGAGCGGCTCGCGTATGCGGTCGGGCCTGGAACATGGAAGCGGGGTGTCAACGGAGGTCCTCGGTTGCCCGCCGCATGGCCCGATTCGGCCAGCTTTCGGTACTTCGATGGCTTGGGCGCCGAACTTGGCGCCGCGCCCGATCCGGGTGCGATTCGATTGTTCGAGGTGCGCGCCCTGCTGGCTTCGCCACGGACCGGTCCAAGTATGGTCGTTGGTTGGCGCGTGGCGCGTCGGAATAGCCCGGCGCCGTGAACTCTCGACGCGCTGGCACCGCGTTACCCGTGGTGTTGTGGGCGCTGATCATCCTCGGTGCGCTATCTACGGCGGCCTTCGTAACCGCCGTGTTGGATCTCAAGCTTGCCATTCACCATCGAGATTTCGCCGCCGCTCTCGGCGGCGCGGAGGCAGGACTCGCGGAAGCGTTGGCAGCGGTGGCACGACAACCTGCCCGTGCTGCGACGCCCGATAGCGTGCGCGGCGCCATCGGGTCGGCGACGTATCGAGCTCGATGGGAACCCGGCGCGGCTGGTTTCAGAGTGGTGGCGATCGGTGTCCAGGGGTCGGCCGAGCGGCGGGTCGAGGCATGGATCTCGTCCGATGCTGGGGGTGGTTTGCGGATTTCGGCTTGGCAGGAGGTTCGGTGACCCTCCAAAACGAGCACGGCCGGTTGTAACTCCTTCAATTGAACAGGTTTGGAGCCTATGAGCGAGCATCGGAACGGAGTTTGCATCTTCCATAACGCGGGATCGCATGTAAGTCGTCAACCTAGGCTCGGGATCGATGCATCGTGCAGGTGGCAAGACACTCCAAGGCCAAATCGTGAAGCGCGAAACCGGCATAACGCTGGTCGAGACACTCACGATCGTGGCTCTGATTGGGATCCTGGCCGCCGTTGCGATCCCCAGCCTGGCACCTTCCTCCTCGCCGTATGACGTAGTTCGGGAGGCTCGCCGCGCTCACTCGGCCTTGGTCGAGGCGCGCAGCCGGGCTACCGCTGAACAACGCGATTACCGGTTCTCGGTTTCGGCTGGAAACAGTTACCAAGTTCAGTACGACAACGGCGCGGGTTGGACGCCGTTTCGAACGGTTAGCCTGCCAGATCGAATTGCGATGACGATCGGGGGCAGCGCCAGCGGAGCGATCGTGTTCAAGCCTCACGGTCGGGTCGAGGGCCCGACGGCGATCGCACTGGACGACGGGCGAGCCTATCACCGAGTTTCGGTCGAGCGGGCGCGAACGACGGCTTCACGATCGTCGAGTTCGCGGTGGCGCTGGTGATCTTCGTGATCGGGATTCTCGGGGTCTCGGGTCTTCTGCTGACGGTGATCCACGCCAACCGCAGTGCTAGCAATCGCACTCGTGCTGACCAGTTGCTGTACGAAAAAGTCGAGGAGTTCCAATCGACGCCGTTTGTAGCCATCGAAGGTGGGGCGGATCAAACCTCGGTTGGTGACGTCGTCTTCACGCGAACGTGGACCGTGGCCAGCGACGTTCCGGTGGAGAACGTGGCGACGATCGAGATTGCGGCGGAGTGGAGCGAGCGGGACGAGACGTTCACCGTGCAGACAGCCACCATGAGGAGTCGCGATTGAGGGTGAATCCGGGGTCCAGCGCAGGCTTCACTCTGATCGAGCTTCTGGTCGCGTTAGTCATAATCGCAATTCTCGGTCTCGCGGCACTCAACCAGTTTGTCGCCCAGCACCAGGCCTACGTCGCTCAGAATGACGGTGTACGCTCGGAACAGAACGCCCGCGCCGGATTCGATATGCTGATTCGGGAGGCCAGAAACGCCGGCTACGACCCGCGTGGGATCACCGGCGCGGCGATCACGCACTGGACGACCGACAGCTTTGGATGGACGGCTGATCTGAACGCGGACGGTGACCTCAACGATGAGGCCGAAGACGTCTTGTACTTTTTCCAAGCCGATCCGGGGGCGCTGATTCGACGCGAGCAAGCCGTGGACGTCGAAGTTATGGACGGCGTGACCGACCTGTCGTTCGGGTACTTCGCTGATCCGGATGGGACCGCAGCCCAAACGGTGGACAACATCGAATTGGTTGCGGTGTCGATGACTTATCTCATGCCCGAAGGCACTATGCCAGGGGCGCTGCGGACCCAGGTTGCGGTCCGGAACGCCATCTACAAATGACACGCACGCGCACACAGACCGTGAGCAGGCTCGGTCACGCGGGATTCGCGCTGCCAGCCGTACTCGCGCTGCTGGTCGCGCTGTCGCTGGTTGGAAGCGCGGCCGCGATCTTGACGTCGACCGAGGTGAGAGTTGCCGCGCTCTACAACCTTTCAAACCGCGCCAGTGCTGCAGCCAACGCCGGACTCGAGCACGCCGTAGCGCACTTCGGTGTGAGCGGACCGGACGATGGATGGCCGGTCGCAGGCTCGATCGGTGGCTACGACTACAGCGTGGCGATCACCCGCGATTCATTTGATTTCGGAGCTGGCCAGCTACCGGTGTGGTGGAGCTCCGCTGCGGGATACAACACCGACGATGATGGGCAGCCGGTTTGGATCTTGAGCTCGTTGGCGACCCGGGGACCTTACCAGTCGCGGGAGGAGCTGCGGGTGAGCGTGGGGGGTGGGACATTTCAAGCCGCCGCGCCGTTCACGTCCAGCTCGGGGATGAAGGTTCAGGGCAATGTCACGATCTCGGGAGTCGATGCGTCAGACGATGACTCGTGTGGCGGCGACAAGCCGGCTGTCGTATTGACCGATCCCGACGACGATGTCAACAGCCGTGGGTCGGTCGACTTCGAGGGCGATGAGGCCTACGCGGACAGCGTTCCGCCTTACGTCGGACACGACTCGGCGATGACGTTCAACACGCCTGAGGAGGTCCTGGGGCTCGACCCCGGTGCGCTGGATGGCTATCAGCAGACCGGACAGGAGTTCGACGCGGATCCACCCGACACACTGTCGGGCGTCACCTACGTCACCGATGATTTTGGTTCCAATGGGGCTGGCTCCGGCGACATCGACGGATCGGGAGTGCTCATCGTCCACAACCCGCTCTACGATCCGCGCCAGCACGATCCGAGTCATCCTCTCTTCGACCCGGTCGTGGCCGCTGATCCCACGTATGCACCGGCTACGCTGGGCAACATCAACACCGGGACGTTCAATGGCATCGTGATCGCCGATCGGATCGACAGGCTCACCGGGAACACGACGATCTTCGGTTCGGTGGTCATGCTGCGGAGGGTCGACGACGGTCGCAACGTGGCCACTGGCCAGGTGCTCATTCAATACTCGTGTACCGCGATTCAGACGTCGACGGGAGGGTTGGGAGGCCCGCGTCGGTTGGCTTGGTCGGCTCGTTAGCCCACTACCGAACTACCGCCAGCCGTTCTCGTTTAATCTCCACACACGCACCTCTCCCTGCTGAGTCACGGTGACAGCCCGAACCTCGTCGCTCATTTGATGACGAACGACGACGAATCCGAGACCCACGTCACGCGCGTTGGGCCAAAACGCCCGGCCATGAGAATCGAAGCCCACGCCTCCGTGGAACAGGTCTATTCCCGTCGTTGCTGGCGGTGTGATCCCGTTGCCCGGCGACTCGAACGTCAGTCGATCGGGCAACGCTCGTCCGGACATGCCGCCAACGATGTCGGGGAACGGGATCCGCGTCTTTGCCACGCCGCCCGCGGTCGGTGCTGGCGGGTCAGTGGCTGAGATGTACGCGGTGTAGCTGTTTGTTGTGCCGTTGGGTTCGAACTCGACATAAACCCGTTGGCTGAGCGTGATCGCCCGATAGCGCGCCAAACGCACGGTCCACGCGAGCAGTTCGGCTTCTTCGGTGACGGTGGAGGCCGGCGTGGGCTCGAGGAAGCGCGGAATCGAGAACCCCGCGAGCAAGCCGATCAAGGTGATAACGACGACCGCCTCGGCGAGCGTCACTCCACGACGACCCGGCCATTTGATCCTCGATCCAGGCGGGGTCCCGTGTACTCTGCGGGGTAATCGATTTGGCTCCATTTCAGGCTCGTCGATCGAGGTCGCAAATACCGCGCCGTTTTCCGCCACAAACGCCAACGAAAAGCGCCGTTTAGAGCTGAATCGAGACACACAATCTGGTTTGGGGGCCCGCTAGGGCGTTCGACGGCAATCCGCCACAACCCGGTATGTGCATGGCGTGTCGGCAGATGGCCCTCAGTCGTCCGTGCGAGCCCGCCGGGCCTGGCATCGGAGTTGCATGGCAGGATCACTGAAAACCCGCCCTATCCGCTAGCGAAGCGTGGCTGAGGCCACGCACTTGACTGTTTTTGTGGTACGACCGCAAGGCCCCGAAAAGGGCTTTCCGGGCGTTATCGAGACTCTAGGC
>JBDHED010000157.1:0-4893 GCA_039591175.1 Gemmatimonadota bacterium | reverse complement strand
CGGTGCCGATCGCCCACTCGGTGCCCGGTGGTGACTCGCTCACTGTTTTTACGATCACCTCGGTCGAGCCGACCTCGTCCGCTTTGTCGACGACCTCCATCCGGCACTCCGGATGGACGAGAATCTTGACGTTCGGCTTGGCCTCGCGGATTCGATCGACGTGCTCGGCCCGGAAGATGTTGTGGACCGAACAGTGCCCCAGCCAGAGGATGATCCTGGCGCGCTCCAGCGCATCCGGCTCGACGCCGCCGTTTGGCAGCCGCGGGTTCCACACGACCATCTCCTCGAGCGAAATCCCCATCGCCTTGCCGGTGTTGCGACCCAGATGTTGGTCCGGAAAGAAGAGCACCTGGCGGCGTTGCTCGTACGCCCACTCGAGCACCGCCCGGGCATTGGTCGACGTGCAGACGATGCCGCCACGCTCCCCACAAAACGCCTTCAGCGCCGCGCTCGAGTTCATGTACGTGACCGGCATCACCCTTTCAACTGGATCGACGCTCATCACGTTGGTCAACGTCTCCCAACACTCTTCGACCTGTGCGATGTCGGCCATGTCGGCCATCGAACAGCCGGCGGAGAGATCGGGGAGGATCACCGTTTGGTCCGAACGCGACAGGATGTCAGCCGACTCGGCCATGAAGTGAACGCCACAAAAGACGATAGTCGACGCGCTCGAGTCGGCCGCCTGTTGGCTGAGCTTGAACGAGTCGCCGGTCAGGTCGGCGAACTGGTAGACGTCGTCTCGCTGGTAATGGTGAACGAGCACCACCAACCGATCGGCCAGAGTCGCTTTCGCGGCAGCGACGCGTTCGGCGCAGACGGTGGCGTCGAGCTGGCGGTAACCATCAAACGGAATTGGCGCCTCGGCCGCATCGAGCAACCCGATCGTGCCGTGTGAGTGGCCCCCCTGGTACTCCATCGTGCCCTTCTCGTCACACTCGACCGAGACTTCTTCGAATATCTTCAGGTCTTCCATTAGCCGGTTCCTTTAGCCTCACGGATCTGGCTCGTCAGCTCGGGCACGATCTCGAACAGATCTCCCACGATGCCATAGTTCGAGATTGAGAAAACGGGCGCATTGGGGTCTTTGTTTATCGCCACGATCGTGCCTGAGTTCTTCATACCCACCAGGTGCTGAATCGCTCCCGAGATACCGACCGCGACGTACAGCTTGGGGGTCACCGTCTGACCCGATGAGCCGATCTGCCGGTCCATCGGCAACCATTCATTGTCGCACACCGGGCGGCTGGCTGCGAGCTGTCCGCCGAGGGCGTCACTCAGCTCCTCGACGATCGGGATCTGCTCCTGTTTGCCGATGCCGCGACCGACAGCAACGATCACGTCGGCGCGCGACAGGTCGACCCGGTCGGCGACTTCCTGGAACGTCTCGAGCACTTCGGTGCGACTCGCCGTGCCGGCGAGATCGACCGGCTGTTTCACGATCTCGGCCGACCCGTCGTCAGCGGCCGCGTCATCGGCCAGATAAGCGCCGAGCTGGAGGCTCACGATGTTTGGCCCATCGCCGGCGAACACGCAATCGGAGTTGAGCTTCCCCTGATAGGGTTGGCGCACGAACACGGTTTCATCGCCGTTGACGCGGTGGGCGATGACGTCGGAGATAAACCCGGCATCGGCCTCGGCTGCTAGCCGCGGCACCCAGTCGCGCGCCTGATAGGTGTGTGGGAACAAGACCAGACTCGGCGCCTCGGCCTCGATCGCTTGCGCCAGCGCGGCCGTGTAAGCGTCGGGTGTGTACGGAGCCAGCGCTGGGTCTTCGATGACACGCACCGCGTCGACCCGCTTGCTGGCCAGAGCCTCGGCTGCGGCCGATCCGTCGGCCGCCATCACCACCGCTTCGAGCGAGCTTCCCAGCGTGTCGGCCAACGCCTGCCCGCACGCGATCACCTCGAACGAGATCGACTTGAGCCCATCGTCGCTGGATTCGGTTATCGCCCAGATCGCGCCCGCCATCTTATAGCACCTTCGCTTCCTTCTGGAGTTTCTCAACTAACGTGGCGACGGCGGTCGCCGTGTCGCCTTCGATGATCTCCGCGCCGGTGGTCTTCTCGGGTACGTAGAGGCGCGTCGTCCGCGTCTTGCGCCCGGCACCGCCAACTGCGTCTGGCGCCAGCCCGATATCGGCCGGTGTCACTTTGGCGATCTCCTTCTTTTTTGCGCCCATGATCCCCTTGAGTGTCGCATACCGCACCGTGCTGATCCCGGACTGAATCGTGAGCAGCGCCGGTAACGGCAAGCGAACCCACTGGAACCACCCCGCTTCTAGCTCACGCTTGACCTTGATCGTATCTCCTTCGGGTTCGATTTCCATGATCAATGTCGCGCTCGGCCACCCAAGTCGGGCTGCCAGGATCGGCCCGGTCTGAGCCCAGCCTGCGTCGTCGGACTGAAGACCGGTCAGTACCAGGTCGACGTTCTCGCGCTCGATGGCCGCGGCCAGTGCGCGTGCGGTAGCCGCCGCATCACCGCCTTGAAACGCCGCGTCGTTCAAATGGATCGCCCGCGCGGCGCCCATCGCGAGCGCGCGCCGGATCGCCTCTTCGGCGCGATCTGGACCCAGGCAGACGACGACCACCTCACCGTCCTGACTCTCGGCCAGCCGGAGTCCGGACTCGAGCGCATACTGATCACTCTCGTTGATTTCGGTAGCCAGATCGGCGTCAGCGATCGATATGCCGTCAGCGTCGATCACGAGGCGGGCTTCCCCTTCGGGCACCTGTTTGATGCATACCGCGATCTTCAAAGTTGTCTCCTGGTGAGTATGAAATCCGGCTCCTCGAGCGGTTGCTCGAAACCGCCTAAACGAGTGTGCTAAAATAGGTTTGGGTGTGTCCCCCGACAACTGTGAAGCCGCGTGCTCCGACAGCCGGTAGATTATCCCGATGCCACGACTCATCATCGCCCGCGAAGACGAATTGTTGGTCGCCAAAGCGACCGACCCGGAAGGTGAGTGGGAGATCGCATCGCACCTGGAGATGACGCTCCCGGTCTGCGTCGCGATTGATCCTAGTCGTCCGGCGAACGTCTACTGCGGCACGTTCGGCGCTGGTCTTTGGCGCAGCGACGACGGCGGGGACCGGTGGGAGTGGGCGGGCGAGGGGTTTCCGGAGGCGCGGATTACCGCGATCGCGGTCAGCGCGCTCGAAGATTCTCCGGCCGGAGGCGTCGTATACGCGGGTACCGATCCGAGCGCTGTTTATCGCTCAGAGGACGGCGGGAGCTCGTGGCGGGAACGCACCGGGCTCGACGAGCTGGCCTCGGCTTCGGAATGGAGTTTCCCCCCGCGTCCCGAGAGCCACCACGTGCGTTGGATCGAGTGCGATCGCAATCGTGAGGGATGGCTCTACGTCAGTATCGAAGCCGGAGCGACGATCCGCAGCCGAAACGGCGGCGCGTCGTGGGAAGATCGCGTCGAAGGGAGTCCGCGAGACGTCCACGCGATGGTCACCCACCCGCGGGCGGCCGGCCGATTGTGGGCAGCCGCCGGCGACGGCTACTTCGAGAGTCGCGACCACGGGAACAACTGGACCCAGCCCGCCGCCGGATTGCAGAGCCAGTACGTGTGGGGGTTCGCACTCGACTCGCGCGACCCCACCATTGCCATCGCTTCGGCCGCCGCCGGCCCGGTCCAGGCGCACAACCCAAGGGCTGCCTACGCTCGAATGTACCGTCGCGTGGGTGATGGCCGATGGTTCCAGCTCGGCGTCGGCCTGCCAGATCCGGAGCGCACGACCGCGCACGTGTTGGCGGCCAACCCGTTCGAGCCCGGCATTTTCTACGCAGTCTGCAATCGCGGCGCGTTTCGTTCAGCAGATGGTGGTATCAACTGGACCCAGCTGTTGATCCCGTGGTCCGAAGAAGACGAGCGCCGCCGCGTGCGAGCGATCGCCGTCGTCCCCTAGTAGACCATCAAGGAGAGAAACGTGAAAAAGTTCGTACTTCTGCATTACGGATTTGAGAAGCCCACCCCGGAGATCATGCAGGCGTGGCAGAAGTGGTTCGAGTCGATCGCCGACATGACAGTCGAACATGTGGGTTTCGGCGCTGCGCGAGAGATTTCGAGCTCCGGGACCAAAGAGCTACCATGGGGCATGGAGTCCATCACCGGCTATACCGTCATCGAGGCCGAGAGCCTCAATGAAGCGGAAAAACTCGCAAAAGACAATCCGCATATCGCGAGCATCAGAGTCTACGAAGTCAGGGAAATGTAGAACCCGTCACTCACCGAACTTGCGGCGGTAGTGTCGTTGCCAGACACCGGTCGCGATCGTGCCGACGATACCCGGCGTGATCCACGGTAAGATCCCGACAAACCCTTCCAGGCTGTAATCGACGAAGCGCTGAATTCCAAACACCGCGAACGCGGTGTGAAACGCTATGCCGCCGCCGAGCATCGCACCGATGTGCTCGTACCAGTGAGCCATCGGTGTCGCCTTGGGCCGGCGCGCGTAGCGCAGCGCGTTCTGTCCGATGAGGATGCCGATCGGTGACAGCGCGACAAAGACCCAGCGCGCGCTGTGCTGCGTCGTCAGACCTATCAGTAGCAGCGCGATTCCGGCCAAGATCGCGGCCGCGCTGATGAAGGTGTGAAACGGTGTCTTGAGAAGTGATGGGTCACGCCGGGTTTGCATCGAACGCACGCCGTGATGAACGGACGCCACCGTGATGATCGCCAGGTAGGCCAGGAACGCCTCGAGCACTCGGATCTCGGTGACCGCCGCAGCGATGTCCGCTGGATCGCTGGGCAGTGCCTCGGGGTGGGTGCCAAACGGGCTCAGGATCGACATCGTCGCGATCGTGAACGCGCTCGCGCCCACGAAGTAAGCCGCATACAGGAACACCTTGCCGGCGCGGACGTGAACACGCTCGCCTTTG
>JBDHED010000156.1:0-4976 GCA_039591175.1 Gemmatimonadota bacterium | reverse complement strand
GTCGGCCAAGAGCTCGGAGAGAAACGGCAGCAGATCCGGTGTGGTCTCCAGAGCTGCCGCTATCTGGCGTTCTTGTTCTTGGGTCAATCGTGCGCTGTGCATCGCTCGTTGTGGAGCTCGAGGAGTCGCTACGGAACGATCGCCCGCGCGACCGTATTCGTGTCGGTTCCGAACCACAGCGCGCGCGTCGGCGCGTGGAACACCATGTGGCGCACGACGTGACCTCCGCTGGGGATCTCGGCGCTGGCGATGAAGTGCTCGCTTTGGGGATCGAACCCGATCAATCGGTTCGGGATCGCACCCGTCTCGACGAACCACAGCCGATCGCGATCGTCGGATGCCATCGCGTACGGCCGCGCGTTCCGACCCCCGGGGATGGGCCACTCGAGAAACGACTCGCTAGCGGGATCGAAGCGTCCCAGGAATCCTCCGGCGTAATCCACGTACCAGACCGCCCGATCGGAGGTCAGCGCCAGCCGCCGCGGACGGGCGCCAGGGCGCGGCAATTCGAACTCGCGCAGCGTGAAGCTCGACGGATCGACCGTCGCCAGCTTGTTGCTCCCGAACTCGGCCACCCACGGTCGGCCATCGGGATCGACGACGATGCCGTACGGTCTCGCGCCTGCAGTCGGCACAGGCACGATATCGACGTCACCCGTGCCGATCGCCAACCGGCCGATCATGTTGCTGTGTTGCGCGCTAAACCAGATGTCCCCCACCGGATCGAATATCAGCGTGTGCGGGTCACCGACCCCATCGGGCATCGCGATCTTGACGATTTCGCCCGTCGATGGATCCAACCGGCCGATGTGAGCAGCCTTGTTGCCGGCGTACCAGACCGTCCCGTCTGCTGCGACGATGACATTGTGGGGACCGGCCCCCGGATCGAGCGGGAAACGTTGGAACATCCCATACGAGGGGTCCAACGCGGCCACGTAATCACCGGTCTGGCCGACAAACCAAATCCGTCCGTCCGGGCCGACGAACGGGTCCCGGGGCCGGGTGGTCTCCCACGGCACCGGCCACTCTTCGATCGCCAGCGAATCTCCATCGGTGATCGCCACAGTCGTGACGGGCAGAGGGGATTCCGCGGCCTGATTGCCTCGTGCCGGCGACGGCTGCGACGCACCGCTTTCGCACGCCACCGCGACCAGAGCGACCGCCAATATTCTCGATACCCACTTGACTGTATGCGCGTCAGCTAACAAGAAGACCTCCCTCTATCGGCTCCAGCTTAGCGGTAAAGTGTCTCAACGTAGGCGGTGCCTCGACGATCTTGAGCCCGCGTATCCGACTCCGCATATCGTTTACGTGCGCCACGACCTCGCACAGGTAGTCGACGTGGCTCTGCGTGTACACGCGACGCGGGAATGCGAGACGAACGAGCTCCATCGGCGCCGGTTTCTCCGATCCGTCCGGCTGATGTCCAAACATCACCGAGCCGATCTCGACCGATCGCACGCCGCCCTCGGCGTACAAGACGACCGACAGCGCCCAGGCCGGAAACTCGAGCGGCGGGATATGTGGGAGCATCGCTTTGGCATCGATGTAGATCGCATGCCCCCCGGGTGGCCGCATGATCGGAATCCCGGCCGCCATGAGCTTGTCACCGAAGTAGGCAACCGAGCGGACTCGGTACCGCAAGTATGCCTCGTCGAGCGCTTCGAAGAGACCGATCGCGACCGCCTCCAGATCGTGTCCGGCGAGACCGCCGTAAGTCGGAAACCCTTCGGTCAAGATCAACTGATCGCGGCACTGATGGGCCAGATCGTCGTCGTTGAGCGCGAGAAAACCGCCGATGTTCGTCAGGCCGTCCTTCTTGGCACTCATCGTGCACCCGTCAGCGTAGGAGAACATCTCCTTCGCGATCTCGAGCGGGGTTTTGTCGCGGTACCCTTCCTCGCGTGTCTTTATAAACCAGCTGTTCTCGGCAAAACGGCACGCATCGAGGAAAAGCGGGATGTCGTGCTGGCGGCAGAGCTCGCTCACGGCGCGGATGTTCGCCATGCTCACTGGCTGACCGCCACCCGAATTGTTGGTCACGGTGACGAACACCACCGGCACACTCCCGCTTTCACTGTCCAATGTGTCGGCTAGCGCCGCAACGTCCAGGTTCCCCTTGAACGGATGCTCGACCTCGGGATGGAGCGCCTCGGCGATCGGCAGATCACGCGCCTCCGCTGATTGCGCTTCGATGTTGGCCCGCGTGGTGTCAAAATGAGTGTTGTTCGGCACGACCTGTCCTGCGCTCACCGCCGCGCCAAAGAGAATGTGCTCGGCGGCGCGCCCTTGGTGAGTCGGAAGCACGTGCTTGAAGCCGGTGATCTCGCGCACCGCATCCCGGAACCGATAGAACGATCGCGCGCCGGCATACGACTCGTCGGCCCGCATGACCCCGGCCCACTGCTCGGATGACATAGCACCGGTTCCCGAGTCGGTGAGCAAGTCGATCAGAATGTCTTCGGCCTTGACTCGAAAGAGGTTGTAGTGGGCGTGCTGTAGCGCCGCGATGCGTTCCTCACGGCTCAACTGACGGATCGGTTCGACGGTCTTGATTCGAAAGGGCTCGATGATCGTTCGAAACTCCATCGCTTCGGCCCTCGTCAGTCGGTGGCAGCAGCGGTTTCTAGAGCCGCGAGTTGCTCGAACTCACGGATGAGATCGCCACGACCGGCGTTCTCGAGCGCGGGGAAAAGGACCTGGATAGGAAGCGCCACGTGACGTGCATCCCCGCCTGGTGGCTCGGGGTTGAAGAGCACCAGCCCGATCACCAACCCACCTCCGTCTTCTGAGCTCGACCGCAAGCCGTCACGCAGATCGGCGGTCGATACCGCCGGAACGATCCGCGTTTGATCATCCCCGATATTCGCAACTCCGTCATCACGCATCGTGAGACCGCGGTCCTTGGGAATCACCGCCCCGAGGGCGTCACCAATCGCTTTCCTGTATCGATCCGCCACCGGATCGTCGCCGATGACGCGGTTCCGATCCGGACGGTACCATTGATCGCCCGGTACGCGGTCGACGGGCTCGCCGGTCAATATCCGCACCGCTTCCCGGCGGTTGGCATCGTACTCCCGGTTGGCACTAAACGTCGGGCCCTCGCCCTTTCGGAGCAGGACGAGAACGGTGACCATCCCGGCCAGGAAGAGGACCGAGATCACCAGCGCGGCGATGCCGAATGCCGGGTCCATCGGCTACCGGTAAGCCGCCCCGATCGGCTTGCCAACCCACGGGTCCGGCATTACAGTCGTTTGATGATTCGGGAAACGATCCAAAAGCTGATGCCGCGCTTTATCCCGCTGCGCCCGTGGGTAGCGTTGGTGCTGCTGTTGATCGGTCTCGCGATCACGATCCCAGCTTTCAAGAACCATAGCCTGTGGTTGGCGCTCGCCGGCGCGCCGTTTCTGGGCGGGGCGCTCGGCATTCTGCTCATCCCACTTCCCTACCCCCGGTAACCAGCGCAGAAAAGGCTTTTTAGGACGCTCCGTCGTGATCGTGTCCCGGCGGCTCGGGCGTCGGTGTGCCAGGCTGCCCTTCACTGTACTTCTTCTCGACGAGCGCTCGAATCTCCGCTAACGGCATCCCGGTCTCGTGTTGTCGCTTCGCCTCACGGGCGATATCGAGACAGATCGTTCAGCCAAACCCCATCAAGTCGAGCTCGACCCGTGGCACGGAGCCACTCCGATCGATCTCGTCGACAAAGCAGTCGTAGGCGGAGATGTGGGGTGGGTTCTCGTCCTCGCAGCCGCAGTAACATGGCATGTACTCGAGCACTTCGGGGTGCTTCGCGGCGAACACGTAGATCTCGACGACATCCTCCGGCGCCTGGGCCATGATCGCCGGGAACTCGACGCCGTCGATCGTCACCCACTCCTCAGAAGAGTTGACTTCGGGAGTGTCGACCTGAGATGAATTGCTGCAACCCACGGCCATAACCGTGGCCAAGGCTGCGACTCCGAAGCTGCGCCTGATCCGATGCATGAAACTGAATATACACGCCCGCATGGCGCGCGGTCCCGGGACCACGCCACTCACGCTCGCTTGCCGAGAAAGAACCAAAGCTCGAACGCGATCGCGACCCCACCGCCGAGAACGACAACCCAATCAGTAGTCGTCATACCGCGCGCTCCAGCCGAGCGCTGCGTAGCCGCAGCGAGTTAGACACGACGCTGACCGAGCTGAACGCCATCGCCGCTCCGGCTACCCACGGTTCGAGCAAGACTTGGGTGAACGGGTACAGCGCGCCGGCCGCGATCGGGATGCCGATCACGTTGTAGAAAAAAGCCCAGAAAAGGTTCTGGCGGATCGTCCGCATCGTGCGCCGGGACAGTTCGATCGCGCGCACGACGCCACGCAGGTCGGCCCCGATCAGCGTCACATCGCTGGCCTCGATCGCGACATCGGTGCCGGTGCCGATCGCGATACCGACATCGGCTTGCGCCAACGCCGGAGCATCGTTGATCCCATCGCCAACCATCGCCACGGTCCTTCCGCCCGCCTGTAGCTCGCGGACGCGGGCCGCCTTCTCATCCGGCAGCACCTCGGACACGACGCGGTCGATCCCGACCTGACTGCCGATCGCGACCGCGGTCCTGGGGTTATCACCGGTCACCATGACGACCTCGAGCCCCTGCTCGTGAAGCGCTTCCACCGCCTCGCGCGATCCTTTCTGGATCGTGTCGGCGATCGCGATCACCCCGCGCACCCGGCCATCGACCGCCACGAACACGGGGGTCTTGCCTTCGCCGGCCAAGTTCGCCGCGAGCGTGGTCGGCTCGCGCCCTTCCACGTCGCCCGTTGCCGGGTCGATCCCCCGGTCGCGCATCAAGCTCGCGTTCCCGACCAGCACCGATCGACCTTCGACGCTCGCCTGGGCACCCTGACCTACGGTGGCCTCGAAACCAGTCACCGGCGCGAGCGCGACCCCACGCTCACGTGCGGCGCGGACGATCGCCTCGCCGAGCGGGTGCTCG
>JBDHED010000155.1:0-5036 GCA_039591175.1 Gemmatimonadota bacterium | reverse complement strand
CCTCGTGTATGAGTATCGGGTAAGCCGCTATTCGGATGGGGCGGTCAACAAGTGACGATAGAGTCAGGCACCCAGGCTCGCAAGCCGGCTTCGAGCACTTCCAGCAGCGTCGGGTAGTCCGGCGCGGCGAGCACGAGGTGCAGGGGGTCGACTCGTTGCACCGTCAGTTCGACCAACTCACCCGCGGCCGCCCGAATCGCCTTCAATCTAGGCTCTACCCCCACCGGCCAGCGCAGTTCCGCCCTCGCACGGTGCGGTTTGAGCCTCAGTCGCTCAAGTCTGGTTGCCGTGCCGAGGGCCTTGAAACGGGCCGCCGTACACAAGTGCCGGGCTGGATCCGGAAGTGGTCCGTAGCGGTCCTCGAGCTCGGCCGCGAAGTCGTCGATCGCTCCCACGTCGCGGAGCCGAGCCAGGCGGCGATAGAGGGCCAGCTTCTGCTGGTCGTCGGGAACGAACTCCGTGGGCAGATACGCGTCTGCATCAAAGACCAGCTCCGGTGGAGCGCTGGCCTTCTCGTCCTCGCCCTTGAGGTCGCGCACCGTCTCTTCGAGCAACCGCAGGTACGTCTCAAACCCGACCGCGGCGATAAAACCGGACTGATCGGCTCCCAACAAATCACCCGCCCCGCGCATCTCCAAGTCGTGTAGCGCTATCCGATAGCCGGCTCCAAGATCGGTGTGCTCCTCGATCACTTTGAGCCGCCGCTCGGCATCGCGCGTCATCGCTCGGCGCGGCAACGAAAGCAGGTAGCAGTAGGCTCGATGGTGCGAGCGGCCGACCCGCCCCCGAAGCTGGTACAGATCGGCCAGGCCGAAGCGATCGGCGCGATCGACGATGATCGTGTTGGCGGTTGGGACGTCGAGCCCGGACTCGATGATCGCCGTCGTCACCAGCACGTCGATCTCGCCACGGAAGAACCGCATCATGACCGTCTCCAGCTCGTGCCCGGGGAGTTGGCCGTGGGCGACCGCCAACCGCAGGTCCGGCACCAGTCGCTCGAGCCGACGCCTGGTGGCATCAATCGTCTGCACACGGTTGTGGACAAAGAAGACCTGGCCGCCACGATCGACCTCGCGCCGGATCGCTTCGTCGATCAACTCCTCGTCGTAAAGAGCCACCCACGTTACGATCGGGGTTCGGTCTCGCGGCGGTGTCTCGATCAAGCTCATCTCACGCAAGCCCATGAGACTCATCTGCATCGTGCGCGGTATCGGTGTCGCCGACAACGTCACCACGTCAACGCTCGTCTTGAGCGCGCGAAGTCGCTCTTTGTGCCGGACCCCGAAGCGTTGCTCCTCATCGACGACGATGAGCCCGAGATCGGCGAACGCGACATCGCTCGACAGCAGCCGGTGTGTTCCGATCACGATGTCAAGCCCACCGGTCCGTAGCTCTTTGATGACGGCGCGATTCTCGGACGCTGTGTTGAATCGCGACAGCATTCCGATCTTGACTGGGTAATCCGCTAGCCGCTCGCCGAAAGTCTCGAGGTGCTGCGCCGCGAGCACCGTCGTCGGCGCCAACACCGCGACCTGTTTGCCATCCTGGACGGCTTTGAACGCTGCCCGAATCGCGACCTCGGTCTTACCGTAGCCCACGTCGCCACAGATCAACCGATCCATGGGCCGCGGTCTTTCCATGTCGCGCTTGACCGCGTCCGTCGCGGCTCGCTGATCGGGCGTGTCCTCGTAAACAAACGCGGCTTCCATGTCGCGTTGCCAATCGGTGTCGGCGCTAAACCCGAAGCCCGGCGCCAACTCGCGCTTGGCGTGGAGCTGGAGCAGCTCCTCGGTGAGCTCGGCGATCGCTGCCCTCGTTCGCGCCTTCTGCCGTTCCCAGCGCGGGGACGACAGTCGATGGAGCGACGGCACCGTTCCCTCGGGGCTGCTGAACTTCTCGACCTGTCCGATCTGCTCGACGGGCACATAGAGGACCTCGCCGGCGTCATACTCGAGTCGTAGCGCCTCGACCTCGCCGTGGTCCGCGAGACGCAGTCGCTCGAGCCCGGTATAGCGACCGACGCCGTAATCGAGGTGCACCAAGAAGTCACCCGCCGCGACTTCGGTGAGGTGGAGTTCGGCTGGCGCCGAGGCGTAGCGCCTGCGGCGGCGCGGACGACGGCGACGGGCAAAGATCTCGTGGTCGGTGTAGACCGCCAGGCCGGCATCACCATCGACAAAACCACCGTTTAGCGCGCCGACGTCGAGCGTCACCGCCCCGAGATCGGTTGGGAGCAGCTCCGCGAGTCGCTCGAGCTGGCCCCAGTTGTCACATAGGATGACCGGTTGGACGCTGCCGGCGAGATCGCCGCGGAGCAACTCGATCAGCCGCGGTACCGATCTTTGAATGGGCTCGGGCTCGCGGGTCGCGAATCGGGTTGCGGTCGCTCCGCCCCCCGGATCGATCATGTGTAAAGCCTCGACATCGAGCCGCCGAAACGAAGCCGTAGAGCGCTCCACCCCGGCCGGGTCGAGGTACAACTCGTCCGGTGGAAGGAGCGATCGATCATCGTCGGCTTCACCGTACCGGCGCACGACCTCCTCCCAGCCGTTTTCCAGCGCCGCCTTCACGCGTTCCGGCTCGTCGACCACGATCACACAATCGGGGTGCAGGTAATCCGCCACCGGTTTGAGGTCGTGACTGGCAGCTGAGGCCTCGTCAGACTCGTCGGCGGGCTGCGAAACGGTGCGTTCGCGAGCCGGTAGGATCTCGACTCGGTCGAGCGATTCCACCGAACGCTGAGTGGCCAAATCGAATGACCGAATCGAGGCGATCTCGTCGTCGGCCAACTCGATCCGGACCGGGTGCGAGTAGCGGTAGCTGAAGACGTCGACGATACCACCGCGGACGCTGAACGTACCGACCTCGGCAACCATCGCCTCTCGCTCGAACCCCATTTCGGTGAGTCGCAGAGCGAGGTCCTCCAAATCGACCCGCCCACCGGTAGCGAGGCGCACGATCCGGGTATTGAGCGCTGCTGGTGCCAACACCCGCTGTGCGACCGCCCGCGCCGGCGCGACCCCGATAGCGATCGTTCGTTCGAGCAGGCCGACCATGAACTCCAGTCGCTGGCCCTCGATCTCCCGCTGCGGTGACCGATCCTCGTACGGCAGGATCTCCCATTGCGGGAAGAGACCGACGCTGGTCTCGCCGACCAGTGCCTCGAGATCGGTTGCCCACGTTTCGGCCGCGTCGTTGGAAGCGGTCAGCACCAACACCGGCGCGGATAGGTCGTCGGCGATCGCGGCTGCCAGGATCGCCTTGCTCGAGCCGGCCAAGTTGCTCGCGTGTACCGAGTCACCAGATGCCAGCGCGCGACGAACGCCGCGATAGCTGGGCGAAGCGCGGAACCGAGTGGCGATCGCCGGGATGCGCATCATTGACCTTCTACAACTCTATTTATTGAGAACCCGGCGCCTCAAGAACGCCTCGAGGGCCAGGCCGACGAGTGCGAGCGCCACAAACCAGGACCGCAGCTCCGGTCCGCGTCGACGCGGAAACAGCTCTCTCCGCCACCCCTCGTCGCTGACTGGCGCGGCGCCCCAAGCGGCGTCCCAAGCCTCGGGGTCGATCAGCGCAAGGTCGCCCTCCGCTGGCTCGCCGTTGACCGCCACGAAGCTCGTCCGTTCCGCGTCCACTCGGTAGAGCCCAACGCGCTCGAGGCCCGGCCCGGCTCCGCCGGGTGGGACTTCCCAGCGGGCAGGTGGCGCGACATGCAGCGGGCCGATGACCGTACCGCCGCTCGACCCGAGCTGCACCGACTGACCCGGCCGCAGGCTACCGCCGGCGGTCCGCCATCGCGCGTCCCACGTCGCCATAACGGCGTCGGCCACGAGCGCGAAGACCGGTGTCGTGCCGATCCGGCTCACCGGCGGGCCAAACGGTACCAACCAAACCGCAACTGAGCCTTTGACCCACAACGCGGGCGCGCCGGTGGCCAACTCCCAACGCCAATCGGAAGCGATCGGCGCGATGTTGATCGCTGGTCGGATCGGCACCCGAGCCAGCAAGTGACCTGGAACGACGATTGGGGCTTGGACGGGGGTCGGCTCGCCCGCCAGCCGGGCGCGTCGATCGGCGGGAGCCAAGCGCCACGCGAGCGCCGGCGCGCTCAGCACGCTGCTGGGCAACCATTCGCCATCCGGAATACACGCTGGATCGGGGCAGCTGGGCGCAAACAGCAGTCGCGTTCCAGTGGTCGCGAGCTCGGCCAACAACGCCGTTTGATCAGTGCGGTAGCTTCGCAGCGGCAGCAGCGCCAGATCGGGCGGCCGGTCAACGAGATCCGCCAGCGAAGCGGTCTGCTCGACCACCGGCGCGCGAGGCGCCGCCGCCAGCGCTGCTTCCCAGAACAGCGCGCCGGACTCGGGTGGCTCATCCGGGGGGACCCATCGCGTCACCCTGTAGACGCCGCGCGGCCCGCCGCGGGCCACGTACAGCCGATCGTCAGCCGCCAACCGATCTGACCCCAGGAGGGCGAAGGTCGCGGTATCTCCAACCGCCCATCGCGCCGCTCCAAAACTGCCATCTGCAGGAATGGGTTTCCCATCGACCACTTGATCACCTGCCAATTGGCCGACAACGACCGACCCGGCGTCCTCCCGGCCCCAGGTTCGGGCCCCCAGCGCCACGTCACCACTGGCCTCTGGCTGGGCGGCGACCAGACCCCGGTTGACACCAGGACCGGGCCGCCAGGTGCGGACGACCCGGTGACCAATCGACAACCCGCCGACGGGGTCGGCCCCCCCCTCGCCTGTCAGCGGACCGCCAGCACCCTGGGCTCCATCGGTCAGCAGATAGGCCTCCCCACCCCCCTCGAGCCGTCCGGCCAGCGCAGAAAGGGCCCGCGGCCAGTCGCTCGCCCGGGCCGTCGGGGCGAGCGTCGTGAGTTGTCTCCGCAACGCATCCGGCGACCCATCCCACCAGCCGACGATCCCGTCGGCGACCGCCGCCAACGTCGCCTCGTCGTCGGGTCCGACCATCGCCAGCAGGCTGTCGGCCCAGGCCTGAATGGCCGACCACGCGGTCACGCCTTC
>JBDHED010000154.1:0-7308 GCA_039591175.1 Gemmatimonadota bacterium | reverse complement strand
GGGGTTTTCCTGGCTCACCGATGGCATGCGAAAGTCAAAGACGTCCGCACACCGCCTCTCTGAGGGTTGACTCCCCTGCAGAGTGTTACCGGGGCGGCCTGCCGACTTCCTCTCAGAAGCCAGCGCCTCCCATGGAGTTCCTTCCCCTTCAGCGCATGCGGATGCGGGAACCCAGGGTTTCCCACCCTCTTGCCGCGTTCAGTCTCCCGCGTCCTTCCAGCCTTTTCAGGCCGGTAACGCTCATGGGGTTTTCCCCTTCGGAGCTTTCCCCTCCCGCGGAGCCGTAGCACCTCTCGGTGCCCTGTGCCCTCGTGTCGTTTACCGGTCTCTGAAAGCAGGTGCAGCCCGCAGGAGCCACATCCAAATCATTACCGGCCCGACTTCAGGGCCTCGCTCCCCGCGAGAATCCGTCGCGAGCGAACGGGGGTTAGCCGTGCGCCCACTCGTTACTCCCTTGGGGTTTCCGCGCTCTAGGGCATTCCGCTGTTGCGTTGCGCGCAGCGTCCCGCGTGCTCCCCTCGCAGGCTTAGCATGCGACGCCAAGCGGCGTCGCGCCGGCCTCTCAGGGTCTCGATCCGCAACGTGGTCGGCCCCCCGTCGGGAACCACAACCCTTATGCGCTTTTTGCACCTCGTCCCTGCTCCGTGGGCTTTGAACCGCGTCGTTCCGAGCTTACGCCGACGAGTTCGGTTGCATCGCTGCTCCGGTAACTCGCCTATGGAACGTCCACGGCCCTCCCTGAGGGCCCATGGAGTGAGTGTCGGTGCCAGACTTCAGGTCGCTATCCGACCCTCGCAGACGATTATATGAATACCCCGTGAAGTCTGTCAACTTATTGCGCTATAAAGAGTTACAAGATCGAAGCTGGGGTCGGACAAGTGCTTCCCAAACGGGTAGTTGGCGATCCTCATGTCAAGCTATTTCCTACATCACCACGGTAAGCCAAAGGCGCCGAATCGGTTCCCGCGATCTGTACAGAAGCTTCACAGAATGTCCACAGACGGCGTCTCTTTCTCCACCACTTATCCACGCGTTATTCACATGGCGTGCCGGATTCACATGGCGTGCCGGCGGTTGTGTGGCCCACGTGCACTGATTAGGGTCCGCTACTATGCGCGATACGATCCAAGTTTTTGGGGTCATCAATCTGTTGGTGATGGGTCTCTCCCACGCTCTCCAACCACGCGCCTGGGCCGAATTGTTCGTGCGGGTCGTCGAGCAGGGACGATCGGGTGCGCTGCTGGTCGGCGGGCTCCACCTCCTGTTTGGGGCGATCATAGTGGCCGGTCACCCGGTCTGGAGCGGTGTCCCGATGCTGCTCACGATCCTCGGGTGGGGCTGGACGCTCAAGGGAGCGCTCTACTTGTGCTTGCCGGACGTCGGGCTGCGCTCGATGGCCAGAGTCGATCCCGACAAGCCGCGCGGGTTTGTCGTCGCGGGCCTGGTGATGATCGCGGTCGGGATCGTAATCGGGTGGGCGAGGTTCTTCGCTGCCTAAGGCGGTCAGCCAACAGGGGCGGTGTGGCTACAACAGGTTGGCGGCGTATTCGGCGAGCTTGGACCGCTCGCCCTTGTGGAGCTCGACGTGGGCCGCCAGAGGGACGTCGCGGAAGTGTTGTACGACGTGGTTGAAACCGTTGGTCGATGAATCGATGTACGGGGTGTCGATCTGCCACGGGTCACCGGTCAGCACGAGCTTGGTGTGATCGCCAACGCGGGTCAGGATCGTCTTCACCTCGAGCGGCGTTAGGTTCTGCGCTTCGTCGACCAGCATGAACTGCTGCGGGATCGACCGCCCTCGGATGTGGGTCAGCGGCTCGACCGCTACCAGTCCGCTGCGGATGAGCTCGCTCACCGATCGATCGCCGTTGCGGCTGCGCCGGCCTTCCAAGAGCAGGGCCAGATTGTCGAAGATCGGTTGCATCCAGGGGTTCAGCTTCTCGGCCACGTTACCGGGCAGGTAGCCGATGTCCTTGCCCATCGGGAACGTCGGTCGTGAGACGAGCAGGTGACGGTAGGGACCGTCTGAAAGCACTTGCTCGAGGCCAGCCGCCAGCGCCAGCAATGTCTTGCCGGTGCCCGCCTTGCCCATCAGCGTGACCAACACGATTGACGGGTCGAGCAGTGCGTCGAGCGCGAAGTACTGCTCCTTGTTGCGCGGCCGGATGCCCTGGACCCCTTCGCTGCTCGTCGTCAGCGCCAAGAGCCGTCCGCCAAACACGTCGATGCGAGCCAGCGCGGTGTTGGACGGATCGCTCGGATCGCGAAGCAGCGCGTACTCATTGGGGAAGAACTCGCCTTCCACCAACGGTAGCTCACCCGTTTCGCGAAAGAGGTCGAGCTGCTCGGCCGGAAGCTCCAGCTCGGTCTGACCCGAGTAGAGATCGTCGAGCCGAACGCGGTCTGTCTCGTAATCCTCGGCCGCCAGACCGAGCGCATCGGCCTTGATCCTGAGATTGACGTCCTTCGTCACCAGGATTAGCGGCACGTCGGGATCTTCGTCGCGAATATGACGGGCGATCTTGAGGATCTCGTTGTCGACCGTGCCGTTGCCGTGAGCGATCGGCTGCTGTGGGTTGTCGGGGTCGAACACGACCTTCAACGACCCCCCGGTCTCGAGGGGAACGCCTTCCGACAGCCGACCTTGGCGGCGCAGACCATCCAGGAAGCGGCTGATCCAGCGCGCGTTCTCGCCCAGCCCCGTTAGCTGCCGCTTGAAGCGGTCGATCTCCTCGATGACGTAGATCGGCAGCAGGACCGCGTTGTCCTCGAACGCAAGCAACGCCTTCGGGTCGTGCAGCAGAACATTAGTGTCGAGTAGGAAGCGTTTGCTCACGCCGGACTGCCTGTCACCTCAGGTTTACCCAAACCGACTTCGTCTCAGTGTATTGATCGAGCGCGTACTTTCCCAGATCGCGCCCGTAGCCGCTCTGTTTGTAGCCTCCAAACGGGTTGGCCGCGTCATACAGGTTGTAGGTATTGATCCACACGGTGCCCGCCTTTAAGCGATGGGCTACGTAGTGCGCTTTCTTGACGTCGCTCGTCCAAACCGCGGCCGCCAAACCATACGGTGACGCGTTGGCTTGTTCGATCGCTTCGTCCACGCCATCGAATGTGATCGTCGCCAGCACCGGCCCGAAGATCTCTTCGCGGGCGATCGTCATGTCGTTGGTCACCCCGTCGAACACCGTCGGCTCTACGAAGTACCCGGGCTCGATGTCGGCCCGACCACCGCCGGCGACGACCGTGGCGCCCTCTTCCACGCCACGCTCGATATAGCCCAGCACGGTTTCCATCTGCCTCTCGGAAACGATCGCGCCGATGCGGGTCGACTTTTCGAGCGGGTCGCCGACCGTGAGCTTGGCGGTACCGGCCGCGACGCCGTCGACAACTTGATCGTGTGCGCTGCTTTCGACAAAGAGCCGGCTGCCGGCGGCACACACCTCGCCCTTACCGTAGAAGATCCCGCCGATCGCTCCTTTGACGGCTGCCGGCAGATCGGCGTCGGCAAACACGATGTTGGGGCTCTTGCCTCCCAGCTCGAGCGACACCCGTTTGACCGTATCGGCTGCCGTCTTGGCGATTCGGACGCCAACCGCAGTCGATCCCGTAAACGCGATCTTGTCGACACCGGGATGCTTGACGAGCGCCTCGCCGGCGGTCGACCCACCACCCGGAACGACGTTTAGCACGCCATCCGGGACGCCAACCTCCCGCGCGACGTCAGCCAGAAGGAGCGCGGTGAGCGGCGTCTCGCTGGCCGGTTTCAAGACCACCGTGCATCCCGCTGCCAGCGCCGGAGCGACCTTCCATGATGCCAGGTTGAGCGGGAAGTTCCAGGGGACGATCGCGCCCACGACGCCAACCGGCTCGTGGCGAGTATAGGCGAACTGACCGGGCACCGAGACGGGAATCGTGGCGCCCTCGATCTTGGTCGTCCAACCGGCGTAGTACTCGAACGTCTCGATCGTCATGTTGACGTCGATCCCGCTCTCGAACAACGGCTTGCCGTTGTTGAGCGTCTCGACGAGCGCGATCTCTTTCTTCCGTTCCTCGAGCCGCCGTGCGAGCGCCCACAACAGGCGACCGCGATTGCGAGGCGTCATGTCGGGCCAGGGGCCGGACTCGAACGCCGCTCGCGCAGCTTTGACGGCCCGATCGACGTCCGCCTGGTCGGCCGCGGCCACCTCGGTGCACGGCTCGGCCAACGCAGGGTTGATGACCTCGAACGTTTCGGAGCTTTCGGCGTCCTGCCACTCACCGTCGATAAACAGCCGACCCGGGAGCAGCACGTCGGGGAGCGCGGGCGCCGTTGCGGTCGTCATCTAGCGCCCCGCGAACTCGGGCTTCCGCTTTTCGACAAACGCGTTCAGCCCTTCCTTGGCGTCGTCGGAAGCGAACAGCTTGGCCTGCAGCTCGCGCTCGATCGCCAGCCCTTGCTCCATCGGCAGCTCGGCACCCGATTGACAGGCGCGCTTGATGTGCCCGACCGCCATCGATGCCTTGGCGGGGGTCGTGAACTGCATCGCGTACTCTTTCACCTTCTCGATGAACGCTTCGTTCGACTCCGCCTCCCACGCGGCGTTGATGATCCCCAGCTCGGCGGCCTCCTCCATCTCGAAGTTGCGCCCCGTCGCCATCAGCTCGATCGCTCTTGACTTACCGACCAGCCGCGTCAGCCGTTGCGTGCCCCCGGTGCCGGGAAGGACGCCCAGCGTCACCTCGGGCAGACCGATCTTGCCGGCGCCACTGCGAGCGAACCGCAGGTCGGCGGCCATCGCCACCTCTAAGCCCCCACCCACGGTGTGCCCGTTGAGGGCGGCAATGACGAGCTTCGGCGTGTGCTCGAGCCGTGACAGCGTCTCGTTGGCGTGCAGGCAGAAGAAATACTTCCACGTCGGATCGGACTGGGACAGCATCTCGATGTTGGCGCCCGCACAGAAGAACTTCTCGCCCGATCCAGTCAACACGATCACGTGCACGTCGGTGTCGAAGCGAGCATCGATGATGGCCGCGTCGAGTTGCTTCATCATCTCGTGCGTGTAAGTGTTCGCGGGCGGATCGTCGAGGGTGAAGATCGCGATTTTTCGGTACAGCGCGATACGATCAAGTAAAAGCGTTTAGGCCGGTAATGTCCTGACCGATGATCAACGTATGAATGTCGTGCGTCCCCTCGTACGTGAACACCGTCTCGAGGTTGCACATGTGACGCATGACCTGATACTCCGAGTGAATTCCATTGGCGCCCAGCGCCCAACGGGCGGTGCTGGCCACTTCGCGCGCTATCATGACGTTGTGTCGCTTGGCCAGTGATACATGGGTGTGCTTCAGTTTCCCGGCGTCCTTTAGCCGGCCCACACGGTACGCCAGCAGCTGCCCCAGCGTCACCCGATCGAGCATCTCGACGAGCTTCTGCTGCATGAGCTGGAAGCCGGCGATCGGCCGGTCGAACTGCACCCGCTCCTTGGTGTACCGCAGCGCCTCCTCGTAACACGCCATCGCCGAACCAACCGCACCCCAGGCGATCCCGTAACGAGCCTGTGTCAAACACATGAGCGGGCTCTTGAGGCCGTCGGAACCAGGCAGCACCGCGTCGCCGGCTAGCCGCACATCGTTGAACACGAGCTCCGAAGTATCCGAGGCGCGAAGCGAGTGCTTGCCGTGCATCTCTTTTGTGTCGAACCCGTCGGTCCCGCGCTCGACGAGAAAACCTCGAATCCCATCTGGCGTTTGGGCCCACACGACCGCCACGTGCGCCATCGAACCGTTGGTGATCCACATCTTGGAGCCGTTTAGCACCCACCCGTCACCGTCGGGCTCGGCACGTGTCGCCATCCCGCTTGGATTCGATCCATAGTCGGCCTCGGTCAAGCCGAAACAGCCGATCGCCTCACCGCTCGCCATGGCCGGAAGCCAGCGCCGCTTCTGCTCCTCCGAACCAAACGTGAAGATCGGGTACATAACCAGGGCACCCTGCACTGAGGCAAACGAGCGCACGCCGCTGTCGCCACGCTCGAGCTCCTGCATGATCAAGCCGTAGGCGACGTTGTTCATGCCTGCGCAGCCGTACTCCTCAGGCAGATTGGCGCCGAGGACGCCCAGCTCTCCCAGGCCCGGGACCAACCCCACCGGAAAGCGCCCCTCGAGGTACGCCTCCTCGATGATCGGCATAACCTGCTCGTCGACAAAACGACGCACCGTGTCGCGAGTCATTCGCTCTTCGGATGTCAGCTCGGAATCGAGATCGAGATAATCAACACCTTTGAATGCCATCAGCCTACTGCCTCCGCAGTCGGGATTCGCTCGAGCGCGTCGACAACCGCATCGCAGAACTCATCGGTGGTCGCCGTTCCGCCGAGATCTGGGGTTCGAACCTGACCCTCGAGCAGCACCCGCTCGACCGCGGCGCGCGAACGATCACCGGCCTCGGCTTGATCGATGCTCTCGCACAGCATCGCCGCGGCCAGGGTCAGCGCCGTTGGGTTCGCGATCTTTTTACCGGCGATATCCGGCGCCGATCCGTGGACCGCCTCGAACATCGCCATCTCTTCCCCCACGTTTGCAGCCGGGGCCATACCCAACCCACCGACGAGACCCGCACATAAGTCCGACAGGATGTCACCGAACATGTTCGTCGTCACGATCGTGTCAAACTGATGTGGGTCGAGCACCAGCTGCATCGCCATGTTGTCGATGATCCGATCGTTGAACTCGATCTCCGGGTGTTCGTCCGCGAGCTCTTTGCCGACCTCGAGAAACAGACCGCTCGTGTACTTCAGGATGTTCGCCTTGTGGACCAACGTGAGGTGCTGTCTCGGACGCCGAGCGACGTAATCGAACGCGAACTGGATGACTCGTCGCGACGCGTCCTGGGTGACGATCGTGATCGACTCAGCGGCGCTGCGCTTGGTGTCGATGTAGTGCTCGATGCCGGCGTACAGACCTTCGGTGTTCTCGCGGATGACCACCAGGTCGATGTCATCGTAGCGCCCGCCAGGCACCAGTGATTTTGACGGCCGAACGTTGGCGTAGAGGTCGAACTCCTTCCGAAGGGCCACGTTGACGCTTCGGAACCCGGACCCGACGGGGGTCGTGAGCGGCCCCTTGAGGCATACCCTGTTCTCACTGAAGGAGTCGAGCGTGACCGCCGGCAGGGTTTCCAAACCCCGCTCGACCGCGGTCACACCGGCGACCTGCTCGTCCCAATCGATCGTCGCTCCGGCCGCCTCGATGACGCGGATCGCCGCATCGACGACTTCGGGCCCGATGCCGTCGCCTTTGATGAGAGTGACTGTGGGCATCACCGCA
>JBDHED010000153.1:0-5140 GCA_039591175.1 Gemmatimonadota bacterium | reverse complement strand
ACCCACACGTAGTTCGCGCCTTGGAGCGGCAGAATCGCGTCCTCTGGGACGACGATCGCTTGCGGGCGCACGTCGATCGCCAACCGGGTCTCGATGAACATCCCCGGCTTGAGCTCGCGGTCCGGGTTGGCGACCTTCGCCTTGACGGTGATCATGCGGCCCGGGAGCTGGACCCGCGGGTCGACAAAGTCGACCTCACCGACAAAATCACGGTCCGCTACGGCAGCCACCTGGAACCGCACGGTCTGGCCGATGGCCAGCCGATTGGCGTGGCGCTCGGGAACCTGAAACACAGCTCGCTGCGGATCGATCGTCTGCAACGTCGTCAACGCCGTCGACGTCGTCACGTAATCGCCAATCGAGACGTAGCGCTCACCGACCGAGCCAGCGAACGGGGCGCGGACGACGGTCCGCTCGAGCCTCACCTGCTGTAGCTCGAGCTGGGCCTGCGTGCTTCTTTGGTTCGCTTCGGCCTCTTCGAGATCGGCCTGTGACGACGCGTTGCGCTCGAGCAGATCGCGGGTCCGCTTGAGCGCCTGGTCGGCCAAGTCACGCTCGGCCTCGAGCTGGGCTACAAGCGCTCTTAGCTCTGCGTCATCGATCTTGAACAGCGCTGTGCCGCGGCCGACCGCAGCCCCTTCACGTGCGAGGATGCTCAGCAGCCGCCCCTCGATGTCGGGCTTGAGCTCGATCGCCTGAACGGCTTCGATCTGGCCCGTCGCGAGGAGCTCATCGATCACCGTATCCTGCTGAGCGATCGCGACCTCGACCGGCATCGGGGGTGGACCATCCCCTCCGGGACCGCCCTCGTTCGATTCCGCGCTGCCACACGCCGTGAGTGCAGCGATCAGCGCGACGATTGTCATCCTATCGAGCCCCATCGTGGGTCCCCTCTCGTATCGATTGTTCGTGCTCATGGCGCGACCCGATCCGGGAACAGCCGCCGACCGAGGATCGCCTCCAGACCGGCCAGCGCGAGTCGTGTTTGTTGCCGCGCCTGGACAACCCCAGCCTCGGCGTCGGTCAGGTCGACCTGGGCCGTTATGAGATCGATGATCGTCGTCGCCCCAGCCCGGTATCGCTCTTCCTGGACACGCAGGTTCTCGCGCGCTACTACAACCGCAGTCGTCGCCAGCTGAGCCGCCGCTCGAGCGGTCTCGTACAGCTGATACGCTTCCACTACGTCGCGCGCGACGCCCCGCTGAGTATCGTCGCGCAGCGCACGAGTGATGGCTTTGGTCGTGCGCGCTTCCGACAGTCGCAGCTCACGCTGGGCATTGTCCCATATCGGTATATCAAGCGAAAAACCCCACAGCGTTCGCTCGGTCGCATCCGGGAAAAACGACTCATCGAACCCGGTGTACTGAGTAAAAAACGTGAAACTCGGCAGATACTGAGACCAGACCGATTTGAAAGCTGAATTGGCAGCGGCAGCGTCGGCCTGTGCCTGAACGACGCGCGGACTCGCCTGCATCGCCTCGGACACCGCGTCCGCCTCGGACACCGGCAGCGATGGCGCCGGCAGCGTATCGAGCGGAGCCGCGTCGACGGGTCCGACGGCACCGATTCGGCGGCCGAGCTGATACCGCGACACCCGCAGATTCGCTTCCTGCCGCAACAGATCCACTTGGGCCCGGGTCAGCTCCAAAAACAGCTGTAGCGAATCGGATTGCACCGCCGCCCCGGAGACCACGCGAGCCCGCGCGACCGAGAGCTGCTCCTCGGCGCGGCGCACCCGCCCGGACGCGACCCGCGTCAGCTCTCCCTCGGCGACAACCGCGTAGTAGTCGGACTCGGTTTGAAGGGCGCTCTCGAACCGCGCCTGACGCTCGTTGGCCCGAGCGCTCCTTAGCCCGGCCCGAGCGCCCCATAGATCAAAGAACTTCCCGCCGCCGCGGAAAACGTCGTAGCTGGCACTCAATCGTGCGTCTACGATGCGATCGGACAGCCGGTTTGTGCCGACGTTGAATATGTCCGAGCTGAACGTGGTCGAAGTCGATTGGAAAGTCACCGCCGGCGTGATAAACGCCGAGTAGGCGGCGACCCGTCGCCAATTGGCGTCGCCAACCTCATTGAGCGCCGCGACGTAGTTGGGGTCGAGTGAAGCCGCCCGCCGCAAAGCTTCGGCCAGCGTCACCTCGGGGAACTCCGCCGCTTCCTGCGCGGTCGCAACTGTGGGCGCGGCCAATAGCAGCGCCAGCGCGATGCCAAATCGGTTCACTTTGCCTCCACGGGAACCGGCTGAACCGGCTCCGAAGCCCTCGCTCGAGCACCGACCCGTCCGCGTGCGTCGGCCAACACCGTGTACACGACCGGCACCAGGTAGAGCGTGAGCGCGGTTGAGAACAGTAGCCCACCGACGATGGCGTAGCCCAGCGGCCGGCGGCTGGCGGACCCGGCACCAATGCCCAGAGCGATCGGCATCGCGCCCATGATCGTCGCCACCGCGGTCATCAGAATCGGCCGTAGCCGGATGCGGCCTGACTCGAGCATCGCTTTGACCGGCTCCAGCCCGCTGTCCATCAATCGGTTCGCGTACTCGACGAGCAGAATCGAGTTCTTGGTCACTAGGCCAATCAACAAGACCATCCCGATCTGGCTGTAGAGATTGAGCGTCGACTGTGCTAGTAGCAACATGACGAGCGCACCGGTCACCGCCAGCGGGACTGACAACAATACGGTGAACGGGTGCACCAGCGATTCGAACTGCGCGGCCAGCACCATGAAGACGATCACGAGCGCGAGCAAGAACACGAAGTAGAGTGTCCGACCGCTTTCCTCGAGCTCCCTTGATTCCCCGCTCAAGGCGATCGTCGAACCGGCGGGCAAAACGGAGTCGCCAACCGCTCGCAGCTCGTCGATCGCCTCACCCAACGTGAAGCCGGGCGCCATGTTGCCGGTCAACGTAAACGAGCGCACGCGGTCATAGTGGTTGAGCTGCCTGGGACCGAGCCCCTCCTCGACGCTCGCCACCGCGTCGATGCTTATCAGCTGGTTGTCCTTGCCACGGATCCGGAGCCCACGCATGTCGCTCGGCGACGCACGGTCACTAGGCTCGAGCTGCATGATCACATCGTACAGCTTGTTGTCGCGAGTGAACGTGCTCACCTCACGCCCCCCTAACATCGTCTGCAGCGTGTTCGATACGTCGCGGATCGGGACGCCCAGATCCTCGGCCCGGTCGCGATCGTAGCGCACCACCAGCTCAGGCTTGTTGACCCTCAGATTAGTGTCGACGTTGACCAGACCCGGAATCTGACGGGCTGCATTGGTGAACGTCTCGAGCCCGGTCGACAAGGCCTCGAAGTCGGGGTTCCGGACGACGAATTGCACCGGGCTCTGCCATCCAAACGCGGGTGGGTTGTTGGCAAACGCAAACACCCCGGGGAGCATGAAATACTGTGGCTGGATCTCGCCAATGATCTCCTGCACGTCGCGGTCGCGCTCGTCCCAGTCGGTCAGTCGACTAAAGACGATTCCGCTGTTCACCCGGCCGTTCCAACCCACGATGCTGAAATAGGCCTCGATGTCCTCGGTCTTGCCGAGGATCGATTCGACCTGTTGCTGATAGCCGTCGGTGTACTCCTTCGACGAGCCCTCGGGCGCCACCACAATCGACATGAACCAGCCGCGATCCTCAGGCGGCACGAACTCGCGCTTCAACATCTTGAAGGCGCCCACCGCCACGAGCACGGTCGCCAGCGCCACCGCAACAACGCCACGACGGTGCCGCATCGCCCAACCCAGGCTAGTCGCGTACAGCATCGCGATGTGCTCGAAGGTGCGCTCGAATGCGTAAAACAGTTTGCCATGACTCTTGGGGACACGCAGGATCTTGGCGCTCAGCATCGGCGTCAACGAGAGCGCCACAAAGCTCGATACGACGACCGCACCGATCATCGCCGCGCCGAACTCGTTGAAAAGTCGACCGATCGTGCCGCGAAGGAAAAGCAACGGCGCGAACACCGCGACGAGCGCCACGGTCGTCGCGATCACCGCAAATTTGATCTCGTTTGTACCACGGATCGCCGCCAAGTCGGGCGGTTCTTTGAGCTCCTCTTGATGCCGGTAAGCATTTTCCATCACAATGATGGCGTCATCGACGACAATGCCAATCGACAGTATCAAAGCCAGCAATGTGAAGTTGTTGATCGTAAACCCGAGAAAGAACATCACCGCAAAGGCGGCGATGATCGAAGTCGGGATCGCCAAACCCGGAATTATCGTCGCCCGCAGGTTTCGTAAGAAAACGAAAATGATCAGGACCACGAGTATCCCGGCCAGGATAAGCGTCTCCTCGGCTTCGCGGATAGAGCGCCGCACGAAGACCGCGGTGTCAAACGCCGTATCGAGCTGGACACCCGGCGGGAGCGCGGCTTGGATCGCTGGCAGCTCGTCGCGGACTCGGTCGGACACCTCAACCAGATTCGACTTCGACTGCCGAACGACCCCGATCGCGACCGCCGAAACGCTCTTGAACCGCAGAATCGCCCGGTCGTCCTCCGCCCCCAACTCGACCCGTGAGATGTCGCGGAGCTTTATGAGCTGCCCGTTCTGGCTCGCAACCGTCAGATCAGCAAACTCCTCGGGAGTCTTGAGCTCGCCGAGTGAGCGGACGGTGAACTCGCGGCGATTGGACTCGATTCGACCGGCGGGGACCTCGACATTGCGACTCTGGATCGCCGCCTCGACGTCTTGCACGGTAACCCCGCGCGACGCCATCTCGGTCGGAGACAGCCAAACGCGCATCGAGTAGCGTCGCTCGCCGAAGATCTGTGCCCGACCCACGCCGGGGACCGACTGCAATCGGTTCTTGACGATTCGGTCGCCGATATCGGAGAGCTGGAGCAGGTCGTAGTTCTCACCCGACAGCGCGAGCCAATAGAACGGCTGGGCGTCGGCGTCCTGCTTCGTGACCACCGGCTCCTCGACCTCCTGCGGGAGGCGGCCCCGGACTCGCGAAACTTTGTCACGGACATCTTGCGCGGCGGCCTCGAGGTCGCGGTCGAGCGTGAACTCGAGCGTGATCGAGCTGAACTGCTCCGAGCTCGCGCTGGTCAGGGTCCGGACCCCCGGGATCGTGCTCAGCTCCTCTTCGAGCACGTCGGTGACCGTCGACTCGATGACACGCGGGTTGGCC